>NZ_NHML01000004.1:0-439514 GCF_002165735.1 Rhodococcus sp. NCIMB 12038
CNGGCCCAGCCGACGCCGGCGCAGTTGACGACGATGCGCAGCGGCACACCCGACTCGACGATCTTCTCGATCGCGGCCTGGACCTCGTCGCCGCTGGTGACGTCGGTGGCGAGGAGGGTGACACCGTCGGGGACGTTGTCGCCGGCGCGTTCGATNGACTGCTGCAGGTCNAGTCCGAACACGGTGGCTCCGGCGCCGGCGAGACGCTTGGCGGTGGCGGCACCGAGGCCCGAGGCCGCTCCGGTGACCAGTGCGGCGGTGTGTGCGATGTCCATGCGGTGTCCTGTCCTGGAGGTGCGTGCCGATCGGCGAGAATACGCTTGTGGTAGATAATCGAAGTATAGAGTAGTGGGGCGAGGTCTACCGTCAAGTGCCGTCCCGAGAAGTGGAGCAACGTAAGTGGGCTATCCAGGAACTTTCGCGCGATCACATCCCGAGCGCTCTGCAATGATCATGGCCGGTTCCGGGGCTCGGATCAGTTATCGAGAGCTTGATCGGCGGTCGACGTCTCTTGCCGTACTGCTGAGGAGCCGGGGTTTGTGTGCCGGCGACACCGTCGCAGTCGTTGCCGAGAACAGGATCGAGTGGGCGGAGGTCATCTGGGCGACTGTCCGCGCAGGATTCGACATCGCGCCCGTCAATTGGCACCTGGGTGGCGACGAGCTCGGTGCAGTCCTCGGTGCGTGCGACGCGCGGGTCGTCATCACGTCTCGGGACTGTCTCGAGGCAGTGCGGGCAGCGGTAAATCGACGCCTGCCTGAGGTCGAGACGATCTTGGTGTTGGGTGGCGACGTGGAGGGCGCTCCCGGTGGGCTCGGAAACGTCGAAGACTACGAAACAGCCTTGCTGTCAGCAGTTTCCGCAACAGAACTGCCGGACGAGCAACTCGGTGGCCGCGTGATGTTCAGTGCGGGGACGACGGGCACTCCCAAGGCGATACGGCATTCCGCACCGGTCGTCCATCCCGCCGAGGCACCACCTCATCTCGGTAGATACACGGAGTTGTTCGACTTCGATATCGACACCGTCTATCTGTCCCCGGCGCCGATCTACCACACCGCCCCCTTCAGATTCGTCCTCGCGATCACTCAGCTCGGCGGGACCGTCGTGTGCATGGAACGATTTGATCCGATGCAGGCGCTGCAGGCAATCACCGAGCATCGGGTCACCCACGCGCAGTTCGTCCCGACGATGCTGATCCGTCTGGATCGACTTCCGGAAACGGTCAAGAGTTCCGCCGATATGTCCAGCCTGAAGGTCGCGATAACCGGAGCCGCGCCGTGCCCGCCGGAACTCAAGCTCCGGATCATGAATTGGTGGGGGCCGGTGCTCCACGAACTCTACGGAGCATCGGAGAGTTACGGTAATTGTCACATCGGGCCGGACGAAGCGCTGGCGCGCCCCGGTTCGGTCGGCAGAGCACTCGTCGGCACGATTCACATCACCGACGACGACGAAAGGGAATGCCCCGTCGGCCGGGACGGAACCGTCTGGTTCGAAGGCACTCCCCGGTTCGCGTACAACGACGACGAGCAACAACCCCGGGACGGGGGATGGCAGACCGTGGGGGACGTCGGCCATCTCGACAGCGACGGCTACCTCTACCTGACCGGCCGGAGAAGTCAGCTCATAATTTCGGGCGGTGTCAATATCTATCCGCAAGAGGTCGAAGATCTTCTGCTGCTGCACCCCATGGTCTCCGACGTCGCGGTCGTCGGCCTTCCGGACACCGAATACGGCGAGATCGTTGCTGCGTATGTCGTACTGCGGGAGGGATTTCGGAACGTGACGCAGACCGAGTCGACACTCAGCGCATACTGCCGATCGAAACTTGCCGGCTACAAGTGCCCGCGGCGCGTCATCGTCGTAGAGAGCCTCCCGCGGGGTGACAACGGAAAGTTGTACAAGAGATTCATCGAGACCTCATAGGGAACCGGTCGAACACGCATGACACACGCCGATCCGTTGGGACCGGCGCGTGATCAGGGGCTTTCGACACCGAGTTACGGTGGCACGGGATGGGCCCGCCGGCGATGCGGCGCTTACCGTTGCGCCTCCACTCCGCCTTCCGCGGGAACTCGAGGAGGAATGTAGTTGGGCCGGAATGGCGGCCGACCGAGCAGGGTGTCGAGGATGAATGCAAATACCGCCACACCGAATGCGATGGTCACCATGCCGAGCAATTGTGTGGGAAGCCAGGGATAGTTGCCGTTGACGGCGATCCAGGACGGCATCGCGATGAAACCGTAGACGGCGGTGACGGACAGGGGAGTGATCAGGAGCATCGATATCGACTTCCATCCGCGCAACTGCTCGCGGTAGCGGTAGGCGATCGCTGCGGCCAGGAACACGCCGACCGAGTTGCACGGAATCCACCACCACGGCAGTTGCGAGATGATGACGAGCGGCTGGTTACCGTAGTAGTGGTAGACCCCCATTCTCAATAGAATCTCTTCGAACACAACGGAACTGGCGGCTGCGCCCGCCCACATCAACCAGATCATCTTGGTGCGAGGGTTACTCTCGAGCAGCTTGTAGATGAAGATCATGAAGGCGCCGTATCCGAACCATCCTGCGACGATCCACCAGGGCATTTCACGGCCGAGGATGGTGTAGGCGTGGTTCGATTCGCTCCAGGGGAAGTACACGGCACCGATGACGTCGTAGAACACCTCGGGTATGCAGATCACCGCCCCGCTGAGTGCGAGCAACAGCGGGAGCAGCGACCCGGTTCGCCGGATCTCGCGGATTCCCAGGCCGACGCCGATGAGTCCGACCGCAGTCATGCAGACGGTAGCGATGATGTTGTTCGTCGACATGTACGGCGTGTTGTGCGGCGGGGTGGGGATCCCGAACTCGGGATCTATTGTGAAGTCGGCGCTTCCGAGGACGGGACCCTGCCGGATCGAGGTGATGATCAGGGCGGCGATGATGGCGATGACAACCACGGCCGCAATGATCAACTTGCCTCTCGACGTGATCCCGTCGAACGAGGACTTCTCGCTACTCTCGGTGGGCGTGGCCCGTTGTATGGAGCCTTGCGGCGGCGTGGAAACCATTACTGCGCCTCTCTGTGGCACGGCGGATTGTGGGCTTCGGCCATGAGCGGGTTCGCGGAGTGACACGACTCAGATAGTGGCCGTCGCTGGGTCGACTCTATGACATAGACCACAATAAAGTCTAGGTTTCGACTGTCGTTGATGCGACATATCGTCCGTGGATGCGACGGGCCGGTCAGCGACGCGCGACGACATCGAAATCGGGGGCGCGCTTCTCGATGAACGCGTTGACCCCTTCGATGCCGGTAGGACTGTTCGCCGCGACGGCGATCGCTGCCGCTTCCGCGTCGAGTTGTTCGACCAGGGGCCGGTCGGCGGACTCGGCAAGGAGCTCCCGAATGCGCGCGTAGGCGGCGGTGGGGCCGCTCACGAGCGATCTGGCTACCCGCATTGCCTCGTCCTGCAATTCCTCCTCGGGTACGAGGCGGCTGAGGATGCCGAGGCGAACTGCTTCGTCGGCATTCAGGACGGCGTCGGTGAGGAGGATCTCGCGTGCTCGTGCCGGCCCGACGGCCCGCGGAAGGGTCCACGACATCCCACCATCCGGTGTGAAGCCGATCGACGGGTATGCCGGCCGTAGCTTGGTGGATGGGGTGCCGAGTGCGATGTCGGAGTGGAGCACGATACTCATGCCTGCACCCGCGGCCCAACCGTTCACGGCGGCCACGACCGGCGCCGATGTCGTCGGGCCCCGCGCCGTGCAGTGCGTCGATGCCCTGGGCGAGACCCATGGCCGAGAGGGAAGTGCCTCGCGCGGCGGTCGCCACGGAGATGGTCAAGACGCCGGCGTCGGACGTGAGGTGTGTGCGGGAAGTGGTCACTGGGAGTCCTGTCAGAATGCGCGCCGCCCTCGTGGGCGATCGCGGAACCTCGGCCGGGGTGCCTGTCGGCGGCGCATCGGCACTTGTGCACAGTGCGTCCGCTCGCACCCGGGAATTGCACAACCAATAATAGTCTAATGTTAGAGTATCCGCGGGGGAGAAGAGCGCCGATCCCCGCCCGCGCCGGCCCATGAGTGCTGTCGAATGAACTGTCGCGGAGCGGATCCCACGTCGGAAACATGCGCGATGCATGCCGAGAAGCGCACGTCACGCCTGGCGGCATCGGTACGAAGATATGTCGGAGAAGCGTGGGGCCGTCATATTCTGCTCGACAATCTATTGCACTATAGTCCAATAGTAGAGTTTAATTGTGGTGCCCGTCACTTGTTGCCGCAGAAACGTGCGGCATCACCGTGTCGGAGGGTGCTGCCTCCAAGGCTGTCCCGGCCTTCGTCGGCACGGCAGCATCGGCGCTCACGATGAGGAGAAGCTTTTGTACACCACCGTTACCGACCCGATTCGCGGAACATCTGAACCTGACCGGTATTGGACCAGCACCAACCTGGGCGAGGCATGCCCGGAGGTCATGTCACCCATGTGCTGGAGTTTGTGGGAGCGGTCAGCGGAGCTGGGTTGGCTCTACTCGATGTACGCATTCGGCGTGCTACCGAAGAAGAAGGTCACTGTCTCTCCGGACGTAAACGACCGCGGCCTGTCCTGCTTCTACGGGAGGCAGGCACTGAACGTCGACGCAATCAAGAAGATCATGTCGGCGCTGCCTGGAGTCGATGCCGACGACTTCGAGCGTGACCTCATGGGAAGTGTCCGACCGGATGCGCCGCGGTTCAAGTCGAGCTACGCCCGTGTTCCCGTGCTCGTGTTCAAGGCGCCATACGCCCTGCTGCGGACCGGCCCGAGGTTGAAGTCTCTGCACGACGAGATGTACGAGCGATGGGTGGCGTCGGTCTTCCCGCGGGAACAGTCGAGCAACGAGCCCATCGACGATTTGGTGCAAGCACGCGAGCAGTTTCAGCGTATCTTCTCCGTCCACTGTGTATGGCGGTTCGTGTTTCAAGGCGCACAGAGCGCGGTGGCACAAGCGGCCGAGAAGGCCGGAGATGCAACACTTGTCGATCAACTGCTGTCGGGAGTGGGAGATGTCAACGAGACGAGGATGGCTGACGACCTCTGGCGATTGGGTCAGGGCGAGCTGACCGAGGGCGAGTTCCTCGAGGCTTGGGGCTACCACGGACCGAATGAAGGAAATCCCTACACCACGGTGTGGCGTGAGAACCCCGCACCCATCCGTGCATTGGCGGCGGCATACGCTCAGCGGTCCGAACGACCCGCGGTGCGTGCAGCGCGAGCCCAGGAAGTCGGCATCGAGGCGGAACGCCGCCTTCTCGCCGCGACTCCATGGTCTCGCCGTCCGGCGACGCGTTGGTTGGTGCGTCGGATGCGAAATATCATCCGGACGCTGCAGGTCGGGAAGGCGGCGTACCTCATGGCAATTGACACCGCCCGGGCAGCGGCTCGCAACCTCGGTGCTCAACTTGTGGAACGCGGCGTACTCCGGCAAATCGACGACATCTTCTTCTTCACGGTCGAGGAATGTCAGGAACTGGCCAGCGGACGCATACCGAATGTGCAAGAGATCGTCGAGGTTCGCCGCGCAACACGCGACGAGTACAAGGCAATGGTGCTTCCCGTCGCGTTCCGGGGCATGCCGGAACCGCTCAAGGTCGACGTCGGTGTCGACGATGTCACCGAATTGTCCGGGGCTGCGAGCGGCGGCGGTAGCGTGGAGGGTCGGGCGCGTGTTGTGGTCGACCCGGATCAGGAAATCGAACTCGACGCCGGCGATGTCCTGGTGTGTCGGTTCACCGATCCGAGCTGGGCTCCCCTGATGGCGCTGGCCGAGGCCCTCGTCATCGACATCGGTGGGTCGGCAAGTCACGGGGCGGTGGTTGCCCGCGAACTGGGCATTCCCTTCGTGATCGGCACGGAGAGCGGGACGAGGGTCATCCACGACGGGGATCACATTCGGGTGGATGGTTCCGCGAACCTGGTCAGCGTCCTCACGCGAGCAAACGCGACGGAAACCGCGACGGCGTGAAGCGGGGAGCAGCGATCACGTAGCTGCGATAGATAAACCTCGATCCACCCGATCGCCGTGGGTTGAGTGCTGAGTTCGGTTGCGGGCGTTAATGGGCTGTCAGGGTGGGGGTGACCGCCCGACCTGGTGTCGGGTTGTTCCACTGAGGTGGTTCCATTCGGTTTCCCAGGGCCAGTGCCGCGGCAGGTGCAGGGTGAGCCGGCGGGCCGAGGACGCGATCCGCGCCGGCACCGAGATCAGGGTCCGGCGGATGGTGGCGGTCGTTGCTGTGGCCGGCCGCGTGCCGGTGAGGTGGCGGCGGCGCGGGTGAGATTGAACGCCATCACCGCCAGCACCAGCCAGGGGCTGTTGGCGGCGAACCGACCCGACGGCCGGTGCGCGAGCGCGGAAGCCGTCAGGTCGGTGAACCGCCAGGTGTCGAACATCGTGCCCTGCCCGTCGGTCGACCGGGGATTCAGGTCGGGGATGCGGCGCACCACCAACCGGCCCGGTGTTCGTTCGGATGCAAGGCGGGTGAATGCGGTGAAGTCGATCTCGGCGACCTCGGCGCGCGCCGATGGCGGAATCTGCCCGCACCAACACCCCACCCGGTGAGCGTAGGAGCGTCGACGGTGCTTACGGGCGGTCGAAGACCGTAGGCATCGTCAGATGCTCGTCCGCCAGGTCAGCGAGGCCGCCGTGCTGCGCCAACCCGAGTACCAGGATCAGGCCGGCCGCGGCGAGGAGGTTACGGTCGTCGAACGCCGCGGCGGTCACCGTGCGGGTGTGGGATAGTTGCACCTTAGAGATGCTCTTCGTGTTGATCGAGCTGGTTCTGTGAGAAGTCCAATTCTGTCAGCACGCAAACGACAGTGCGAGTCCCGGATGGGACTCGCACTGTCGTTTGATCTGTAGGGCAGACTCGTCGCTGACAGTCAGCGCGAGGGCGGAGAGAAGGTGATCGAAAGCGATTCGATGCCGTGAAGCACGAAACTCCGGTGGAACGTCACTTCCTGGTCGGGATCGGCCAGAGCAATGGAATGGCAACGTTCCAACAGAACCGACAGCGCTGCCTTGGACTCCATCTTGGCCAAGTTCATTCCCAAGCAGGAGTGCTCGCCGCGGCCGAACGTCAGATGGCGGGCACGCGCATTGTCGAGATCGAGTGCGTCGGGCTCGCTGTACACCGCTTGATCGCGGTTGGCTGAGCCGGTAACCAGGTAAATCAGACTATCGGCAGGAATGCGGGTACCTCCGACCTCCACATCCTCGACGGCGACCCGCCAGATTCCCTGTACAGGCGGTTCCAGGCGGAGCACCTCATCGAGGAAGTTCGTGATCTTTTCGGGATCCTCACGCAGGGATTCCTGCAACGCGGGATCCTTGGCGAGCATCCAGAGTGCACTGGTCAGCAGGTTGGTCGTCGTTTCGTTGCCGGCGACCAGGAATTGCACCAGCATCTGGAGTAGCTCGGCGAGAGTCAGGGGATCTTCGCCATCGAGTCGCGCCGCCAGCAGGTCGCTCAAGAGGTCATCGACAGGATGCTCGCGCCGGCGATCGAGTTCCTCGGTGAAGTAGTCGTAGAAAGCGTCGACCTGGTCGAAGATCTCGATGATCGCATCCATGTCGTGAGAGAGTGCGCCGACGCCACGTGTGAAGGCGTTGGACCACTCCTTGAAGGTCGCCATATGTGACGGCGGCACACCCAGTAGGGTCGCGATCACCGTCATCGGAATGGGCATGCTGAAGCCGGCGACGACGTCGGTGGGCCCGTCAGTGGCGAAGTTGTCGATGAGCTGGTTGGTCAGCTCTTTCACTGCGCCGTCGAGTTCTGCTACCCGGCGAGGCGTGAAAGCGGCATTGACAAGTGAACGCTGACGCTTGTGCAAGGGCGGATCGGAGAACAGGAGGACGCGCGATTTGCTCAGTTCGATGCGCCGGGCCGCCTGTTGCCGGGTGCGCTCCGGGAGATCGGCATTCTGCAGTATCTGCTGGGCGATACCTGATACCGAACTGGGCCCGCTGGCCATACGGTTCGAGAACCGGGTGGCATCACGCAACACATCCAGAACGTCTTCGTGCCGCGTGACAATCCACGCGCCCAACTGCTCATTGTATGAGACCGGGTCGCTGTGGCGCTGGGCGGCGTATGCGCCGTAGGGACACCGAACGACGTCGGGGCGCAGCGCTAGCAGGTCATCGAATGTGGCGGCGGGGCAGGTTGTTGTGTCCGCTCGATCTGTCACCGCAAACTCCTCATGCACGATTGCTAGAATATTGATTACTAGAGTATCTGACGTCGCGGCGACGTGTCTATACGCGGCGTTGACTCATCGAAAATTCCGTCGACCCGGTCGGACACGAGCGCGGCAACGCGGTCGGCAAACACAGGTACACACTGATGGTGGTCACCGACATCGCCACCGGCGCAGCGGAGAACCATTTGGTCCTCGACAGGCCGCAAATGGGTGGTCGCGGTGGCGAAGATGACCAGTTCGATGAGGGAGGGGAAAGATGCTCACGATTCTCTCCCCGGCACAAAGAAAACGGCGACGATCCAGAGCATCTGTTCGCTGGATCGACGCCGTATGATCACAGATCGAGTACGAGTTGTCTTCCCTTGCAGCGGCTCACGCAGATCATCATCATGTCGCCGTTGTCCTGCTCGTCGGGAGTCAGGTAGTCGTCGCGGTGGTCGGGCTCGCCGTCCAGTACCTTTGTCTCGCATTCGCCGCAATACCCCTCCTCGCAGGAGAAAGGCTGATCGGGGAGCACTTTTCGCACCTCGTCCAGGATGTTGACTCCTTCGGGGACGGTGAACGTGGCACCGGTTCGTCGTAGTTCCACCTCGAACGAATCGCCACTGGTGTCCACGGGCCCGCTGGCCGAGAAGCGTTCGAAATGCAGACCGCCGAGATGGTCGTGCGCGGAGAACTCCGCCGCAACCGCGTCGATCATCGCGCTCGGGCCGCAGGTATAGATCACGGTGCCGCCCGGCGCATTCGCGAGGATGGACGCCAGATCGGGATAGCCGCGCTCCTCCTCGATCCACAAGTCCACCTGATCTCCGAGTGAACCGAGCTGCTCGCGATACGCCATCGAACTGGCGCTACGGCCACCGTAAACGAGAGTCCATTGTGCCCCCGCTTTGCGCACCTGCTCGATCATGGGGATGAGTGGTGTGATGCCGATCCCCCCGCCGATGAAGATGTACGAGTCGGCCTCGACCAGGTGGAAGTTGTTCTTCGGAAGGCGGATTCCCAGCTCGACGCCGGTCTCGGCGGCATCGTGCAGTTCCTTCGAACCGCCGCGGCCGTTCTCCTCCCGCAGAACGGCGATCGTGTACTTCGATCGATCGTCTCTGTTCCCGCAGAGTGAGTATTGACGAGACAGTCCCGAAGGCAGGTGCACTTCGATGTGAGCCCCCGGCTCCCAGGTCGGCAGGGGATGCCCTTCCGGATCTGCGAACGATACTTCGATGACGTCGTCGGCGACCACGGCCACATTGGTGACGCGCAAGGTCAGGCTTTCGATGGTGGTGATCATGTGATCAGCCCTTCGCGGCTTCGACAAGCGGCTTCAGGTTCGTGAGAACCTCGAGCCATCCTGTTGATGTTGTGATTTCGGAGCAGAAGTTGGTCTCGATGATGACTCCTTCGAGGTCTGCGGCAACGCACTCCGCAACTCGGGTGGTCATCTCGTCCACGGTCATTCGTTTGCCGGCGGTGGATTGCTGAGCGAGTCGGTAGATCGCTCCGACCGGGTTCTTGTCTTGCGGCCGTTGACTGTTGATGTCCTCGAGGATACCCAGCACATTGCCGATGGGGATGGAACCGGGATTCCACAGGTCGAAGTCGCGAGCAGTTCGCGCGAGCCCTGCTTTGGAGTACATGCCCGACATCAAGCGGGGGATCCGTGTGGGCTTCGGTTGCATGATGGCCGGTCCGATGTCGAAGAACGCGCCATGGCGTTCCACCGGATCGTCGCTCCAGCACGCACGGAGGGCGGGAATGAAGTCATCCATCCGCTTGCCTCGCGTGCGGGGGTCGACTCCGACGGCCCGGTGTTCTTCCTCGGACCATCCCACGCTCAACCCCACGACGGACAGGCGGCCTTCGCTGATTCGGTCGACGGTGGCAAGTCGGTTGGCCAGTTGCGCAGGCCAGTGATTTCCGCCGACGAGAATGCTGGTTCCCAGTTGCAGGCGATCTGTCCAGGTTGCCACGGCGGCGAGCAACTCGGTGGGCGCCCACACCGAACGGTAGACGTCGGGCTGGTCGGTTGCGCTGCCGCCGTAGTCGCCCGACTGCTGGAGTGCGTAGAGGAAGTGGTCCTGCACCCACAGGGTGTCGAAACCCATGTCGTTGGCTTGTTGAACGAAGTCACGGATCAGGGACGCCGTCACGACCGGCCCCAGTTGTGGCAGCGTGAGCCCAATTGTTGTCACGAGGTAACTCCCGTTTCCTGCTTCGGAAGTTCGTGTCGTTCGATTCGGGAGAGTCGACTGCGACAGATGCGCCATCGCCCGTCGTCGCATCGCCGGTATGTCTCCGTGTAGTGACCCCACCCCTCGTGGGATACGTAGCCGCTGCCGGCCGGGGACTCTACGCGGTCGTACATCGGCCAGATGGCCGTTGCTGTCGTCTCGTCGAGAATGTCGATCTCGGGTACGTGTCCGTGGTGGACCGAATAGCCGGTTTCGAAATGCCTGGCCACGCTTGCAAGAAACTCCTGCTTACCGCGGGGGGAGGAGGTCGATTCGGCGAAGTCGACGATGAGGTCGTCGGTGAACAGGTCTGCGAATTCGTCCCAGAGTCGGAAATCAACGCAACGGAAGTATCGAGCCTTGAGTTGGCGAATGTCCTCTATGGCAACGAGTCGACGAACATCCTGTTCTATCGATTCAACAGTCATTGTTCCGTCCTCTGTGCGACGAAGGGTTAGTGGGTGTGTCGCGGGAATCGTTCCCGGATAGGCGAGTCCGCGTTGTAGTCGGAGTATCGCGCGATCTTTCCGTCAGTGACGACGAACGATCCCATGATCGGTATTTCGATCGCGACGCTTCCGTCGGCGGTATGTACCCGGTCGATTCGCTCGGTGAGCACGATGTTGCCGCGCGAGGCGATGTTCAGTAGCTCGGCGGTGCAGTACTCCATCTCGAGGGTGTCGTGCAGCGTGGTCAGAAAGTCCATCGCCGACTGCTTACCCTTGGTGGCCGGTGACCCGGTGTTTTCCCAGGAAACGTCTTCGGTCATCCAGTGGTCGTAGCAGTCGCGCATGTGCGGCCAGGCGCCAGGTCCCCAGTCGTCGAGAAACCCGACGACCGCCTTCTCCGAGTCGGTCTGTGCTTCCGCTCCAAGGTGGATGATCATTCTCGCCCTTCCATGTTCCTTGTCACATCAATAGTCGCATGCAAGACTATTGATCGTCAACGCAAGTTCTGCAAGATGCCTGGGAGGCGCGATGGGTCTGGACTCGGTCGTCATCGGCGGAGGAGGTATCTCGGGCCTGCTCGCTGCCGCGGCGGCGAGCCCGTTCGCGCGGCAAGTCGTCATTGTCGAGAAGGACGAGATACCGGTCGAGCCGGCACCTCGGCGCGGAGTCCCCCAGGGAAGGCAGGTCCACGCGCTGCTCGGCGCCGGCCAGGACGCCATGGCCGAACTGCTGCCGGGTATCGTCGACGACTTCGAGGCGGCCGGAGCCCGCATGGTCGACTCGCCCGCCGACCTGGCCGTCTATGGACGCTTCGGCTGGGCCGGTCGCGTGCGGAGCGGAACTCGCACTGTGATGATGCGCCGACCCGTACTAGAGCACGTGGTGCGGGACAGGGTGCTGGCCCTGCCGAACGTCACCCTCCGGTCGTCGGCCGTCACCGGGATATCGGTCACCGATGACCGGTCACGCGTGGCGGGATTCGCATTGCTCGACGGCACCACGCTGGAGGGGGACCTCGTCGTCGACGCCACCGGGAGGGTCTCTCGATCGGTGGAGTGGCTCGGCGACATCGGGTACGACGCTCCGCAGGAGAGGGAGATGCGGTCGCACATCGGATACGCCACGGTTGAGGTGCGGCTGCCCGACGGTGTCTTCGACGACGGCGTGGCAGGCGTGTTGGCGCACCCCCATCCCGGCAACTGTCGGGGCGCCGCGGTGGTACCTGCCGACAACGGGATCTATCTGATTGCCGGCCTCGGGATGATGAATCAGGATCCGCCCCGGGATATCGACGGGTTCATGGCTCATCTCGACGGCGCGCCGAGCCCCATTGTGGGGGAGATTGCCCGGAAGGCGGAGTTCCTCACCGACATTGCCACCTACCGGGTGCGCGGCAGCCGGCGGCGGGTCTGGGAGGATCTCACCCACCGACCCGACGGTTACCTGCTGATCGGCGACGCCGTCATGGCATTCAACCCGCTGTACGGCCAAGGCATGTCGGTGGCGGCCTGTGAAGCAGTGGCCCTGTCGCGCAGTCTGTCCGAGGATTCCTCGGCCGCTGGTCTCGCGTCTCGCGCACAGACGGCGATGAAGGAAGTTATCGACATCGTCTTCGCGATGGCGGTGTCGACGGACGGAGCGTACGAGGGCGCCGAGCTGATCGGGGTGCCGAGACCGTCCGCAGACGATATGGAGGCGGGTGCACTGCTGTCTCGGGTGGCGACCGATGATCCGGAAGTGGCCCTCGCGGTCAAGCGATACGCCCACTATTTCGATCGTGGTGCGCTGCAGTCGCCTTCGATCGCCGACAAGCTGGCAGCCTGGAAGGTCGGCAACCGGAAGGTTCTCCACGACAACCCGGTGGTTGTTCCCGGCATCATCGGCTGAGTGTCACTCTCTGTAATCCGCGTCACTAAACTGATACTCTCGTAGTGGAATATCTACTTCTCGACCTTTCAAGGAGATGCCATGGTCTCGGCCGGCAACGACAAGGAACAGTTCGTCCTCGATTTCTTCAAGGGAATGGGGCCTGACCTCGAGTCATTCAAGAAGACCTATCGCGAGTACCTCGCCGAGGACGTGGAGTGGGAAAGCGTGGGGTTCGATCATCACCCCAATCTGGAAGACTCCCTGAAGTACCTCGACACGCTCGCCGAGCAAACCGGAATGGCCTACTGCGATATCAACGTGATCAACATCGGTTCGGCCGGCGACCTGGTCTTCACCGAACGGGTGGACACGATGTACCGGGGCGACGGGTCGAAGATCATGGACTTCCGTGTCGCCGGTGTTCTCGAGGTGCGCGACGGCAAGATTCGCCGATATACCGACTACTTGGACAGCCTCGGCACCGCAACTCAGCTGCAGTCGCTGGCTCAGGAGATGGGCCACGGGGCCGTCAGCGCCTGACCTGATCGCTGCGTGGGGATCCGCATTTCCGGATCCCCACGCAGTGTCGTTGAATTGAATCGATTGCCAGGAGGCAACGTCATGATCACCGCTCCCTTTCGCATGGATGGTGAAGTCGCGGTTGTCACCGGTGGCACCGCGGGGATCGGGTACGAGACCGCGAAGGTGCTGCTCGCTGCCGGAGCCAGGGTCGTCGTGTGCGGGCGCAATTCCGATCGCGGGCAGCATGCGGTCGAGCAACTGGGAACGGTCGGCGACGTCCACTTCGCCAGGGCGGACGTGAGCGACGAGGCTTCGGTCACCGATCTGTTCGGCGAGGTCCGCTCTCGCTACGGGGCGGTGAGTGTTCTCGTCAACAATGCCGGCCCGACCGATCTTCTGCACTCGCGCGATGTCGATGGTCCGTTGGGTGCGGTACAGCCGACTGCGTTTGCAACGCTGATGGAAAGAACCGTCACGTCGAGCTACCTCCCGACTCGTGAAGCGCTGGGCGACATGGTCGGTGCGCGTGCCGGATGCATCATCATGATCTCGTCCATGGCCGCAGCACAGGCGATGCCAGGCTTCGACACCTACGCCACCGGGAAGGGAGCGATCGAGTCGATGACCCGTGCGATCGCGGGAAGCTATGGGCATCTCGGAATACGCTGCAACGCAATTCGTGTCGGTCGAATAGCGGTAGATCACGGTGGAGGACTCGGAGCGGCCGCTGACCCGGCCGAGGAGGATCCCGATGCCTGGCGGGAGCCCACCCTTCCGAGGGCAGGGGCCCCTGAGGATATCGCGCACGCGGTGCTATATCTCAGCTCGAGCGCCGGGCGCTACGTCAACGGTGCGGTCCTCCCTGTGGACGGCGGTGTCGGGGTGCGTTCGCTCATGCCCTGGCAGACGCCTCGGCCGGAGATGCTCGCCGATCGCACGACTGCAGGCCGCAGCTGATATCGGGCGAAACACCATTCGACCCCGCTACGCCCGGGCGTAGCGGGGTCGCCGTTCACTCGGCGAGGCCGCGATGCGGCAGTGCCCCGCGTGTCATCACGGCGCAGTAGCCGGTGGAATCGATTCCGTTCACCGTCATTTTTGCGAGTTGCTCCCGATGCCCAGTCGGAGTCGGCAGGCCATCGAGGAGGACCTCCTCGCGATCGGCATGCACGTAGACGTCGTACTCGGCGACGTTTCCGCGCCAGGCGCCGAGGCCACGACCATCCCGGTAGCCGCCGTCGTATCCCGTACCGGCGTACGCCCAGGCGTGGATCAACGGTGTGGCGCGGACGGTGAGTTCCTGCCCGTCACCGATCACGAGTCCCAGCCGCACCTCGTCGTACTGCCGGGTTCCGGGGTGGAAGGTGATGTCGAATGCCGAAACGCTGACCGGCAGGCGCAGACCCTCTCGTGTCATGGCGACGATGTCGCTGAAAGTAATCCTCCCTTCGCCGTCCTCACGCTGCTGGAGCGACACCCAAAGATCGTCGTGCTCCACGACCAGAGCGATGTGCAGCAGCGATGCGGCAGGCGCGGTTGGGGATGCGGCTTTGGCGGCCTGTGGATCCGCGACCGAGCGATCGAATCCACCGACTCCGGGCCGGACACCCCAGGAATGGTCACGGGTACCCCACCAGTCATTCACCGTCGCCTTGTTCTCGGGGTACTGAATCCAGCCCTCCCAGCGCCCGGGCTGGTGATATCTCGTGATCTCCTGCCCGACCCGTCCACCGCGCGAGTCGACGTAATGCGCCTCGCACGCCGGCGCGTGGTCGCTGGTGAAAGTCAGGTCCGCGGCAATCGGCGTGTCAGGGTTGTCCAGGCGGACGTTGATCTGCCGGTACGGCTCGACTACGTCCACGCTGAGCCCACCCACCCCCGTGGTGAGGACGTCATCGCTGAGAGCGCGGGAGAACCGTGAGTTGTGCTGCCGGTCCCCCTCGAGGATGCAGAGGAATCCGTCGCATACACCCATGTTCTTGTAGACGGCGAGCCCAGCGACGAATCCGAAACCGCCGGAGGGATCGACACCTGCGAACCAGTAACGGTCGAAGAATCGGTGATCGCTCGTCGCGGCGTACAGGAACGGCCACGGCGCCTGGTGGAGCAGGGTCTCGTCCGCGGGGTGGAGAGAGCGTTCGTCAATCACTGGTCACCTCGTGAGAGCAGGGTCGGATAATCGAAGCATCGATAGTCTAACTCTAGATGTTATTGCTGTTCGGTGCTACGGTGCGGGAGTGCGACATTCGGTAACCTCACAGGTGGCTAGCGTCCTTCGAACGGAGCTGGCGCTCGTCGGCGCCGACCCGGATCGGGTTGCCGAGTTGGTAACTGTCGGGCGTGCTCTGCTGAGGCGGGCGGAACTCGACGACGACCTCGGACGCAGACGTGCCGCAACTCCATCGCCGCAGGGCGCCGATCAGCTCCTCGCTCGCGAGTTGCCATCGGTCGGTGAGGAACTGGACGGTGCGCCGGTGCCGATCGACTACGGCACCTCCGCGGAACTGACCGTGACTGCTGCGAGCCTCGGCGCGGCACTCGCTCGCCATTCGCGGAGCGGACGCACCCTGACTTCCGTCGAGGACGTGAGGCGACTGTCCGGTGGCTTCTCCAAAGAGATGGTGATGGCGACAGCCGCGTACACCGACGGCTCCCGCGAACGATTCGTCGTGCGCAAAGTGGCACCGGGACGTCGGGCAGACGGCCTTCGCGCAGAATATGACGTCCTGCGGTCGACGTTCCGCAACGGCTGTCCCGTGCCCGAACCGTGGTGGTACGACGCGGAGATACTGGGCGCCCCGGCGATCGCGACGTCTGCCGTCGCCGGTGTACCCGCCGGCGACCCGAACGGGTGGCTCGTGCCACCGTCGGCGACGGTGTTGGCATCGGTGGCACGAGCCGTCGCCGGTCAGCACCGGGTCGGCGTCGAGGCGATCGACACGGCCCCGCTGCCGCCGTTGGTGTCCGTCGACGACCGGCGGGAGGCGCTCGCCGAACGACGGGGCGTCCTCGAAGGTCTATGGGCTGACGGTGACGACGCGTGGGCACCGGTATTCCACCTGGTGCTCGAATGGCTCGAAGCCACGGTCGCAGATCAAGCTGACGCGCCGGTGCTGGTGCACGGGGATTTCGGGCCGCACAACTTCCTTCTCGAGGGTGAGGAACTGTCGGGCGTGCTCGACTGGGAACGTAGTCACATCGGACTTGCAGTCGAAGATCTCGCGTACTTGCGACCCACGCTCGACGACGAGTCGTGGTCGAAGTTTCTGCGCGAGTATGTTGCAGCGGGCGGACTGGAACCTTCTGGCGACGCGCTCGCGTGGTACATCGTGTGGCAGGACTTCTGGCGGGCCGTCTCGGCGTACCGGATGCGCAATATCTTCCTACAGCGGCCCGAGCAGGTTCTCTACGGCATCTCGGGGTTGCTGCTCGCTCCACGTTTCCTCACGCGGGCAGCCCTTTCCGTGTCTTCGATGCACTCGTCGGGAGCCGTCAAATGCTGACGCCACTGGACGAGAGCCTGTTCCATCAGACGTCGGACCCCTTCGCCGTGGTGGCGACACCGGACCACCGATTCTTCGACCGGTACTGGTTCTCGGGGTTGGACCCCGACGGCGCGTGCGCCTTCTTCGCCGGCACGGGCCGGTACCCGAATATGGAGACGCGAGACGCCTTCGTCAACGTGCTGATCGGATCCCGGCAGCACAATCTGCGCCTCGCCGCCGAGATCGACGTGATCGCGGATGCGGCCGACGTCCATCACGCCGAGGTCGGACCCTTCAGAATCAATGTGGAGGAACCGTTCCGGAAAATCCGGTTGACGGTCGATGGACCGTCTCAGCCCGTACGGGCCGAACTCGAGTTCACCACCGCCCGCCATCCCCATCTCGAGGCCAAGCATCGAGAAATGGCGGGCCACCGACTCATTCAAGAGCAGACCCGTTACGACCAGGTCGGGTCCTGGAATGGCTGGGTGGAGGTCGAGGGGCGGCGCATAGACGTCAAGGACTGGTGGGGCGACCGAGACCATTCCTGGGGTGTTCGCGTCGACGTCGGAGGACTCGAGCCACCACCGCTGTCGCGCCGCGTCGGTAGCTTGACGATATGGTGCAACTTCTCGACTCCGACCCGGTACGGACTTATCCAACTGCGCGAGTATGCAGACGGCCGGCCCCCATATGTCGACGGGCGGATCTATGCGAATGACGGTTTCTCGCAGTCAGTTACGGCGGTCGACCACAAGGTGACGAGGGCGTCCGGCGGTTGGAGTGAAGCTCTGTTGCAGCTCACGCTGGAGGATGGCGGTGAGCTCACGATGCGTGCGACGCCACACCCGCGCAAAGCCTGGGCCAGCCGCGGGGGCGGCTACAACCGCGGCTTCAACGACGGATTGGGCTTCGGCGCTCGTCGCGGCGACGTGGCCGAATACGACGTCTACGACCTGGCCGACTCCGGTGCGGTCTCTTCTGTCGGACGTCCGATCGAGCCTGGTCATCGGGAGAATCTGGCAGCGATCGAGGTCGACGGTGAGGCCGGATTCGCCCACCTGCCGATCATGTGGCGCAGTGGTGACATGAGACGGCAGAACGGGTAAATAGATCTAGTATCCGATTGTTGATTGCACTAGTATTCTCTGTGAGCGGCGCCACTCGGAGTCGCCGGAAGGAGAATCATGGGCGACATTACGCGGCCCTGGGTAGTCGACAACGAATTGAGTGCGCGGTGGCCTGTGTACACCCGCGGAAATGTCGGCGAAGTGTCGTCTACCGTTGCGACACCGCTGTTCTGGAGCATGATTGGTGGCCCACCTTCGGAACGCGAGTGGCAGCAGGCGCTCGCCGAATTCGGTGCATTCGACCTCGACGAGTTCCGCGGCGATGTCATCGACATCCAAGGGCTCGTGCACGGATACGTGTACTTGAACCTCTCCAACATGCGCACCTTCGGCGCCCGGATGCCCGGTGCAACAGCAGATCTGATGGACCGCACCTATCTCGGAGACCGGGAAGCGCCGCCCTACATCCCGCACCCCGACGACGACAAGCCCGAGTACACCGATCGGATCCTGGCCACTGTCCAGCGGGTCATGAGCGAAACCGAACGGCCGGACATCGAGGAATTCCGAAAGGCCGCGGCGAAACTGCGCGCGGCACGCCCCGACTATGAGTCGATGAACGAGGCCGACCTGGTCGCTTACCAGCGCACAGTGATGCGCGAGCATTACCCGGTCTTCACCCGCACCCACCTGCGGATGGTGTACGAGGGCTCCATCGTCACCGGCGCCCTGGAAGAAGCAGTGGCACCGTTCGGCGATCCAGGGCTCGCGGTACGGCTCACCGCCGGCCTCGGAAACATCGCCTCGGCCGCCCCCAATCACGCAATGTGGAAACTGGGCCGCCTGGTGCGGGGGAGTTCGAACCTGACCGCCCAGTTCGATCAGGGGGTCGCGACCCTCGACGAGAGGCTCCGATCCGCAGCCGACTCGGACGCGAGCGAATTCGTCACCGCATTCGACGAGTTCCTGTACGAGTTCGGTTCGCGCTCCACTCAGGAATGGGAGGCCAACGCGCGAACCTGGGAAGCGTTCCCGACCATCCCCCTCGGAATGATCGACCGCATGCGCCTCCAGGAGGAGGACAAGAACCCGGTCGAACAGAGCAAGCGGCTCAGAGAAGAGCGCGAACTCTGCGTTGCTCAGATACGAGACAAGCTGGCGGACCAGCCGGAGCAGCTCGCAAAGCTCGAGGCCGCGCTACGGTCGGTGGCCGTCTACTCACCGGCCCGCGAGCAGAGCAAGACCAACACGATCAGAGTCCTTCACGAAGCCAGGCTACCGATGGCCGAACTCGGGCGCAGGTATGCAGCACAGGGAGTCTTCGCACGACCCGACGACATCGTCATGGTCCGTGAGGATGAACTGGACGCGCTCGTCGCCGATCCTCAGTCCTTCCGCGACACCATCGTGGAACGCTGGGAATGGTTCGATCAGTTGTCGGAACTCGAGCCGCCGTTCATGGTCGAGGCCGGCAAAATTCCCCCGATCACCGAATGGCCGAAGAAGACCGACCCCGGCGCCGAGCTCGCGACATCCGGCGACGTGTTGACAGGACTACCTGCCTGTGCAGGCGTCGCCACAGGAATTGCGCGCCTCATCACCGACCCCGAGAACGCACCGGATCTGGAACCAGGTGAAATTCTCGTGGCTCCTCTGACCGATCCCGGGTGGACGCCGATCTTCACCTCCGCAGCCGCCGTCGTCGTCAATGTCGGCTCCTCCATGAGTCACGCGGCCATCGTCAGCCGGGAGCTCGGCATCCCGTGCGTTCTCGGTGTTCGGCAGGCGACAAAGCGAATCAAGGACGGCATGCTGCTGACCGTCGACGGTGGTGCCGGGACAGTCACGGTGCACTGACCTCGGCGTTCCTGGGGCAATCTGACTCTTGCGTCCGCCGCTCGGGCGCACCGAGGCGCCGCATCCCGCCGGATGCGGCGCCTCGAAACCGTTGCAAGAGGACTCAGTGCAACTCAATTTCCCGGTCGAGGGCTGTCAGTCGCCCGACGGGCGCGATCCACCGTGACCGTCCCGGTTACGCCATCGACCACCAGGTGGTCCCCATCGTGTATCACTGTCGTCCCGATGTCGGTACCGATCACGTAGGTGATTCCGAGCTCGCGGGCCACGACTGCCCCGTGGCTCGACTGGCTGCCGATGTCCACCACCAGCGCAGATGCCAGTGCCATCATTGGCGTCCAACTGGGATCGGTGAAGCGGCAGACCAGAATGTCGGAACTTCCGAGGTCGACATCGTCATTCAGATCGGTGACGACGCGGGCGGTTCCTGTGACGACGCCGCCTCCTGAGGCCTTTCCGATGAGTGAGGTGGGGGTCGCAGGAGCGGCCGCGGAGAATCCGATGTCCTCCGGCGGCATACCCGTGAACGCAACAGGAAGGGTGATCTGCTCGTACTTGTGACGTTCTGCCTTGCGGAACGAGATCACGCCGCGGACGTCTTTCGAAGTGTCGTTCAGAACTTCGTCGAGCTCGTCGCTCGTCAGGAAGAAGACGTCGTCGCATTCGGAGAGTCGACCACGCGCCACGAGATCGGATCCGAGAACGCGAGCCGCAGCGCGGCATCCGTCCAAGGCCATGAGATACGCGGCTTTCGTGAGTTCGAGCTTCCGCGTGAGTCCCGCCGCTCGCCGCAGCATGAACAGTACAGATTTCCGCCGAATGGGTGGTAACGCGGCCAGCAGTTCCTTTTCGGCTGAAATGCGCTCAGTGATCGAGTGTGATTCGCGGTCGATCGGTCGGGCCATTTCAGGTCGGTTCCGATACGACTTGATGAGATTGCGAAGTGGTGCGTCATCCTCGCGCCACGATCGTGTGAAGACGTTTCCTTCATACGGTCCATGGAATCCGTAAGTCTCGATGAATGATTCGAGACTTCCCGTACCGTGAGCGATCTCCCACAGCGCGTCAGCCATCTGAGTTTCGGCAACGTTGCCGTACCCGCGCAGGGCCCGCACAGCGAGGTCCGGCACACCGGATCTCGCTGCCGCATTGTTCACCGAGCCCTCGGCTGCAGGAATCAGAAATCGAACCTGGGAATGTATGTACATCGCCTCGCCGAAGCGGCGGGATGCATCGCGCAGCAGTTCGATCGGTTGCCCGGCCACGCTGCGATCCTTGCTTCCGCAGTACACCTCGCGCCGCCACCATTCAGCCTGGTCGCGGTACATCTCCGAAAATCGTGATTCGAGGCGCAACAGGGCGACCGGTAGCTTCGTCATGATAACGGGGATGCGCCGCGGTGCAGACGCCTCGGGTTCGAGACCGTCCCGGACACTCCCCAGCAGATCACGCTCGACATCGTCGGGCTTGACCCCGGGCAACCGAGCCAGGACCGACCGCAGAACATCGACGTTGACCGCTTGGCGTCCGTAGATGGCAGCGGTCGACCTCTGATTCATGTCAGGCGACATCACCTGCTCGCGTCGTGACAAGACCCCGAAATCGCCCATCGACCTGAGCCACGCGGATTCCAACCCGGCTCCCCACACGCTCCAACACAGCGGGGTCAGGATTCGGGGTGTCGCCTCGGCGGTGTTGGTGGTCGACCAGAACCGGTCCGGTTCGCTCGCCCCACGGACAGGATCGAACGTCGGCAACGTCGATGTCATGAGTCCACTCTCATTTCCGGGCTGTCGGGGGAGGGGTGCCTTGAAATAGCCAGTACAGGTTTGACGACGAAGTCCTCGATCCAAGCCCGGATATCACCGTCGATCAACTCCGGCCGTGTCACGAACACATAATGGTTGGTCATGAACCAGTGCAGAATCCGGGCGTCGGGCATGTCGGAATCCAGTTCCTGCCGGCGACGACCGTGGTCGAGTATGGGTTGCCAATACTCGACTTCCATCGACATGAGATTGCTGTCGTCGGCGACGAGGCGGGCAGCTACTTCTCCCAGCTCTTCCGAAAAGATCACGGAGAGCAGTTCGTTTTTCATTGTGAGTTCGGCGCCAACCAGTAAGGACTCGACAATCAGATCGCGGACAGGACCGGACACGGGTATCCGATGCCGGCGCTGATTGTTGACCGCCAGAATTTCGGCCTCGAGGAGCGCGCGCACGAGCTCCTCCTTGTTGGCGAAATACCGGTACAGGTTGGGCCTTGCAATCCCGACCTGCCCCGCGATGTCGTCCATCCGCGTTCCCTCGAAGCCCCGCTCCCTCAGCGTCACGCGTGCGGCCTCGATGATTGCCTGGCGACGTGTATTCACTTCCCGTCCGCCCATCTAATCCGTGATCCTCTTGTCTGCGGGTATGCGGTCGCGGAAGTACTCGAACCAGCCATATCCGAACTCGACCTTGCGTGGGTCACCCCGGAGTGTGGTGATTCCGGCCATCGACCCGTAGCCGTCCCAGCGTGAGGCCTCGAAGTCGTCCATGTGACCCGTCTTATCGGAGCGGTACTCCCATACCTGTCCCGCCGACTCCTGTTGTGCGTAATGGATCTGGCCGGATTCTTCGATGCGGTAGCGGCAGTCGAGCTCGTTGTTCGACAACACGACGGTACCTACGCCGTCGAGGTCCTCGACCACGGCGGCCACACACATTCCCCGACTGCCACGGACCAGCGTGCCCCATTGCATGGTCCCGTCATCCAGTAGGTTCCCGAACGCGTTGAAGCTGTGCTCGAGTTCTGTGAAGAATTTCGCTTCCTTCGGCTCGACCCCATGCCTCCAGTAGCCCGTTTCGACGACCATGATTCCGCGGCACGGCCGGCCGAGCACCGTTCCGGAAACGCGGCAGGGGTACTCGGAGTAGAACCATGGATCCGTCGGCATAGGCGCATATCCCTGCACGCCCAGAGCGCCTGGCACACCCTCGAGATGCAGGAGGTCCCCCTCGTCCCACAGTACCGAGGTGTCTGTCAGTTCGACTGTCAGTGGCCGTTCATCGCGCGGCGCAACCCCTTCACGCGTGCGTTGCAACACGGGTTCCGACCATCGCCGAAGCTCGGGTGAGCTGAAGCGGCGGAGCTCACCTCTGGCGCTCTGGCTCGTCTCCGGTCGAAGGCTGAGGGCTCCGAACTCGTCGCACATTATGTAGAGTCCGCCGGTCATGGAACCGATGTACTTCCGCTCCACGACGTAGGAATTGCCGTCGTCGTCGCCGAGGTATGCATAGGTGTATTGGACCTGCATTCCCAATCCGTGATAGGTCGACGTCGGCAACATTGTCGCCACCCGTGGCCGGAATGGTCCTACGACGGTATGGAAGTCGAACTCCCCGAATTCGGGGGTCACTGCCTCTACTCTTGCCGTCACTTTGTGTGTCCTGTCTGTTGGTGGCGAACCTGCGGTTCGCGTGTGTGTGCCCTGTCGCAGCTCGGGTGCCGATCGACTCCCACCGCCGAAGGGTGGTCCCGGCCCAGGAGGTGATACGTGAACCGTATATCCGTATCAGAGCGATTTCCAGCAAATGCGCGATTCCGATCTTCGATTTCTGGCGGGCGGCCCGGTGTGCACACCCGACCCCCGGTCTCCTCGACGTCTCCGAATCGGCGTGGCACGAGAAAATCGTTCGATAGTCGAGGTTCGTGAAAAATGCTCGGCGCGAACATGTACCGCCGATACTCGACGGGAGGTGCATTGGGATGGCCGCGGTATCGCATCCGAGCCGAGTCGAGCCGAGCCGTGTCCGGCGGCACGGTGGTGGGCAGGCGCGACATAAGTCGGACCGTCGATGATCTGAGGCTAGACTTTCGGCCTCGTCGTGACTAGCATCACATCTAGTTCGATACTCAACATCACACTTCGTATCAGGGAGAGCAATGACTTCGTACAAGCTCGGAGACTTCGGTGCGCATCCGGTCGTAGGTGCCTTCGATCCGGATCCGGAGGATATGGAACTACTCGCGTCGAAGCACGGCATAGGCCTGCAGGCGACGTGGCTTTACGGGTTCTTCCGAGATGCCGACGGATTGACCTACTGCGCCGAACGCAAGTTCGTCGGGTCTTTGACTTCGGGCTGCTTCGTGATGACCCAGCATGGGGACGCGTCAAACGAACTCAACGTGCACAAGGACTCGGGCCGCAGTGCGCGAGGCGAGTTGCGACGTGTTCTCGAGGGAAAGACACGCCGCTGGTCCGACCCAGTTTTCCAGCGTCTGCCGAAAGACGTTCTGCCGAACGGTGAGCAACCGATGGAATTGGAGTTCACTCGCGAGAGACTCGTCTACAACGAAGGTGACATTCTTTCACTCGAAGGCGCTTCCGTCGGTCGAGGAGTGCAATTCTTCATTCCCTCGCTCGACCGCCCGCTGCTGTACACCTCCACGTGCTTCTGGATGGAGGGCGAGTTCCAGGGCAAGCACGTTTCCGGACCGATCTGGTTCGACAACGCCTACTGGAACCACGGCCTGGAATGGAAGGAGTATGGATACTTCAACGACTTCCAGATCATGTGGCACGTCTTTTGCAACAAGTTCGACGACGGGTCATTCGAATGGGGCCACCTGGTCTCGGGTCGCGAGGGATTCAGCCCGGGAGTCGTCGTGCAGAGCACAGGTGAGGTCACCGCTACCAGTAAGACCGATCCAACCTTCGAGTTGGCGGACGGTGCGTGGCCGACGAAGACGACGTGGCTGGTGGACGACAAGACATACACGTTCGAGGGTCCGAATACGGGACGTATGACCGAATTCTCGGAGTCTCGCTGGGCAAATTATCGAGCGCAACTCGGTCAGACCCGCCTCGACGGTGACACGCGCACCCTCGCCGACGGGCTCACGTGGAACGAAGGGTTCACCAATCGCATCGGACCTGACGGCAAACCGGCATGAGTGCCCTTACTCCTGCTACGGAAGAGCTGTTCGACACGGTGCACGGCAGCTCCGAGCCGAACCGATTCTGGACACTCGCAAATACCGGCGAGGTGACTCCGGGCATCCTTGCCGCCCTGGACTGGAGTGTCTGGGACAACTTTGAACTCGCCGTCCGGCAGGCATGGTGCGACCTCGGAATCATGAACAAGCGTGACGTGTACCTGCCCACCGATCCCAACCTGCGGCAGACATACGTCTTCTACGGCCGGCACTCGCTCAATGTCGACTACGTCCGCAACTTCATGGGTTCGGTGCCGGGTGCATCTCCCAACGACTTCGAGCGTGACGTGTGCGGCACAGTGAGAGAGGGGATGCCAGACGAGAAGGGCTCGTACCGTCGTGCGCCGGCGATGCTCAGGAAGCTCCCCGGGGCTTACAGGCGGACCAACTCGCAGCTTCAGCAGCTTCATCATGAGACTCTGACGTGGTGGCGCAACAATGTACTGCATGGTGTCGGAAGCGACGATCCGCTCTCTGATCTGCACGCGGCCGCACAGTGTTTCCGGCGGACCATGAGCATGCACATCAGGGTGCGCACCTTCCTGCAAGGTGTTCAGGGCGGTCTGGTGTCGCTGGCCGAGAAGGCGGGAAGGCCTGACCTCGCGTTGTCCGTATTCGCTGGATTCGGCGAAGTCAGCGAATCTGCTTTGGCAGACGACATCTGGGCACTCGGGTCCGGCAGTCTCGACCTCTCGACTTTCATCGAGCGACATGGTTACTACGGTCCCAATGAGGGGATGGTATGGACATCGTCATGGAGGGAAGACCCGACACCGTTACAGGCCATCGCCCGTTCCGTGGCCGCTCGCCAGTCGAGTGATGTGGCCGCCCGTGCGCAGGCGGCGGTGGCGGCGCGCGAGGACGCGGAACGTGAACTTCTCGCAGGGTTGTCGCCACTGCGGCGACGCCTGGCGCGTATCCTGTTTCGCCAGGCCGCCACTCAGGTGCGCAATCTGGAACTCGGGAAGGCCACCTACCATATCGCGCTCGATGGCTGCCGCGCCGCAGCGCGCCGAGTAGGAGACGACCTTCGGGGCCGAGGCGTCATCGACGATCCCGAGGATGTGTTCTTCCTCAGTATCGAAGAACTGGCGGAGCCACCGCTACACGCGAGGGAACTCATCGCCTTCCGTCGACAGCGTCGAAAGGAGTACGCCGCAATCGAGTTGCCGATGACCTTTCACGGCGTACCCGAGCCGACGTCGACATCGCCGATCGATGTAGACGTCACGGAAATCGAGGGAATCGGTGCCAGCAACGGCGTCGTGGAGGGACGCGCACGGGTCGTCAGTGACGCTGACACCGAGGGTCTCTTCGAGGAGGCGGGCGACATCCTCGTATGCCGCACGACCAATCCGAGTTGGACCCCTTTGTTCACTCTTGTCGATGCGGTCGTGATCGACATCGGCAGCACTGCGAGCCACGGCGCCATCGTTGCGAGAGAACTCGGAATTCCGTGTGTTATCAACACCGGCAGCGGCTCGAAGGTTATTCGCTCTGGTGACCGAATTCGAGTTGACGGCAACCGTGGGCTGGTCACAATTATCGACCGCGCGAAGAATCTCGGCGACAGTCACACCAGGGAGGCCTGAGCGCTCCCAGGTGCCGCGGAGATTATCGATACCGCCACCACCGGCGCCTCGACGCGACGACTTTGCAAACGGCTCTGCAGATTTCGGCCGCGGGCGGGACCAGATGTGTCACGGTGGTGAGTGTACGAAGCTCGAGGCCACGTGGAGGCGGTGTGAACGCCGGTGTGACACGAAGAATTCCCGGCTTCGCCGCCGCGATGCTGGTGGTCGGTGGGCTGACCGGATGCGGCGGCGACACGAGTGAGACGGCGTCGCCGTCCATCTCGCCGACCGCATCCGCCGGCGCGACCGGGGAGCAGGAGGCGGTGCTCGCTCAGGAAGCGCGATGGCTGACAGCCATCACTGCCGGTGACCGCGACACGATCGAATCGATCCTCGGTCCGGATTTCAAGCACATCACCAGTGAGGGCAGGCTCCTCGGTCGCGACGAGGAGATCGCGAGCATCGTCCCGGTGGCGTTCACAATGAACGCCACCGGCCAGGTCGTCGACATCGTCGGCGACACCGCCGTGATACACGGCGTCAACACCGTCACCGAGTCCGGCAATGTGCTGGCGCGAGAACGATTCACCGACGTGTTCGTCAAGCAGGACGGAACCTGGATGGCACTGTCGGCGCAAGAGACCTCGATCTGACCGGAATACGATCTCAGGGAACGAAGTCGGTGGTGGGTGCAAGTTCGGCGATCAGGGCTTCGACTCGCGCCTTGATCTCGTCGCGAATCGGACGCACGGCGTCGACGCCCTTGCCTGCCGGATCGTCGAGCGCCCAGTCCCGGTAGCTGACTCCGGGGAAGACGGGGCAGGTGTCGCCGCAGCCCATGGTGATGACGACGTCGGAGCATTCGACGGTGTCGGGCGTGAGGATCTTCGGGGACTGACCGGAGATGTCGATCCCGATCTCGGCCATCGCGTCGACGGCGGCGGAGTTGACAGTGTCGGCCGGGGCGGTCCCGGCGGAGCGGACCTCGATCCGATCACCGGCGAGGTGTGAGAGGAATCCGGCGGCCATCTGGGAGCGGCCTGCGTTGTGGACGCAGACGAACAACACGCTGGGCGTGGTCATGGGAGCGAGCTTTTCGTGACTGATGCGGGCTGCGCGCGGAACCGCGTGCGAAGCGCCAGGGCCACGTAGACCAGGCCGACGAGGACGGGGACCTCGATCAGCGGTCCGATGACACCGGCCAGGGCCTGCCCGGAGGTGGCGCCGTAGGTGGCGATGGCCACCGCGATGGCGAGTTCGAAGTTGTTGCCTGCGGCGGTGAACGCCAGGGTGGTGGTGCGTTCGTAGCCCAGACCCATGACGGCGCCGAGCAGGTAGCCGCCGACCCACATGATCGCGAAGTACGCCAGCAACGGGATCGCGATTCGGACGACGTCCCACGGCCGGGAGGTGATCTGGTCCCCCTGCAAGGCGAAGAGGATCACGATGGTGAACAGCAACCCGTACAGCGCCGACGGGCCGATGCGCGGAAGGAATGTCGACTCGTACCAGTCGCGGCCCTTGGCGCTCTCGCCGAAGCGGCGCGTCAGGTAGCCGGCGAGCAGAGGGATGCCCAGGAAGATCAGCACCGACTTCGCGATCTGCCACGGCGAGGTGTCGATGGTGGTCTGTTCGAGACTGAGCCAGCCGGGCAGCACGGACAGGTAGAACCAGCCGAGCGCGGCGAACATGACGACCTGGAACACCGAGTTGATCGCCACCAGGACGGCAGCGGCCTCCCGATCACCGCACGCCAGGTCGTTCCAGATGATCACCATCGCGATGCAACGGGCCAGGCCGACGATGATCAGACCGGTGCGGTACTCCGGCAGGTCCGGCAGCAGCAGCCAGGCCAGCGCGAACATCAGCGCCGGGCCGAGGACCCAGTTCAGCAGCAGGGAACCGATCAGCAAGCGGCGGTCGCCGGTGACGGTGTCGAGACGGTCGTAGCGGACCTTCGCGAGCACCGGGTACATCATGACCAGCAGTCCGAGTGCGATCGGCAACGAGATGCCGTCGATCTCGACGGCGCTCAGGGTGTCGCCGAGCCCGGGAATCAGCCTGCCCAGGAGCAGCCCTGCGATCATCGCGACGCCGATCGACACCGGCAGGAAACGGTCGAGGGCCGAGAGTTTGCCGACGACGGCAGGGTGCTCGGTAGCCGGGGCGGCGCTCATGCGAGGGTCTCGGCGCAGGTGGGGGACGGCACGGCGGGGCCGCCCTCGGTCAGCAGCACGGCGGACAGCTGTTGCAACGCCGACGGGATCACCCAGTAGTACACCCAGGTGCCGCGGCGTTCGCAGTCCAGCAGCCCGGCGGCGCGGAGCACCTTCAGGTGGTGCGAGATCGTCGGCTGCGACAGATCGAACGACGCGGAGATGTCGCAGACACAGGCTTCGCCGCCGGCGTGGCTGGCGATCAGGCTCAGCAAACGAAGGCGCACCGGATCGCCGAGGGCCTTGAACATCCGGGCCAGGTCGCCGGCCCAGTCCTCGGTCAGTGGTTCACGCGTGAGCGGCGAGCAGCACTCGCCGCCGTCCGGCCCATCCTGATTCGACATGCGTCGATATTGACAGATGTCGAATCAAGCTGCAACACGGAATGCGCTCACGAGAGTCGCCTGCCGAGCATCGGACGGCCTGATCGACGAAATATGTTGTGCTACTTCCCTAGTTCGCGCGCATCGGGACCCGGAGGGCCGCGGCGTGACCTCGTATCGAATCGGCCGTTGAGGTCTGTTCGGGAACGACTTAATCTGGAGGGAGCGGGCCGTATCCCGTCGGGTCGAGATTTGGCAGTCCGGGATACGACTCGCCGGAGGGGTTAGTCAAGCACCGTGCGCGGTCGGACTGCGGTTCCGGTCGCGTCATAGACTGGCTATCCCGGGCCCAAGCCTGCCGCTCGTCCGCTGCCGTCCGATCGTCCTAGCGAGCGCCTTCGGTGTCGTCGAAGAACGACCAGCCGTCGGTGTGCTGGACTTCCATCCGCCAGCCGAGTTCGCTGTTGTCGGCACGGACGTCGACGAACCAGGCGTGTGCATCTTCCGCGCTTTCGATGTCCTTGGTCTCGACGACGTTGCCGGTGGGATCGAGTACTCGATAGGTAGCCATGCAGTCCGAATGCCCAGGGACGGACTGGGTTAACCGATCGATCGCCCGGATGGGCTCGGACCACCGATTCGAACATCGACTTGGACAGCGGTATTCAGGGTGTGCGTCCGACGCCGGTAGTGATTTCGTGCCATCGGCGGCGGGCGGTGTCCGCGGCCAGGGGCGCGGTGGGCAGGCCGCTTCCCGCCCGGAGGCCGTCGAGGAATTCGGTGAAGGTGTCGTGTGGGGTGTAGGCGGGTGACCAGTCGAGTTCGGTCCGCGCGCGGGTGCTGTCCATCAGGGGTAGATGCAGCACCGTGTCGACGAGTCCCGGAGTGGCTGGAACAAGGCGTGTGTGCCATGCGGCGGCGAGGGTGGCACGCAGTGCCCCCGCGGGAATCCGCACGGGGCGTGCCCCGAAGTAGTCGGCCAGGAACCGCCGATCGACAGGAGGGTCGGTGGCCAGGTTGTACGCGCCGTGTACCGGCCGGAGGACGGCCTGTACGTATGCGGCTGCGGCATCGTCGGTGTGCAGGATCTGTACCCGGAGCTGGTCCGGTAGCGGCACGGCGGGCACAGCTGCGCGGCGGGCCAACGAACCCGGCACGAATGGGCCGCCGAACAGCCGGCGCTGTGAGGTCGCGGACTCGCGTTTGAAGATGAACCCTGGCCGCATCCGCACCACCCGGACTGCGGGATTGCGGATCTCATACGCGTCGAGCCAACGTTCGAGATAGGCCTTCTCTCGGGGATACGCGGCTCCGGGCCACCCGTGGGTAGGCCAGTTCTCGCTGACTTCCCGGTCGGAGGGTCTCGGGGAGTAAGCAGCCACGGACGACGCATATACCAGGGCGGGTACTCGTTCGGCGGCGACGGCGTCGAACACGCCGATAGCGCCCAGCACGTTGTTACGCCACGTCACGGCGGGTTTTCTCGTCGGCTGGAACAACCAGGCGAGATGGATCACGGCGTCCGCGCCACGGACAACAGCTCGCAGGTCACCCGTCGCGATGTCGGTAGTGACAAAGGTGGTCTTCGAGGTGGTCCAGGCGGTGGGCCTGCGGGCGACTGCCAATACAGTCTCTACGTCCGGGGTGGCCCCGAGGGCGGACACCACGCTGGTCCCGACGTTGCCGGTCCCGCCGATCACCACCACGCGCAGTCCGCGTCTGCTGCTCACGTGGTCCGGTTACCCCTGTCGGTCGGTGGCGAACCGGTCTGCCAATGGGCAGCTCGAAGGCCTTCGCCTACCCGAGTAGAGCGACGACGCGGCCCCGCGGCAGCGTCTGTCCTGTTAGTGGGTTCGTCGCTCCCACGCGCGTGGGGGTCGGGCGGCGTGGCGGGTGCGTCGGGTGTGGCGGGTGCGTTCGGTTTCGGACATGCCGCCCCAGATGCCGTAGGCCTCGGTGGTGGTGAGGGCGTGGTCNCGGCATTCGGCGAGGACGGGGCAGTTGTGGCAGATCTGTTTGGCGGCGTGCTCGCGTCGGGCGCGGACGCTGCCGCGTTCTCCGTCGGGGGAGAAGAACATGTCGGTGTCGGTGCCGCGGCAGGAGGCGAGATGCTGCCAGTCCTGGTCGATGGGGTGGTGCGAATGGTCGAGCATGGTGGCGTGGGTCGCTTTCGAAAGTCGAACGGGTTAAGCCCCCGCCTGCTGTGGTCGGCCGAAGTGTGTGCGAGATGACCCCTCGACATATCGCGTGCACACTCGCGCGGCCCGGGGACGTGGTCGCCAACGGAGCAGCGACGGACCGGATCCGGGACGGCAATTCGGTGCGCCGCCACATCCACAGCAGTAGGTGTCTGGGTGCGTTGATGCCTGGGCTCGACATCGGTGATACCGGGAGNAACCCCGGATGCTTCACCCCCTGTGTCGCCCGGAAGGGGCGGGTGCAGGGTGTGTGGTCAAGGGTAATGACCCGGCGCTCGATGTTGAAGAGAATCGCTGGAAAGTAACTGCCATCACAGCCGGTGACGCGTTATGGGCGTGGAACTGCTCAGTCGCGGCGGCGGGGGCTGCTTGATCTGGGTGCAGTCGACGGTGTCGCCGAATCCGGGGGTCTGGTAGAGGTCTCGGGCGTAAGTCGCCAGCGATTCACCCTGTCGAGGGTCGGGTATCCGTGGGATGACCGTTTCCCGATCGGAGAGGTGAATGAGCGAACACACCCCGCACACCATCGACTACCCTGGCCGCACCTCGGAGATGGCGGAAGAGCCGCGTGACGAGATGCGCGCCTACCGGGGAAACGCACTGTTGGAGGGCAAACGGGCACTGATCACCGGTGGGGACTCGGGGAAAGGGCGTGCGGTGGCGGTCGCCTTCGCGAAGGAAGGCGCGGATGTGGCCATCGCGTATCTCGAGGAGGACGACGACGCCGCCCACACCGCCGGGTTGGTCGAAGCGCAAGGGCGGCAGTGCCGCACATTCGCCGGCGATCTCGCCGAGCCGCAGCACTGCCGGGATGTCGTCGCCCGCACGGTCTCGGAGTTGGGTGGGCTGGACATCGTCGTCAACAACGTGGCGTTCCAGGAGCCGGTCGACGATTTCCTCGAGCTGTCGGACGAGCAGTGGCGGCGCACGTTCTCGGTGAATATCGACAGTTACTTCCACGTGACGAGGGCCGCGGTGCCGCATCTCGGTCGGGATTCTTCCATCATCAACACCGGTTCGGTCAACGGACTGCGCGGGAACAAGGCGCTGATCGACTATTCCGCAACCAAGGGTGCGGTGACCGCGCTCACCTACTCGTTGGCTCAGGCGCTGTTGGATCGCGGCATCAGGGTCAATTGTGTTGCGCCCGGCCCGGTGTGGACTCCACTGATCCCGGCGACGATGGACGAGGAGAAGGTGGCCGATTTCGGGAAGCAGGCACCCTACGGGCGGGCCGCGCAACCCGATGAGATCGCACCGTCCTACGTCTTCTTTGCTGCCGGCCTGCTGTCGTCCTACTACTCCGGGGAGGTCCTCGCCCCACTCGGTGGCGAGACGCTACCGGGCTGACGAAGATCGGGTATCCACGCCTGGATGACGCGAAAGGTGTTCGATTCGAATGAATATCGAGATGAGGTGGACGTGAACCTGCTCGAGCGAAGCGTGCGTCGGCTCGAACATGCCCGCACTGTGGATCGGCCCGCGGACGCGGTGGTGGACGCCATCAACAAGTGGCTTCCAGCGGGTCGGGTCAAGGACGCGTTGTCCGGTACCGATCTGGGGCACCCTCTCCACCCGTTCCTGGTCACCGTTCCCATCGGGGCGTGGGTCAGCGCGGGCTTCCTCGACGTGCTCGGCGGCAACAGTGCGCGTCCGGCCGCGGCGAAACTGGTGGGTCTTGGGGCTCTTGCCGCCGTGCCGGCCACGCTGACGGGTGCGTCGGACTGGGCCGACACCCTCGGTGCCGAGCGCAGGGTCGGCGCAGTCCACGCGGCGTCGAACTACGCGGCCATCGCCTCGTACCTCGCGTCGTGGACCGCCCGAAGGCGTGGCCGTCACGGCGTCGGCGTCGGCCTGTCCGTGCTCGGTGCAGGACTGCTCGGAGTCAGCGGATGGCTCGGTGGCCATCTGTCTTACGCCGCCGGAGTCGGCGTAGATACCACCGCGTTTTCCACTCTGCCCTCGGAATGGACGGATGCGGCCGCGGAAACAGCCCTGACCGGCAGGGACATGCTCGCCGTGCTCGTCGGCACCGTGTCGGTGCTACTGGTGAACCGAAGCGACGGCGTCGTCGCGCTGAGCAATCGCTGCACCCACCGAGGGGCTCCACTCGGCGACGGCTCCCTGCAGGAGGGGTGTGTCGAATGCCCGTGGCACGGGAGTCGCTTCCAGGTGGCGGACGGTCGGATCGACCGAGGCCCGGCGACCCGGCCACAGCCGGTGTACGAGGCCCGCGTGCGGAACGGACGGATCCAGGTCCGGCAATCGGACGAACAGCGGACGCTTCGCACCAACCCCGTTGCCAGCGGCAATGATTGACGGCCCGCCGCGGCGATTGCGGCGCGGTGCGTGGGCCACGCCGGTGCGGGGTATACGGGCGCTATGTCGACTTCCGCCGCGCGCATTCTTCCTCGGGTTCTGGGTGTCCTGACCGCCGCATACAGTGTTGCGATCATCGCCTCACCGAAACTTCTCGCGAAGCCCTGCAAACTCACTCGCGCCGACGGCGTCGTCCCTCCCGAGGTCGCGACGGTGATCCGGGCGGTGGGGGTGCGTGATGCGGCGAGCGGCCTGGCCCTGGTCACGGCACCTGCCGGGGCGGCGCTACGCGCCGCAGTCGCGGTCCGGGTGGTCTCCGATTTCGGTGATGCCGCGGTCTTCGGACTCACGCTTCCCGACGCGGCGACCAAGGCAAAGGCCGCCGGCGTCGCCGCGGCATGGGGCACGTTGTGCGCCTACAGCGGGCGTCACACCGGATAGGGGCGTCGGCGCGCCGAGCAGCAGTAACGGTGCGGGAGGGGTGGGGCACGCGGCCGAGCGACTGACCTCCTGAACAGCCCGCGGGACCGTCCGCTACTGCGGTCGGTGGGATGGTTGGTGGGCGGTGAGCAGCACGTGGTCGAATCGGGTGCGCAGGCCGGTGTCGGGTTCGACCTCCTCGAATGCGGCGACGATGTGTTCGGCGATCGTGCGGAGCCGGGTGTTGGTTTCTTGTGAGCGCCAGGTAAGGATGTCGAACGCGCGGTCGGCGGGGATACCGTAGACAAGCATCAGCGCCCCCTTGGCTTGTTCGATTACAGCCCTCGATTGCTCGAGTTCGGCGACGGTTTCGTCGACCGAATCTTTGACGTCGCTGCGGTGGGACTCGGTGATGTCGATGTAGAACCCGCTCGTGCCGATCACGGCGCCGGCGTCGTCGTGCATGCGGTCGCCGACGACCACGACGTGGCGGACCTTTCCGGTGGCGGTGATGATGCGATGTTTGCTGGAGAACGGTTCGGCGTCGTTGATCATCCGGTCCAGGACCCGTGCGACGTGCGGGTGGTCCTCGGGGTGTTTGTGGGAGAGCAGCAGTTCGGTGGTCGGCGTGACCTCGCCGGGCCGGTAGCCGTGCATCTGTGCGACGGCCTCGGACCATTCCCACCGTTGCCCGTCCAGGAAGAAGCGGAAGCTGCCCACCCGTTGCGGCTCACCGCCACCGAAGACCTGTTCAGAATCCACGCCTCATTTTCTAGCAAATCGCGCAGCCCGCAATTTGCTGGGCGGTCGGTCCTGCCCAGAACCGTGGGTCAGCGGCGGGTGGTCGAGACTGCTGTCTCGTCTACGAGCGCCGGGACCAGGACAGATCGTCGAGACGGGCCGCGCAGGCATTCTCGTGGGCGACGATTGCCTCCTGCCAGTCCCGATCGGTCATGCCGAGCCGGTCGCGGATGGCTGGAGGTGGAACCCTGAGATGCGTGGCGATGTGCGCCCACGACCTGCCCGCCTGGAGGGCCTCGATCACCGCGCGGGCGAGGCGCTCGTCGGTCTGGTCGCCATCAAGGACGGCATCAGCGCTGTCAACGGCCACGGGACGGTTGTGCGGTCTGGTGCGCTCGATGAGCGCGGAGTCGTATTTGCATCCCTGCGACTCTAGCGGTTGCAAGGAAATAATGATATGGCGCGCCACCCGACTCGATATCAGTGATCCTCGTCGGGCGGCTTCAGGTGGGGTTCTTACTACTCGGCGCGTCCGGACGGGAAATGCACCGACCCGTCGTTGCCGACGCAACCACCCTGGACCGGGCCGCTGCCGAAGAAGACGCCGTTGAGCTGCCCGCTGCCTCCGGGGGAGTTCGATCCGACTCCGGCACCCCCGACGCCGATCGCCCCACACTGGTAACTGTTCATGTCGTTCGGGGAGTCGTTGTGGACGTGGAGCTGTGTACCGGGTGTGTTCGGGTCTCCATGAAATGCCGGTGCCGCCGCTGCGAAGCCGGAACCGAGTGCAAAAGCGGTGGCGATCGCGGCCGATGTAATCGCCGTGCGCAATGCGAACGTGTTCATCTGATCTCACCTTTGATTTGATTGTCGCCCGGCTTCCACCGGCCGATGAGTCTCGGGTTGCAGACGATGTCCGGAGTACCTGTTTCCCGATGGACCAATTATGGTCCGAGCGGTTGGTGGAAATCACCCCTTCGCGTGGTTACCGACAATCCGAATGCGAAGTCCACACCCGGCCGTCGCAGCCCTGCTCGTGGCTGCGAGTATGCCGCAGAGCCGAAACCGTTTGACACCGTGGAGTTCACGTCTGCGTACCGGAGGGCGCTAGCGTTGGGCGGCCAGACATCGCACGTTCGAAGGGGAAACTGCCACGCATGACCGATGACGAGAATTCGGACGGCAACGACGCGTACCCCGCCGCGTCACCGCAGTTGCGTCGGCGGTTGGGGGTGTTCGACTCGGTGATGATCGGCCTGGGGTCGATGATCGGGGCGGGGATCTTCGCTGCGCTGGGGCCTGCTGCGTCCGCCGCCGGCGGCGCACTGCTCGTCGGGTTGGCCGTGGCCGCGGTCATCGCCTACTGCAATGCCAATTCGTCGGCCCGGCTCGCCGTGTTGTATCCGCAGTCCGGTGGCACCTACGTCTACGGACGTGAACGCCTGGGACCGTTCTTCGGGTATCTCGCGGGTTGGGGGTTCGTCGTCGGCAAGACCGCGTCGTGTGCCGCGATGGCCCTGACCGTCGGCGCCTACGCCTGGCCCGGCCGCGAGCATCTCGTCGCGGTGGTCGCCGTCGTCGTGATCACCGCCGTGAATTACTTCGGTGTGCAGAAGTCGGCCCTGGTCACTCGGGTCATCGTGTTCACGGTGCTCGCCGTCCTCGCGGTTATCGTCATCGTGTGTCTGACCGGCCCCGACACCGGGTTCGACGGCCTGGAGATCACGTCCGGCCACGGCGTGACCGGCGTCCTGCAGGCCGCCGGTCTGCTGTTCTTCGCGTTCGCCGGGTACGCCAGGATCGCCACGCTCGGCGAGGAGGTGAAGGACCCGGCCCGGACCATTTCCCGGGCAATTCCCCTCGCCCTGGCGATCACCCTCGTCGTGTACCTGTGCGTGGCGGTCGCCGTCCTGAACGCGCTCGGTGCCGACGCCCTCGCGGCCGCGACGGATCCGCTCGCGCAGGCGGTTGCCGCTGCGGGATTCGGGGGTCTCGAGCCGGTCGTCCGGGTGGCCGCGGTGATCGCCGCGCTGGGCTCGCTGCTCGCCCTGATCCTCGGGGTCTCGCGGACGACATTCGCGATGGCACGCGACGGCCACCTGCCGCGTCTGCTCGACGCCGTCCACCCCCGGTTCGCGGTGCCCTACCGGGCCGAGTTGGCGGTGGGTGTGGTGGTGGCGCTCCTCGCCGCAACCGCGGACCTGCGCGGCGTCATCGGGTTCTCCTCGTTCGCGGTGCTGATCTACTACCTGATCGCCAACGCGTCCGCCTGGACTCTGTCCGCGAAACCGTGGCCGCGTCTGGTGGCGGTCGTCGGTGCCGTCGGATGCATCGTCCTCGCCGCGTTCCTTCCCCTGGCGTCGGTGATTCCCGGTGTGATCGTCCTCGCGCTCGGGGCCGTGATCTACGCGATCCGCGCATCCCGTCGTACCTGATCCAAGCGCCTGATCCAAGCGTCGACGCGCGATCGGCACGAGGTGCAGTTAATCTGTCATCGGTGCGATTGTCGATCGCGCCTCGTCGCCGGAGCCGATGTGTTGCGAAAATCTGTCCGCAGCTGAATCCTTCCCTTGCTTCATCGGGCTGTGCCCGCATTCCCAGTGCCCTGACCGTGTTCGGTGTTCGAGAGGGGAATGACTCCACATGTCGGAACTCCACTGGATCACGCGAGGCCGGTGCCGAGACGGAGACCCGGATCGGCTCTTCGTGCGAGGAGCCGCCCAACGCAAGGCCGCCGCGCTGTGCCGGCACTGCCCGGTGCTGATGGAATGCGGCGCGTATGCGCTCGACAATCGCGTCGAATTCGGCATCTGGGGTGGGATGACCGAACGTCAGCGCCGGGCACTGCTCGAGGCGCATCCGCATGTCCGCTGGGCCGAGCTTTTCGCGAAGCTTTCGCGTGCGCGGTAGCCCTCACCCGGTCAGGTAGAGAACCTCGACCGCCGCTGCCACAGCGACTGCGGCGCTGTGGCAGCTCGATCGGGGGATCAGTACGGCAGCGAGGAGCAGCTGGGGTGGTCGACGACGGCCTGACCCTGGCACATTGCGCCCTGCGCGTCGTCGTCGAAACGGTCGCGCCGATCCCGGTCGCGGTTGTCACGGTCCGACTGTGAGGTGACGGCGACGTCACCGCCGCCCGTCGAAGCGGGCATGGCGTGCGCGATTCCGGCCGCGCCGGTGACGGAGAAGGCGACTGCGGCGAACATCAGGCCGGCGCGAATGGCGGTGTGGCGAAACATGCGGAGTCCTTGCTGGTGGGTGGTCGAGTGTTCCTTGACCACACCAACACTGCCCCCGGAGGGAGCCGGTCGACAGCCACCCAAGGGTGCTCATTACCCACCCCCTGTGGGAGCAAGCGGTGCGTCAGGCCCGTCGGCGCCCTGTCGCATGTCGTCGGCGGTTCGCTGTGGCTTCGCGCAACGCGGTGCGCAGTCCCGCACGCCGTCCGGTGCCTCCGTCGGAGGGCGGGGTGAGGGCGGTGCGGAATTTCAGTTCGGACGCGGTCTCGGGAGCGTCGTCGGCGGTCGCGGACAGGAACCGGTCCGGGAACGCCAGTTTGTGGATGGTGCGTAGGGTCAGGAAGTATTGCTTGGCAAGCGAACCCGTGGTGTATGGCAGATCGTATTTCTCGCACAACGCGCGGACCCGCGTCGCGATTTCTGCGTAGCGATTGCTGGGAAGGTCGGGGAACAGGTGATGCTCGATCTGGTAGCAGAGGTTGCCGCTCAGGAACGCTAGCACCGCTCCGGCCCGGAAGTTGGCGGTGCCCAGCATCTGGCGTAGATACCATTCGGCCCGGGTCTCGTGTTCCAGTTCCGCGGGCGTGAACTTCTCTGCGCCGTCCGGGAAGTGCCCGCAAAAGATCACGACGTACGCCCACAGATTTCGGAGCAGGTTGGCCGAGAGGTTCGCCTTCAGCGTCCGTCGCCACCGCCGCCCGCTGACGGCGGGGAAGAGCACGTAGTCCTTGCCGGCCTGTCGAGCGATCTTGCCGAGCAGTGCTCGGGTGTGGGCACTCTTCTCGGCGGCGGTGTCGACGCGGTCCCGTTCGGAATACAGGCCGTGCAGGGCGATGCCCCATTCGAATGTGGACGCCAGCAACAGGTTCCGCAGCGGCTGCAGTAGATTGTCCGGCTTCCAGGGTTGGTCGCGGGTGATGCGGATGACGCCGAACCCGAGATCGTCGTCCATCCCGACCACGTTACTGAACACGTGGTGGCGATAGTTGTGCGAGTACTGCCACTGGGACGACACGCCTGCCATGTCCCACTCCCACGTGCTGGAGTGGATTTCGGGGTCGTTCATCCAGTCCCACTGACCGTGGGAGACGTTGTGCCCGATCTCCATGTTCTCCACGCTCTTGGCCAGAGCCAGGGCCGTGGTCCCGAGGACCCACCCGATTCGCGCCCGGCTGCAATGGATCACCAGGCGCGCAGCGGCATCCAGCGCACGCTGGAAGGCGATCGTGCGACGGATATAGGTGGCATCGCGCTCACCGAGCGAATCGGTGATGTCTCGCCGGATGGCGTCGAGTTCGGAGCGGAGCGCCTCGACATCCTCCTCGGTGAGATGTGCGTATTCCTTGATGTCGGATATCGCCATATTCGACTCCCGATTTCCGGACCCGCTCCGTGCTTCACCCTGAAGTGAACGCCGCATTCCTCAGGCTGTCAACACTGTAGATCTACAGTTCAGGCCTACAGTGTTGGTGGAGGTGTCGTGATGGCCGATGAGCCCGAACGTCGTTCGATCCACTCCGACGACGGCCCGATTACCCGGGAGCGGATACTCGAAACTGCGCTCGAGATCGTCGACCGGGACGGAATCGACGGGCTGTCCATGCGCCGCCTCGGCAAGGCGCTCGACCGCGACCCGATGACTCTCTACCGTCACGCCCCGAACAAGGCCGCGCTGCTCGACGGTCTCGCGGAGCGCGTGCTCGACGAACTGGAGGTCGATACCGGCGACGGCGATTGGGCTACCCAACTTCGGGAGGTCGCGCGGGGTTTCCGTCGGCTGGCCCTCGCCCATCCTCAGGTCGTGCCGCTCCTGGTCACCCGGCCGCTGTCGACGCCGCTCGGGCTCAGGCCGCTCGGCACCCTGCGCCCCCTCGAGGACATCCTGACCCTGCTGACCCGGACGGGTTTCACCGACGCCGACGCCCTGCATGTCTATCGGGCGTTGTTCGGTTTCCTCTACGGCCACGTCCTCAACGAACTGCAGGAACTCGTCGAGCGCCCCGAAGAATCCGACGACCTCCTTCGCCTCGGCCTGCATCGTCTGCCGATCGGCGAGTTCCCGCTCCTGCGGGGTCTGGCACCGGTGCTGGCGTCCTACGACGGCGCCGCCGAACTCGAACGCGGAGTCGACATCCTCCTGGCCGGCCTGACCGCGACGCTGAAGCGCGGGGACAGCTCACCTCCGGAGTGAGCGAGCAGTCCGTCTGTAATCGGCTCAGCCGACGCCGACAGTCTGTCGCTCGGGCTCGATCACGGCCACGACGCGCTCATCGTCTCGGGGGTAGGGCGCGCCGGTGTATTTCGTGGACAGCTGGTCGATGATCGCCCACGCGGCATCGCCGTCGAGCCATTCGACGACTCGCCCTCGGACGACGACGGGCTCGAACGGGTTGTCTACGGGCGCGATGGACAGTGCCATCCGCGGGTCGCGGCGCAGGTTGCGTGCCTTGCGTGAGCCGGGGCCGGTGAGGAAGACGATTCGGTTGTCGTGGGTGCCGATCCAGAGGGGAACGGTGTGGGGCGAGCCGTCCGGGAGTGCCGTGGCGAGGTGAGCGATCGAGGTGCCGTCGAGTACGCGGCGCACGTCGGGGTCAAGCATGGGTCTGCTCCTTCATCGGGGTTGCCGGCGCGAAGCCGGGGTCGTGGGGGTGGGCCCGCCGTCGGCGAGGGTCATCGGACCACCGCGTAGCGGAGATGGGTCACGCCGGGCGCCGGGACGGCCTCCCGTAGACGGAGTTGTACGTGCTCCGGAAGTTCCTGGAAGAAACGGCGACCGGCGCCCAGCAGGACGGGCACCTGGTGCAGGACCACCTCGTCGACGAGCCCGGCCGTCAAGGCCGCGGTCAGGACTCCGCCGCCCATGAGGCTGACGTCCTTGTCTCCGGCGGCTTCGCGCGCCGCCGCGACCGCGTCCTCGATGCCGCTGGTGACGAGCGTCTGTTGCTCGGACAACTCCGGCACGGGTTGATGGCTGAGGACGAACACGCGAGCGGTCGGGTGGGGGCCGCCGCCGCCGAAACGACCGGAATCCTCGTACGTGTTGCGTCCTGCAACGACCGCACCGACGCGTCCGGCGAGGGTGTCGAAGATCCGGGCGCTGGGCTCGCTCAGACTGAACCCGTCGAACAACCGGCTGGGGGTGTCGCCGTCGCCGTACCAGTCGAACAGGGATGTCCCGTCACCGATTCCGTGTCCGGGTCCGGGACTGCGGCCGGTGATGTAGCCGTCGACCGAGACTGCGTGGGCGCTGATGACCTTGCTCATTCGTGTCCCTTTCGGGGTTCCTTCAGGAGACTCCATGAGCGTAACAGTGTGAGTTCCTTGAAGGAACCCCAATTGGTAGGCTGGATCCATGCAACGCACAGATTTCGGTGGGATGGCGTGCTCGATCGCGCGAACGCTCGACGTCATCGGGGAGCCCTGGTCACCGCTGATCCTGCGTGACGTGTGGGCCGGATTCACCCGGTTCGAGCAGATTCAGGCCGACCTCGGCATCTCGCGCAAGGTCCTGACCGAACGACTCAACCACCTCGTGGAGCGCGGAGTGCTCGAGCGCCGGCCCTACGACCGACGGCCGCGGTACGAATACGTTCTGACGGAGAAGGGCATCCAACTCCTCGACGTTCTGATGGCAATGGCCAACTGGGGCGACAACTGGCTCGCGGGGGAGGCGGGCCCGCCGGTCCTCTACCGCCACCACGCGTGCGGCGAGATCAGCAAAGTCGACCTGCGCTGCACACACTGCGGCGAGTCGATGCACGCCGGCGACGTCGAACTACTTCAGGGCCCCGGCGCTGCTGTGTGACTGTCGTTTCACTCGGGCAGGACTGTGTGCGTGCCGTCGGGACGGTGCTCGATGAGCTGACCGTCCTCGGACAGCGCGACCGTGGTGACTCCCCGGGCTGCAAGCGTGGCGTCGTAATCGGTGGTGGCCAGTTGTTCTTCGATCGCCGCGTCGATCTCGGTGTCGAACACTGTGCCTTCTTCGATTCCGAGTTCACTGAGCGGCAACCGGCCGGCGAGAGCGTCCTCCACTCGGCGCCGGGCCGCGGTCTGCCGACTCGAGACCGCACGCCCCACCCGAGCCCAGTGTTCGAGTTGCTGGCGTCCTGTCCGGTGCTGCCGTTCTCCTTCGGCCATGGCGCTGGCCACCAGGTCCGCTGCCCACCTGGAGCGCCGGATACGGGACGCTGTCGCCGATGGAGAGGGCGACGACCCTGCTCGTCGTGCGAAAGTTATGTGCCGCAGAAGGTTTGGAATGTTCTGGTGAATGACGGCGGGGCGGGTGTGGTGTAGTCGGCCCAGTCGTCGCGGCGGTCGAATGGATGGGTGACGACCTCGAGGAGCTTCTCGAATGGAGCGAGTTCACCGTCGGTCGCGGCCCGCAAGGCTGCGTCGAGCTGATGGTTGCGTGGGATGTACATCGGGTTGACGCGGTCCATTGCGTCTGCGGTCTCCGCTGCCCCGCGCCCGTGTTCTTGCAGGGCGCCGCGCCAGCGTTGCAACCACGGCCCGGTGTGCTCGCGCGGTGCGAGGGCGTCGAGAGGTGTCGAGTTTCCGCGTAGTTCGTCGGCGAGAGCGCGGAAGCCGCTTGTCCAGTCGATGCCGTGGCCTTTCATCAGCGTCAGAAGGTCGTCGATCAGTGTTCGGTCGAGGGGTGTGCCGGTCATACCGAGCTTTGCCGCCATACCGGTCGCGTAGTGGCCGTCGTAACGCTGATCGAAGGTGTCGAGGGCTGCCGATGCCGCGGTGATCGCGTCGTCCGGTGTGGAATCGATCAGCGTGAGCAGCGTTTCGGCGAAGCGCGCCAGATTCCACTTCAGGACAGCGGGTTGATTGCCGAACGCATAGCGGCCGCCGTGGTCGATCGAACTGAACACCGCTGCCGGGTCGAATGTGTCGAGGAAAGCGCACGGACCGTAGTCGATGGTCTCCCCGGAGATGGTCGTGTTGTCGGTGTTCATCACTCCGTGCACGAAACCGGTGAGCATCCACCGTGCCACCAGTGATGCTTGCGCTTCGACGACGGCCTCGAAGAATCTCAGGTAGCGGTTGCCGGCGCCGGTCGTCGGCAGTTCGGTCAGCTCGGGGTAGTGGCGGGCGATCGCGTAGTCGGCGAGCGGTTGCAGCAGCCCGGCTTGCCGCGCGGCGTATTCGAAGGTGCCGACCCGGAGGTGGCTGGCCGCGACCCGGGCGAGTACGGCGCCGGGTTCGGTGCCGTCGCGGTGCACGTGCCCGCCCGTCGCGACCACCGACAGTGCGCGGGTGGTGGGGATGCCGAGGGCGTACATGGCCTCGCTGACGAGGTATTCACGCAGCATCGGGCCGACTACTGCGAAACCGTCGCCGCCTCGGGAGAACGGCGTTCGCCCCGAGCCCTTGAGGTGCAGATCGACGCGCTGCCCATCACCGCTGGTCAGTTCGCCGAGCAGCAACGCCCGACCGTCCCCGAGGAGCGGGACGTATCCGCCGAACTGGTGGCCCGCATATGCCATCGCCACCGGTTTGGCTCCGGTCGGTGCCGTCGATCCGGACAGGACACCGACCCCGTCCTCGCTTCGCAGTGCCTGTACGTCCAACCGCAGCGTCGCCGCGAGCTGCTCGTTGAGCACCAGCAGCGTGGGATCCGGCGCAGGAGCGCCCTGCCACGGCACCGTCAGGGCGCCCAGGTCGTCGGCGAAGGTGCTCTCGAGGCCGGACACCGCGGTGTTCGTGCCCACTGTGGAATCCGGGATTGCAGCCATCATGACAGGGTAATCGCCGCGTGACTGGCGGCTGCATCACGCGGGGCACAGCCGATCCCACGTGAGTGCCCACACGGTGCGGGTGCCCGGCCTCCTTCATCGGTGGGCCGTGATCGATGGTTGGCCTGGTCAAGGACGCTGGAGCGATCGATTTGGCTCAGTGGACGGGGTCGGTGGGGGTGGGTATTGTGAGGTCGGTGATTCATTGTGAATCAACCCGAGGAGGTGGTTGTCGTGGACACCATCGACCGCAAGGCCGTCGCCGCTCTCGACGTGGCGGCTGCCCGGCGCAGGGTCGCCGACCTCGATGTCCTGCGGGCGGTGGCCGAGGCGAACGCCGCCAACATCACCCAACGGGTCATCCATGAGCACATCGGAATCTCGCAACCGACGATTCATCGCATGCTGCGCACCGTGCTGGAGAACCCGGCTCTACTCGATCGAACACCGACCGAGGTCATCGACCGCCGCACCGCCGGCGAGATCAGCGACGACGAGATGATGCAGATTCTGCTGGACTGGCAGTTCACCTTCGGCCGCGTCCCGGTCAGCGGTGGAGTGTCTGCCGATGCGTACGAGCCCGGCAGCTGGGACGAGATCGAACGCGCCTACTACCGCGGATTGCTGACCGACGATGAGATCGGTCGGCTGATGGAGCGAAACAGGGAAGCCCTCGAACAGGCGGCACGGTCTGCGTGAACTACCCGGATCCGCTGCGCGGTACCGTTGCCGCGCAGCTGGCCGCCATGTCTATGCCCGGCGGCCCGCTACATACCAAGTCCGACACGAACACGATGGTCCGGTTCGCGGCATCCCCTACCCGGCTGCGGTTCCGCCGCACGGTCATCGACCGGTATCTCGCACGGGCCACCCCGCTGCGCGAGGGACGCTCGGCGATCCTCACCGCCGGCGCACCCGGGGCCGGGAAAAGCACCCTGCTCCGCGAACATATCCCCGACTTGGACGGATACCGAAGCCTCGACGCCGACGAGGTCAAAGAACTTCCTCATCGGACAGGCACTCCGCGACGGTGACTATGCGGAACTACTCGGCACGAACCTCGCGGACGGCGCACCGCTGGCGCCGCGGGAGTTGGCAGCGTTGGTCCACGACGAATCCACCGCCCTGATCGATCAGATCCGCCATCTGTGCCTGGACCGCGGCGAGAACGTCCTGATCGAGGGAACACTCCGGTGGCCCGCACAGGGCCCCAAGGTGTACGAGGAACTGGTCCGCGCCAACTACACCTCGTTGCGGGTCATCGGAGTCGAAGTACCCCGAGGCATCGCGCACGAGCAGGCACTGTCCCGCTGGTGGCAGGGTCGCCTCGCCTGGCATGTCGACTCTTCGTCGCTCGGTGGACGGTTCACCCCGCCCGCGGCGATCGACGACTGCTACGACGACGCCGCGATGTCGAAGTGCGCCCGCAACGCCCAGACGCTCGCCGCGGCGGCGCGCAACAGTGAAGGTGTGACGGTGGTGGAACTCGAACTGTTCCGACGCTCCGCGGCCGGAGGATTCGAAACAATCGAGTAGATGGTCACGTTCGCTGTCACGTTGAAGGGTCAGTGGGAAGGCAACCGCTTGGTACTCGGGGTGGGTGCAGATTCTGCGGTCGACGGGGAGTGTGGAGGATCTCGAGGCCGTCCTCGACACCCTGATCGACTACCTTCGGGGCTTGGAATCCCACGCGACCTGCTGATCAGCTCGGGTTCCATCGGCACCTGGCGTGCTCGGTATGCTGCACGCATGGCACGGATCCGGTCTGTTCTCGCGCAGGGGCTGAACATCGTTCAGCTCGCGTGGGTTGCCGTGCTGGCATTGGTGATTGCCGCAACGCTCGCGATCGACGGACCGACTGCAATCGTGGGCGCCGCGGTGGCGATCGTTTTCCTGCTCGCCGTCGCAGGTCATGCGCGGTCGCCGTTGCACTTGTTGACGGAGCCGGCCACCGGTCCACCCCGTGAGGAGCAGCGCCTGCGTGGCGCGTTCCGTCGTCAGAGCGCCCCGGACACCCCCGGCCGCCCTCGCCTTCCCCGAGCACCCGGACGGGTCCTGGCCGCCGCCGCGTAGCACCTTCGGGTACTGCGTCGGCCGCCTCGTCGACCCAGTCACAAATTCACGTCCCTGGTCCTCGAATCTGGCGTGAAACTCCGACTCGCACGATGCCGCGGTCTCGCCGCGCCGTGCAGCAAAGAGGTCCTCCCATGCTCGACTTCATCTATTACCCCGTGTCCGCGATCCTGTGGTTCTGGCACACGGTGTTCGGCGCGGTACTCGGCCCGGACAACGGCGTCGCCTGGGCCCTGGCGGTAGTCTTCCTGGTCTTCACCCTCCGGACCCTCCTACTCAAACCCGCGATCAAACAGGTCCGCACGACCCGCCAGATGCAGGAACTCGGACCACAGATCAAGGCACTGCAGAAGAAGTACGCCGGCGACCGGGCGCGTCAGGCCACCGAGATGCAGAAGCTGCAGAAAGAGCACGGGTTCAATCCGTTGATGGGCTGTCTGCCGGCATTGGTTCAGGCGCCGGTGTTCATCGGCCTGTATCACGTGCTGCGCTCGTTCAACCGCACCGGAACCGGACTCGGCCAGCTCGGGATGTCGCCCGAGGCCAACGCGCACACCGCGAACTACATCTTCAGTGCCGCCGACGTGCAGTCGTTCCTCAGCGCTCGCCTGTTCGGGGCGCCGATCTCGGTGGCGATCACCAGCCCGCAGAGCACCCTGGCGTCGTTCGCCTCGCACGGGGGAATCCCGACGGTGGCCACGATCGCGGCGGTGGCGATTCCCCTGATGGTGATCGCCGGCCTGGCCACCCACTTCAACGCGAGGGCGTCGCTGGCGAGGCAGAGTCCGGAGGCAGCCGCGAATCCGCAGTCCGCGATGATGAACAAGATGGCGCTGTGGGTCTTTCCCCTCGGCGTTCTGGCAGGCGGTCCATTCCTGATGATCGCGATTCTGCTGTATTGGGTGAGCAACAACATCTGGACCTACAGTCAGCAGCATCTTGTGTTCGCCCGCATCGACCGGGAAGAGGCAGCGAAGGAGCGTGCGGTGGTCGAACGCCGCGACTAGTTACTCGTCGAAGTCGCGGAAGAGGTAGTTGTCGATGTTCGGCCCCACGCGCTGAGCGAGGATGTCGATGGGGGCGTTGGCGACGTCGGGCAGCAGGAGGATGTACTTCGATATCGCCAGCCCGGCCGTTTGGCTGACCACCAGTGCGTAACGCTCGTCCTGGTGATCGCGACGGACGACACCGCCGAGTGCGCGCTGCACGAGTCCGAGAAAGAAATCTCGTACTCGCATGGCGATCTCGTCGTGCGTCACGGCGACTCGCAGCAGCGCGATTGCGCGTGCGCGCTGTTGTGGGTTCGTCTCCCAGAATTCGAGTACGCGTCGGACGAAGATCTCACCGGGCGCATCGGTCTCGGGGGTGATTCCGGAGAACACGGTCTTCGCATCGACCTCCGGCTGCAGGGCGGCCACCAGCAGCGCGTTCTTGTTGCCGAAGTAGTGATGAATCAGCGCCGGGTCGACTCCGGCCCGGGCGGCGATAGCGCGCATCGTCGTTCGGTCGAAGCCCCTATCGGAGAACAGCTCTCGCGCCGACCTCAGAATGGTGTCGCGCTTGTCGGCGGAGTCTGCGACGACCTTCGGCCTGCCGGGAGCGCGACTATCCATGCGCTCCGGCACGCGCGAGGACCAGCATGCGCTCTTCGATGGTGGCGCGCACGGGCCGGATGTCGGCCGCGATGCCGGCTGAGTCCAGCACGGAATCGATCGTCGCCGGGTCCGTGTCCGGGACTCGGATCGCACGGCCGTCCAGGATCACGGGGACTCCGGCATCGTTCAGTGCCGCAAATGCCTGTGCCCAATCCGGTGTGTGCACCGCGACCGCGCGGGTGTCGCCGATGATGTCGTCCTCGCTGCCGGCGCCGACGAGTTGCCCGGACGACATCAGCAACAGGCGATCACACTGCTGCGCTTCTTCCATATAGTGGGTGGTGACCAGGACGCCGACGCCGTTGTCGGCCTGGTGCCGGATCGTGTCCCACAGTCTTGCGCGGGACAGTGCATCCACGCCGGAGGTCGGCTCGTCCAACACCAGCACGGTGGGCTTGTGTGCCAGCGCCACGACGAACGCCACCTGTCGTTGCGCGCCCAGGGCCAGTTCCCGGACGAGGGTGTTGCGCGCATCGTGGAGTTCGGCAGGGACACCCGGCACGGGAACACCGTAGGCCTCCGCGCTGAAGGCCAGGTTCTCTTCGACGGTCAGATCACGGTAGAGGCCCAGGTTCTGGGGCACGTAACCCATGTGTGCCCGGCGCGCTCGGTCCGGCGGGCCGCCGAGCAATTCGACGGCTCCTTCCGTCGCGGCGAGCAGACCCAGGAGCATCCGGATCAGCGTGGTCTTGCCGGCTCCGTTGGCTCCGAGAAGGCCGACCACCTCGCCGGGGGCGACCGTCATCGACATCGAGTCGACGGCCGTGAAGTCACCGAACTTCCGGGTCACCGAACGTGCCCGTAGTACCTCAGCGGTCATGACGTCCCGACCTCCTGCCGGCGTGTCAGCGATAACGCGATGACGATGTCTTCGAGGTCTGGCGTGATGGTTGCGGCGTCGGTGTCTGGATGGCCGTCCTCCCAGTATTCGTGACGCTCCCGGCCGCGGCGCCATGACCATTCGGGTCGCACCGGATCCGTTGCCGAGGTGATGGTGCCGGTGAATCCGGCGCGCACCTCGTCGTAGGAGCCCTGGGTCAGGATTCGGCCGGAGTCGAGGACGACGAGATGCCCGGCGCGCTCGGCCTCGTCGAGGTATGTCGTCGACATCACCACGGCTGCACCGTCCGCGGCGGCCTCCGAGATCATTCGCCACAGGTCGATGCGGCTCACGGGGTCGACGCCGGTGCTCGGTTCGTCGAGGATCAGCATCTTGGGTTTGTGCAGCATCGCCATCGCCGTGCCCAGTTTGCGCCGCATCCCTCCCGACAACGCGGAGGCGAGTCGGTCCGCTGCATCACCCAACCCGGACCGGTCGATGAGTTCCTCGCGCCGCTCGGCCAATTCGCTGCCGCCCAGGCCGTAGATGCCGCCGACGAAATCCATGTTCTGCCGGACCGTCAGGGCCGCCCAACTTCCCGGGCCCGCGCAGAGGAACCCGATTTCGTGTTTACCCGGGGCGTGAACGGTCCCGGTGTCGGGGAGGACCTCCCCGACGAACGTCCGCAACAGGGTCGACTTCCCCGCCCCGTCTCCGCCGACCAAGGCCACCACCTGGCCTGCCGGAACCTCGATGCTCACTCCGTCGAGGGCTGTTCGGTCGCCGAACCGGACGACGACGGAGTCGGTCGCGGCGATCATGCGGCGTCCGCACCGGTCGGATCGACCGATTTCGATGCCTCCGGCTTGCTCGCCTTCGAGACGTCGGGCGCGAGATCGCGCCGGAAACGAAGCGTCGACCCGGTGAAGACCACGATCGCCATCACGGCCAACACGACCAACGGCAACCACAGCGACGAAATCGGTGCATCACGCAACATGACGCCCTGCGAGATCATCGTGAAATAGGTCAGCGGAAGCAGGTAGCCGATCCAGCGAACCCCCGCCGCCATCGCATCGAGCGGAAAAATCATGCCGGACAATAGAATCTGCGGCATCAGGAACAAGAAGGCCGTTTGGATGGCCTGTCCGGTGGTCTGCGAGATCGTCGATATCAGCACACCGAGACCGAGGACGACGAACAGGAAGAGCGCGGCGCCCAGCGCGAACACCAGCACGTTGCCGTTGAACGGCACCCCGAACAGCACCATGCCCAGCACCGTCACCACGATCATGTCCAGCGAGGCGAGCAGGAAGTAGGGCACGATCTTCCCCAAGATCACCTGACTCGGCCGGATCGGCATGACCGCCAGTTGTTCGAGGGTCCCGGCCTCACGTTCCCGGACCAGACCGATGCTGGTGACGATCGTGCCGATGAAGGTGAGAATCAGGCCGATGATCGCCGGCACCATCACCCACGACGTTTTCAGCTCGGGATTGAACAACACCTCGGTGCGGACCTGGTCGCCGAGTTTGTTCAGAATCGACACGGTCGACTGCGCAGCGAACAGATTCGAGCCGTCCACCATTGCCGTCGACTGCTCGGCCGGGGTCGACCCGGTCACCACGACGACATCGACCTTGTTCTCCCGCAACAGGTCCGTCGCTTGCGCGGTCGAGCCGTCGACGTCGGTCTGTGTCACATCGAAGTAGGCCGGCAGAGATGTACTCACCGCCTGAGCGGACGGACCCACGACTGCCGTTTTGACCGAGGACACATAGAAGTTGGCCGCGTAGCCGAAGATCACCAGTAACAGGAGCGGCAACGCGATCAACATCGCCAGGGTGCGGGGGTCCCGCCGAAGTTCGCGAAATTCCTTGAGAATCATGGCGCGCATAGTCGATGCTAGGCACGCCGAGTGACCAGGGTCAACAGTTGATGAATTACACGCCGTGTCGGCAATCAGTCGTCGATCAGCGGCGAAGGGCATCGTCCAGCATGCGGATCAACTCGCCGACCCGCCCGCCGCCACCCGGTGCCGCCGGAAAACGTCCGAGTACGTCGACGACGACCGGTGTCGCACGCTGGACCGCCTGCCCGACGTGTCGGGCGCCGACGACCCGATCGTCCCCGGCGACGAGTTCGCCCGCTCTGGCCGCGTACGCGGCCGCTCCGAGAATGTGCTTGACCTGGGTGGCCTTCGCCAACGGATGCAGGTAGGCGGCGCCTGCCGCAGCCATCGCCGCCCACGCCGCCTCGCGCGCCGCCTCGGTGTCCGTGCCCTTGGCGGCCGCGAGTGCCGCCCACGCCGCGTCGCGCAGAGACTTCCCGCGCTCACCACCCCGAGCGAATTCCCACGCGGTAATGATCGCGTCGCGGGGCCGGGGGTCGCCCGGTTGATCGGCCTCGAATATCTCGAGCACCCCCTCCGCGCACCCCGCGGCGAACGCGGTGACCTCACGAAGATCCTGATTACTCAGAACGATTTCCGTTGCTTCCCGTGCCATGGATCCATTTTCGACCACCGGCCGCCGGGGACATCGAGACTGTCCCCCAAAGTGGACTGTGGCGCACGACACAGCCGATCGTAGCCTTCCTGGCACCGACGAAAGTGCGTGTTCAAGACAATCCCACGCCCACGAATGGGCCGAACGGAGTATGTGATGAGCGGAGACCTGAACGAGGTCGGGACCGGTGTCAACCTATTCACCGCAGGGGAGGTTCGCGGTACCGCGAGATGGTTCAACGACACGGCCGATGTGCTGTCGATCGACGACGACGATCTCGAGGACACGATCGCGTTCGTCAGCAAGGGTGGTATGACCTTCCTGTCGCCGATCCTGCCGGACCTGCGCGCAATCGTCTGTACGGCCGGTAGCCGGGAATCGCACCTCGCGATCCTGTCTCGAGAGTCCGACGTGCCCTGCGTGCTCGCCGCCGAACTGACCGGAACCGTCGCAGACGGCGACACCGTGGTGCTGGACCTGTCGGATACCGAGACCGCACGCGTGGCCGTCGCTGCAGGGGCGGTGACGGCGTGACCGCACAACTGACCACTCCCGTGAACGTGGAGGCTCTGTACACGGACCCGGCCTACGAGCCCACACTCGAGGAGTGGAATTGGCTCGTGCACGCCGCAGGTGCGGCCTACAAGTCCGAACTGTCCGCGCGGACCGTGTTCGAGTCGGAACTGTTCGGCATGAACACCTACATCTTGATGTCGATGATGGAGGACTACCTCAGGGTGCCCGAGCGCATCCGTATCATCCGGCAGCACGCCACCCCCACCGAACTGGTGGGCAAGGCTCTGCCGATCGGCAACAAGCGCAGCTTCATCAACCTCGCGGCCACCCCGCTGCACTACCTCACCGGACGTGAACTCTTCGTCGACCTCGGAGAGAGCACCCTGTCGGACGGTCTGGAGGACCAGCTCGAGGTGCTCCGCTTCTGGCGCGAGGCGACCATCGCCATGCGCACCGACAACGTCCTGTTCAACATGGACGCGGAGCCGCAGAACAGTTCGCATGTCATCGACGACGACCTGCTGGCGGAGATCCGGTCGCACCTCGTCCCCGCCGACGACGAGGTCAAGGCGGGGATTCGCAAATTCGGTGCGCGGCTGACCGCGTACGCATTCCTGGAGAACTGCGACGCGCGCACCGCGGTGTGCGACACCGGGCCCTATCAGCTCGAGGACGGTACGTTCCTGGCGCTGCGCGAGACCTGCGCGGACGGCGACGGAGACTTCCCCTGGGTCGACGGCATCCGTGAAACGCTGCCCTACCACCATTTCGTCATCGCCCACCGGCTGCCCGCCACTGTGAAGATGGACAACAATGTCTGGGGCACGGCCTGGTTCACGCCCAGCGACTACCAGGCCGACATCATCGAAACCCGCGTGTTCTGCACCGACGGTGGCACCCTCCGCCCACTCGGTGCCGACGAGGTCGACGAGGCCACCAAGGCGATCCGCAAGGCACACCGAGCGCTGTACCAGCGGTTGGCCGAAACCGATGCCGAAGAACGCAACCTGTACGCCACCGAGATGTACGCGTGGAAGCTCAAGGCGTGGGCACGACTCGCCGGCTGCTACGACGAGATCGATTGGGCCATCACGCCGCGGATCGCCGAATCCTTCCAGAAGTTCAGCGATCCCGACCTCGCGCTGCAGTTGATCGGCGGTGTCTTCGTTCCGCAGGACCGCGACGGGTGCTTCCGTCCACTGGGAGGCTGAACCATGTCAATTCTCGGTAAGGGAAATCCGTCGTACGCCTTCGCGCCGGTCACCGGAACAGTGCACCATTTCCGGTCGCCGGACGACGTGATCGCTTCCCTCGACAGCGATCTCGAGTCCACGATCGCGCTCGTCGCATCGGGCGGCACGACATTCCTTTCGCCGATCCTGGGCCGGCTCGGGGGAATCGTCTGTCTGGACGGAACACTCCGCTCCCACCTGGCGATCGTGTCACGAGAGTTCGAGGTCCCGTGCCTGGTCGGTACCGAACTGTCCGACGACATCCCCGACGGCACCGAGGTCACGCTCCGTATCGAGGAGCAGACGGGGGTCGTTGCTTCCCCGGATCCTGACATCGCATCGGACTCGTCCGCGGATGTGAGCGCCGCGTGGTGGGAATACATCCGGCGCGTGGGAGACGAGATCGCCGTCAAGGACTTTACGCTCGACGTGTCGGGCGCCGCGCTCGAGGCACTCATCGCCGAGGAACTCACCGACGACCGCCTCGACGACCTCGTCCAGCACATGGGCCGGGCATTCAAACCCGAATTGACGCGTCGCTCCGGTTTCACCTCCGAACTGTTTCCGATGCTGCCCTACATGTCGCTGTCGGTCATCGAAGATTTCCACAGCTACGTGGATCGGATACGCGTGATCGACGCGGCTGTGCCGGCCGAAGAGTTGGGTCGCCAGTTGCGTGAGGGGCCGAACAAGGTCAGCCCGCTGTGGATCTGGATGATCGGCTATCACTTCCTCTGCGGTCGAGAGTGCCTGATACAGATGGGCACCATCGAGGCCGGTGACCATCGGGAGGATATTCGCACCGTCGTGGATTTCTGGCGCCGCCTCACCCTGGCGCACCGTGGTGACGGCACGCTCGACTACAAGGACGCCGGATTCACCAACCGCTACCTGTCGCCGACAGTCGTCGACGAGCTGTCCGGCGCTGCAATCGCGTTGGACGCGACCACCGCGAAGAGCCTCAAGAGGCTGAACGCCACGGTCTCGGGATACTCGTTCCTGTACTTCTGTGATTCACGGGTCGGTATCTGCGACTCCGGTCCGTATCCGCGGCCGACGGGAAACAGGCAGACGATCGTGCGGGACTATCTCTCCCTCGGCCCCAGTTCGTGGGCCTATCCGTGGGCGGACGATCTGGACCCGCCCTACACCGGGTTGACGATGGTCCTGACGTTCGACCGCTCGAAGTTCACCGAGTTCGAAATCAACGACTGGGGAACCACGTTCACCGAGCCGGATCAACTTCTCGCTGTGGTCGACGAAGCTGCCGTGTACGGGTATCGCGCCGACGGCACCCGTGAACTGATCGCGCCGGAAGACTGGCCGAGTGTTGCCGCGGATCTCAGCCGATGCCACATGGGTCTGTATCAGAAATTCGCCGCCATGGACCGAAGCGAGCGAATTATGGCCGCCACCACCATGTACACCTCCGGTCTTCGCCCCTTTGCCGCGCTGGCCGGGGTGACGGAGCAGGTCGACTGGGCGATGTCGCCGAAGACCCTTGCGCTCTACCCTGATCCATTCGATGACGACGACAAGGCTGCGGCCATATTCGGTGGTGCCCTGGTGGCACACGACATGCCCGGATCCTTCTCGCCCATCCGCCCGAACTCCTGAGAGGAGGCGTTCACATGCGCCAATCGATGCAGAAACTCATTCACGCCGACGAACTGTTGTGTCACCAGACGCCCGAAACCTTCGCGACCATCAGCCACGCCGACACGTCCTGGACGGAGAAACTCTGGGCGTCGCTGTTCGCCCGCGACGGGTCCATCCAGGTCGACATCGGCCTCGGGAAATACCACAACCGGAACGTGATGGACATGTTCGCCGGCGTCTCTCGAGGCAAGGAACAACTGACGGTCCGTGCCAGCAGGCAGCTCGATCTCGACGGCGAACGGACCGGCGTGGGGCCCTTGGACTACGAGATCATCGAGCCCCTCCGTCAGGTGCGCTGGGTCCTGCAGGAGAACGACGTGGTCCCACTGCGATTCGACCTCACCATCACCGGAGTGCTGCCGCCGTTCCTCGAACAGAAGGACGTCCAGCGCGAGCTGCAGGGGTTCCGGGTGCAGTCCGACCTCCTCCGGTACCACCAGGCGTCGACGATCAGCGGTGAGATCTGGATCGACGGCGAGCGTATCGAGGTCCGGGACGAGGAGTGGTTCGGCTTCCGCGACCACTCCTGGGGAGTACGGATGGACGTCGGCGAGACGGCGCCCGACGTCTTCAAGCCGCAGCGCCTCGACGGCGACTTCATCCTCACCTGGAGTCCGATGTGGCTGCAACGTCCCGACGGAAGTAGTTACGAAATCCATCACTACCTGCAGTGGGTCGACGGAGCCGTGACCTACTTCTCGGGTTTCGAGAACCTGCCGGACGGCACTCAGCGGCAGCTTCACGGGATGCGGGACGAACTCAAGTACGATCCCGTCAACCGCCGCCTCCTCGGGGGCAAGATGACGTTCGACTCCGGTTGGGGCGAGACCCGGACCCTCGAGATCGAACCGATCAGCGACACCGGATTCCATCTCGGTACCGGACTGTATTTCGGCTTCAAGGGCCATCGCCACGGGCAGTGGCACGGTCCTTCGCATCTGGACGGCGAGCGGTATGCCGATGTATCCGAGGAGAATACGGCGCGCGAGGTGCACCAGTTGCGTGACTGTGTGATCAGGGTTCGTGAAGGCGACGCCGTCGGATACGGCATCTTCGAATCGATGGTGATCGGTGAACATCCCCGCTACGGGCTGACGAAGGAGAGTTCCTTCCTCTGACCGGAGCGTGACGGGGCCGCGGACGAACAGTCCGCGGCCCTTTTGTCATATCCGCTGCGCCCGCGCCAGCAGCGCCAGTTCCATCCGCGACTGGCAGCCTGTGGTGGTGAGGATTCGGGTGACGTACTTCTTCACGCTGTCCTCGGCAAGGGAGAGGATCTCGGCGATCTGCGCATTCGACAATCCGTCCGCGACGAGTCGGACGACCTGCCGCTGCCGCACGGAGAGCCGTGCGAGGGCGGCCTGCGACTTCGACGCGGGCAGGCCGCGAGCCATGGCGGACAACTGCTGACTCAGCAGGCGCAGCGTAGCCGCCTCGGAGGCGCCGATCTTGCCGGGCTCCGGGTCGAACATCCCCAGCAAAGCCGTGTGTCCCGCACTCAACTCCAGGCGCAATGCGGCAGCGGTCTGCATGCGCCACGTGGAGGAGAGGAAGTATCGGACGTAGGCGTCGGCCGCCGCGGGTACCTGGCCCATCGACTGCAGTTCGTCCAGTGAAGACACGCCGCTGGAGACGAGTTGCCGCATCGCGGCCGGCGTACCGAAGATGTCGTAGCGAGCCCACCGGTCCTGATATTCGGGCAGCATCTTGGCAGTTTTGCCCACCGTCAGGGGTGCCGAGTCCTCGAACACGGTGTGGAAGGTGGCGCCGGCGAAGAACGAGACATGCCGCAGGGCGAAGTGCTCACTGATCGCCTCGACGGCCCGTTCCTTGAAGTCGGGAAGGCAGGCAGCGCCGGAGCACTGTTCGAGGATGTCGAAGGCGCGCTCGTAGTCGGCCTTGCTCAGGTTGGCTCGGAATGGGGAGCGGTCCCGGGACGAGGACTTTGCGCTCGGCGTCGTCCCGGAAGTGTCCCCCAACGTGGACTGGGTCACACCACGGAGCGTAACTAGTTTTATCTCACAACGCCAAGAAGCCGGAGAAAAAATACCAGGTAGCCACCTGTTTCCGGCCGCGATGGCGGCTGCGTCAGTCCCTAGGAAACGTGAGGTGACATGTCCGACTCCGTGGTTACGCCCCCGAAATGGGGATCGACCGAAATGCTCCCATTGCCGGGCCGATTCAACACCGCTGTGCGGTCGTTGGCGGCACGACGATTCGCCGCCACCGGCGAGCAATGGAAAGACAGCGTGTTCGAACGCCAGTTCGATATTTTCTCGGTGGAGGACGCGCGAGCGATCGAGCAGGAGGCCCTGGATTCCGGGTACCGGTTCGAATACTCCGCGACGGTCTCGCTCGAATCCGAGCCGCACAAATACAAGCGAACCGACCGAGAGGCGCGGGCGTTCTCGGAAGACCGGGACTCGGACGGTCGCCGCCACGTGGGTATCGGCGACAACGTGATCAAGAAGTCCCAGACGGTCATCGGACCGGTCGCATTGATCTCCGCAGTCGAGCAGGTCATGGAATTGCTCACCGACGGCATCCCGCCCGGCACCATCGCCGTGATCGACGACTCGGGCGGCACCTTGACCGCACCGATCATCGAAGGGTTCGCCGGCGTCATCTGCCTCGGTGGCACCGTGCGGTCGCACCTGGGCATCCTCGCCCGGGAGTACGACGTCCCCACACTGATGAACTGCAAGATCAACGACCTGAAGAACGGCGACCTGGTCGAACTCGAGGTGACCGCGGCGCCCCCGGCAGCGGATGCCTACGAGACGGGTGACACCGGGCATGCCCGGATCTGGCTGATCGAAAGCGAGAGCTGAGACCATGGCGAATCTGAACTACCGGACCCTGCTGGAGACCAACAACTACCTCCGGAGTCTGTCCGACACCACCTACTGGCTGTGCATCACGCGCACGGTGCAGGAGTCGAAGCTGTTCCCGATGAACCCGTACATGCTGGTGAGCTATCTCAACAGCTTCTACCGGTTGCCGACGCTGTTGCGCGAGATCGACGCGGCGACGCCGGCTGAGGAACTCGGAGACCGCGCCCGCGAGGTCAGCCTGAAGGTGGACACGGTCAACGCGGCGTGGGGTATGCCCGCGTTCTACCTCATCGGCCGGGAAATGCTGATGAACTGGGGGCTCCTGCGGCCCACCGACGCGGTCGACGACGTCGTCGACGTGCTCGACTTCTCCCGGCGGTTCAATCTGGCCTACCACCGCAACGACGGACACCTGACGAACAAGGAATTCGGCGACCGCAGCCAGTTCCTGCCCGAACGAACCCTGCAGGTCTTCGAGTCCGACCTGCACGGTGTGGTACCCGGTGACCGGCTGCACACCGCCGCAACCAAACTCGTCGCCCAGCTGTCCCAGTACGCGTTCCTCGCGCACTGCGAGTGCCGCATCGGTCTGCACAACAGCGGCCCCTACGACTTCGGCAACAACCGGCAGATGATCATGCGGGACTTCTTCGACCTCACCGAGGGCGATTACCCGTGGCTCGACGGCATCGCCACCCAGTTGCCGTTCAACAATCTCACGATTCCGATCGTCTTCAAGGGCACCAACTTCCACTTGATGGACGACTGGGCGTCCTTCGAGGCCGAACCCGGATACAACGCCGCCAATATCGAGGCCGTCGGGATGTACACCTCGGATGCGTTGACCGACGGATACATTCCGGTCGGCATGGACAACGCCGACACGCTGGCCGACACCATGGAGCAGTACCGCGAGATCCTCAACGAGGCGACCACCGACCTGTGGAAGCGCATCGCCACCTGGTCACGCGAGCAGATGATCGACGCCGGCGCCCTGGTCTACTCCTCGGTCGGCAAGGACTTCGCTCATCTCGCCGGAACCTACCGGCAGGACGACTGGTTCCAGGTCGACGAACGCGTGCAGCGGTTCAAGCCCCTGCTCAACGACGAATACGGGCGCGACAACCTCGGCGAGATGGTGGGCCTGCTGGGATTGCCCCACCAGACGAGCAACGAGTACACCATGGCCCGCTACTCCGACCAGAACCGCAACATGCTCACCGGCATCCCGTACTCGGTGCTCACCGACGACGACTACGCACCGACCGCCGGTGACCGGTTCACCGGCTCGTCGAGCCTGCCCGGCAAGACCGGTTTGTGGACCACCAGCGCCGGACGCATCGATCTCGACGACTACAACACGCGCGCAAAGGGATTCACCCCTGCCGTGCTCGATGGCAGCAACCGCTACCTCGACGAGGAATGGGTGAAGTGGAACCACGGGACCCCGCAGGCGGACGAGTTGTACCGCCTCACGCAGCGGGGCTCACGGAACATCGAGGGCCGCGGGTCCGGGCTGCGTCGCGCCGACCTGCCCACCACCGACGACACGACGGGGACCGACGATGCAGATCGGTGACCTGATCCGCCGCGCCGGGCGTCAGTACGGTGCCGCCCCCGCCCTGATCGACGGCGATCGAGTGGTCAGCTTCGCCGAGTTCGACCAACTCACCGACCGGCTCGGCCACGCACTGCTGGCCCGCGGCCTCGACGCCGGTGACCGTGTCGCGGTCCTCATGCCGAACGGTATCGACGGCGTCGTCGTCTACTACGCACTCGCGAAGGCCGGGCTGGTCCGGGTCCCGCTCAACGTGCGCGAGACGGCCCACGAGCACGCCTACAAGGTCGAGGACTCGCAGGCGCGAGCCCTGGTCTACGCAGGGGATCCCCCAGCCCGGGTCGAGTTGATGATCACCGCCGACGAGCTGCCCGGACTCGTCGCCGGCGCGCCCGACGGCCCGTGTGACGTCCGGCGCGACCAGGACGAACCGCTGCGGTTGGCCTACACCGGCGGCACGACCGGCAAGCCCAAGGCGGTGGTCCTCACCACGCGCAGCGAACTCGCCGAAGTGGCGAATTTCCTGGTCGACCTGCTGCCCAACCTGCGACCGGACTCGGTGATGCTGCACGCCGCACCGATCACCCACGGCAGTGGCGCGTTCTTCCTCCCGCATCTGGTCAAGGGCGCCCCGAACGTCATCGTGTCGAAGTTCTCGCCCAGCGCCTTCCTCGAGGCCGCGCAGAAGTATCGGGCCACGTCGACGTTCATGGTGCCGACGATGATCGCGATGCTGCTCGAGGATCCCGCAACGGCAACAGCGGATCTCGCCCTCGAACGGTTGTGCTACGGCGGCGCCCCGATCGCGACCAGTGTGCTCCGACGCGGAATCGACATCCTCGGACCGGTTTTCGCGCAGCTCTACGGTCAGGCGGAGGCGCCGCTGGCGATCACCTGCCTGCAGCCGTGGGAGCACACACCGGAGCGGCTGACCTCCGCCGGCAAGCCCTACACGTTCGTCGAGGTGCAGGTCCGGGCCGCCGACGGCACGGTGCTCGGACCGGACGAGGTCGGGGAGGTCATGACCCGGGGACCACACACGATGAGCCGGTACTGGCGTCGCCCGGACGCCACCGCCGAGACGATCGAACCGGACGGCTGGTTGCACACCGGTGACATCGGACGCTGGGACGGCGACGGCTACCTGCACCTTCTCGACCGTAGGCACGACGTCATCATCTCGGGTGGCTTCAACGTCTACCCCCGCGAAGTCGAAGACGCCCTGCTCACACACCCCGCGGTCGTCGAGGCCGCCGTGGTGGGCCTACCCGACGAGAAGTGGGGCGAACGGGTCGCCGCCGCCGTGGTCACCCGCTCCACCGCCGAACCCGACGAGATCCTCGAGTTCTGCGCCGATCGGCTGGCCGGCTTCAAACGACCTCGTTCCCTGGAGATCTGGCCGAACATTCCCACCAGTCCGGTCGGGAAATCCCTGCGCCGCGAAGTGCGCGACCGCATGGTCGCCGCGCAGGTGTGACCGCGACACCGAAAGGACCAATCATGCTCGACCCCAACGAACTCACCGTTCACACCCTGACGCTGCGTCAGCTCGGATCCGCCGAACAGCTCGCCGAGATCAACGCCCTCCCGATCGCCGACGTCGAGGCGGCGCTGGAGAAGGCCGTCGCGGATGGCGCGGTGATGGCCGCACGCGGCAACTACATGATCACCCCGGCCGGCCGCGAGTTCCTCGACGAGGTGTACCTCCGCGCCTTCGCCGATCTGCGCGCGGACCCGGCCGTCACCGACGCGATGGATTCGTTCGAGACCGGCGTCAACAAGCAGCTCCTCAGCCTGACCACCGACTGGCAGACCATCGAGGTCGACGGTGCCCGCGTCAGCAACGATCACGCCGACGCCGATTACGACGCCAAGATCGTCGAGAAGCTCGGCCGCGTGCACGAGAAGACGCAGAAGGTCCTGCAGCCCCTGGCCCAGCAGGACCTGCTGGTCGATCGTTTCCTCGATCGGATCGGCGCGGCGCTGATCCGCGCCGAGGGCGGCGAGACCGACTACGTCAGCGGCGTCCGCGTCGACTCCGTCCACACCGTGTGGTTCCAGATGCACGAGCACATCCTCCGCCTCACCGGACGGGAGCGCCCCGAATGAGCACCGCAACGGGGTTTCGCTGGCTGGTCGTTCCCGACGAGAACGCCGCCGAGCCGAGCCGCGATCTGGTCGGCGGGAAGGCGTGGAGCCTGTGGCGGATGCGGTCCCTGGGCCTGCGGGTGCCACCGGCGTTCGTCGTCACCACCGCGGCCTGTGAGACCTACTTCACCGACGGCGGCCTGCCCGAGGGCCTGGCCGACGAACTGATCACCGGAATCCGGTTGCTGGAAAAGCAACTCGGCCGCACGTTCGGCGGCACCGAACGCCCGCTGCTGGTGTCGGTCCGCTCCGGCGCCGCGATCAGCATGCCCGGCATGATGGACACCATCCTCGACCTCGGCTGCAACGACGAGGTCGAGGCCGCCCTGGCCGCAGAAAGCGGCGACCGCGACTTCGCCGCCGAGGTGCATCGCCGCTTCACCGGCTTCTACGGCCGCCTCGTCCTCGGCTGCACCGAGGAACTCGAAGACCTGCCCGACACCGCGTCGGTCCGGGCCGCAATCGCCTCCGACACCGGTGACGTCGTGCCGGCCGACCCCTGGGAGCAGCTCCGCGCCGCGGTGGCCGCGGTGTTCGCATCGAGCCGATCCCGGCGAGCCCTCGCCTACCGCAAGCACTACGGCATCCCGGACGATCTCGGCACCGCGGTCACCGTGCAGGCAATGGTGTTCGGCAACCTCGACGACGACTCCGGCACCGGGGTGCTGTTCACCCGTAACCCGGTCGACGGTTCCCGCGAACCCTACGGCGAATATCTGCAGCGCGGGCAGGGCGAGGACGTCGTGTCCGGCCGGATCACCCCGAAACCCCTGACCGACCTGGAAGAGCGCTGGCCGACCGTGCACGCCGAATTGCTCGAAGCCGCCGAGCAACTCGACCGTGAGGGTCGCGACGCGCAGGACATCGAGTTCACCGTGCAGAGCGGCGAGCTGTTCCTGCTGCAGTCCCGCCCGGCGAAGCGCACCGCCCGCGCCGCAGTACGGATCGCCGTCGAACTCGTCGACGAGGGTGTTCTCGAACCGGGGGAGGCCCTGTCCCGGGTCACCGCGGAGCAGATCCGCACCCTCCTGCGCCCGGAGATCGCACCCGGTGCCGCCGACACCGCGGAGGTACTGGTGACCGGGGTGGCCGCAAGCCCCGGCGTCGCCACCGGTGTTGTCGTGGATACTCCGGAAGCGGCACAGGCGAACCCGGGATGCATCCTGGTCCGCAAATCGACCAGCCCGGACGACGTCCACGGCATGATCGCGGCCGCCGCGGTGGTCACCGAGCAGGGCGGCGCAACCTCACACGCCGCCGTCGTCAGCCGAGCCCTCGACACTCCCTGCGTCGTCGGCTGCGGCACCGACACCGTCGCGAGCCTGGTCGGCCGCACCGTCACCGTCGACGCGACCACCGGCCACGTCTACGCCGGCGCACTGCCGACCTCGGCGATCGACGAGAGCGACGACGAGGACCTGCGCCGCCTCACCCGGTGGGCCGAGAGCGCCACCTCGTTGCGGGTGGGTCCCGACGTCGCCGTCGCCCCGATCTTCGACGCGGAAACGCTTGCCGCCGAGGACCTCGGTGAGCAATTGCCCGACATCCCGCCCGGCACCAAAACCGTACGCGGCGCGGTGTTCTGCGCCCCCGACGGCGTGCGCGCCGCACTGGACGCCGGAGTCGACGCGATCGTCACCGCACACCGGTTGCCGGTGCTGCTCGCCGCCATCGCACACCAAAGGAGAACCTCATGACCACGCCGGAACGGGTGACCCATCGCGAGGTGCGGGAGATCCTGCGCACCTTCCAGGACTCCGGATGGGCCGCCATGACCCTCGAACTCGACGGCATGCGTATCACCGTCGGCAAGGACGGCCCCCCGGCCACAGCGGGCCACTCGGCGGCCCCGGCCCCAGTGCCGGCCTTGGCTCCGGTCCCGGTGTCCGCGCCTGCTGCCGCCCCCGCTACCGCCGTGCCTCCTGCCGCGAGTCCCGCGAGCACCCCTGCCACACCCGCACCGGCCGCAGTTGTGGACACCACCGGCTGCGTCGAGGTTCGATCCCAGACCGTCGGCGCCTTCTGGGTGGCCCCGGGCCCCGGCGAACCGCCGTTCGTGCAGGTCGGGCAGACCGTCGAGGCAGGGCAGCAGATCGCCATCGTCGAGGTCATGAAGCTGATGAACCCGGTGGTCACCCCGCGCGGCGGGGAGATCGTGCAGATCTGCGCCACCAACGCGGATCTGGTCGAATTCGACCAGCCGCTGTTCCTGATCAGGCCGACCGATGGCTAGCCCGTCGACCCTGACCACCGAGTCGCCGCGCCGCACCACGCTGCGGCGGGTCCTGATCGCCAACCGCGGGGAAATCGCGGTCCGCGTGATCAAGGCCTGCCGGGCCCTCGGCATCGAAACGGTCGCGGTGACCTCGACCGTCGATCGCGACGGACTCGCCGCCCGGATGGCCGACCGCGCCGTCTGCATCGGCCCCGCCCCCGCAGCGCAGAGCTACCTGGCGATCCCCGCGGTGCTCAGCGCCGCGCTCGGCACCGGGTGCGACGCCGTGCACCCCGGCTACGGGTTCCTGTCGGAGAACCCGGAATTCGCCGCCGCCTGCGTCGCCGAGGGCCTCACCTTCGTCGGACCGCGGCCGGAAGCGGTTGCCGAGGCCGGCGACAAGGCCCGCGCCCGTGAACTCGCCCGCTCGGCCGGCATCCCCGTACTGTCGGGATCGCCGGTGATCGACTCGACCGAGGCCGCGGTCGCCGCGGCCGCCGAGCTGGGCTATCCCGTGCTGGTCAAGGCCGCCGCCGGCGGCGGTGGGCGGGGAATGTCGGTGGTCGAGAACGAGTCCGAGCTGCGCGCCCGCTGGTCGTTGGCCGCGGCGGAGGCCCAGTCGGCGTTCGGCGACGGACGACTGTACGTCGAGAGGTTCATCCGCAACGCCCGCCACATCGAGGTCCAGGTGCTCGGGGACAAGCACGGCTCCGTCATCCACCTCGGCGAACGCGACTGCACCCTGCAGCGGCGCCACCAGAAGGTCGTGGAGGAATCGCCGGCACCCAACCTCCCCGAGAAGATTCGTCAGGACATCCGACGCAGCGGGGTTGTGTTCGCCGAGGCGCTCGGGCTCGACAGCGCCGGAACCGTCGAATTCATCTACGACGCAGACTCCCACGAGTTCGCGTTCCTCGAGTTCAACGCCCGAATCCAGGTCGAACACCCCGTAACCGAGATGGTCACCGGCGTGGACCTCGTCGCCGAACAGCTGCGCTCGGCGGCCGGCGAACCGCTCCGGTTCACCCAGGACGACATCGACCTGACCGGGCACGCCATCGAGGTCCGCATCACCACCGAGAATCCGGCCCGCGGCTTCACCCCCAACCCGGGCACGGTGCAGACCTGGGATCCCCCGGAGGGCGAGGGCATTCGCGTCGACAGCCACTGCGAAACCGGTTACGTCGTCACCCCCTACTACGACTCCCTGCTCGCCAAGATCGTGGCGCACGGGACCGACCGTGACGTCGCAGCGGACCGGATGGTCGCCGCCCTGGGCCGGCTGGGGGTGACCGGAGTTCCCACCACCGCGGATTTCGCCCGGGTAGCGCTGGACCATCCGGACTTCCGGGCCGGAACCGTCACCACCGATTGGATCGCCTCTCGGGGCCTCCCCGACTACTTGGAGAAGATCTCATGAGTTACCTCGACTGCGCCCCGCGTAACGCCGACGGCAGCAAGCGCAAGATCGACATCGTCGATCAGACGCTGCGCGACGGTCCCCAAAGTTGGTGGGGCATGCGGCTGCGCAAGGACATGGGTCTGCCCATGGCGTCCGAGCTGGACCGCACCGGCTTCCACACCATCGACCTCGTCGGAAGCTCACTCTTCGAGGTGCTCGCGCGGCACTGCAAGGAAGACCCGTGGGAGCAGCTGATCTCGCTGTCGAAGTCGATGCCGGAGACGACGGTCCGCGCCGGAACCCGCAGCAACGGCATCGTCACCTTCGGTCTCACCGCCGACAGCGTCATGGACCTGTGGGTGCAACGACTGATCGCCCACGGCATCGGCGCCTTCTGGATCTACGACGGACTGTTCAACATCGACAAGATCGGCCGCCTGGTCAAAACCGTGCAGGCCGAGGGCGCGAAGGCACTGCCCTGCATCCTCTTCGCGGATACGCCGTACCACACCGACGAGTACTACGCCGCCCGCACACGGGAGCTGGTCGGTCTCGGCGCGGACGGCATCGAACTCGAAGACGCCGCCGGACTACTGACTCCCGAACGCACCCGTTCCCTCGTCGCTGCCATCAAGGGCGCGGCCGGAAACCTGCCGGTGGAGATCCACTTCCACAGCAACAACGCCCTCGCGCCACTGAACTACCTCGAAGGCATCCTCGCCGGCGCAGATCGTGTCCACACGGCAAGCCGTCCCCTCGCCGCCGGGGTGTCGCTGCCCTCGACCGAGAACACGGTCGCAAACCTGCGCTACGCCGGATTCGACGTCGACCTCGACGAGTCCCGCTTCGCCGCAGTCGAACAGCACCTGCTGCGCGTCGCGGAATACGAGGACCTGCCGGTCGGCCAGCCGGCAGAGTACTCCCTGTTCCAGTACCGGCACCAGCTTCCCGGCGGCATGGCGGGCACCTTCAAGGCGCAGCTGCGTGACCGCGGCATGGAGGATCGCTTCGAGGAGGTCCTCGACGAGATGTCCCGGGTGCGAGAAGAACTCGGATACCCCGTCATGGCCACCCCGTTTTCCCAGCTGGTCGGCACCCAGGCGGTGCTGAACGTGGTGTCCGGGTCGCGGTACTCGGTGGTACCGGACGAGGTGATGATCTACGCGAACGGCTTCTACGGCACACCGGTTGCGCCGATGGACCCGAACGTGCTCGACACCATCCTGAGCTCACCCAAGGCCAAGAGTTACCAGAACTGGGAGCCCCCGCAGCCGAGCCTGGACGAACTGCGCAAGAAGTTCGGTGGATCGATCAGCGACGACGAACTGCTCCTGCGTCTGCTCGTTCCGGAGAGCGATATCAATGTCATGCGCGCGACCCCACAACGCAACCGCGACTTCGCCCCGACCAGCAAGCAGATGAAATACATCAGGGACCTGGTCGAGACCTCGGTGGGCGCCTACCTGCATATCGAGGCGGACGACTTCTCGCTGACACTGGAAGGCGATCACCGGTGAGCGAATTGGGCGTGGGGCGGCCGACCAAGCGCCGTGCCGGCTCCGCCGTCGGGGGACTGCCGGTCGCCGACTCGCGGCCGATTCTCGACGGTGATGCCGTGCTCGGCTCCCGGTGCACGGTGTGCCGGTACCCGACCGCGCAACAGGACCTGCCCTGGTGCCCGGTGTGTTACGCCGCCACCGAACCGGCCCGCTTCGCCCGCACGGGCAGCGCCTGGTCGTCGACCGTCGTCAAGATCCCCGTGGGCACCCGCCGGCCGCCCTTCGGGCTGGCGTACGTCGACCTCGACGACGGCCCCCGGGTACTCGTTCACCTCGACGAACCCGCGGTACTCGAACTCGGTACCCGCCTCGAGATCACCGGAACAGACGACGGCGACCTCGTCGCCACCACGGAGGTGCAGCGATGAACCAGGCCATGTTGTGGGGCGTCGGAACCTCGTCCTACGGCCGATTCCCCGACCAACGAGTCGAGTCACTCGCCTGGACAGCGGTCGCCGAAGCAGTCCAGGATGCCGGCATCCGGCCCGATGCGATCGACGCGATCATCGTCGGGTCGGTGTTCGGCCCGCCCGGGGTGGCCACCCGCATCCAACGCGGACTCGGTATTCCGTCCGTGCCCATGTGGACCGTCGAGAACGCTTGCGCCAGCGGCACCGCCGCTTATCACGAAGCGGTCGAGGCCGTGCGGCACGGCCGATTCAAGTGCGTACTGGTACTCGGAGTCGACCAGATGTCCACCCTGTTCTCCGGGGCCATCGTGCCGGAGGCGACCGATCCGGAAGGCGCTGCATCGCTGCCGTTGCCGGGACTCTATGCTCTGCAGGCGCAACGTTACGTCGGCGAATTCGGTGTCACCCCGGAACAGCTCGCGGCCATCGCCGTCAAGAACAAGACCAACGGGATGGACAACCCTCGCGCCCAACTGCGGGACACGGTGCCCACGATCCAGGAGGTGCTCGACTCCCGGATGATCGCCGAACCGTTGACCTTCCTGCAATGCTGCCCGACCAGCGACGGGGCCGGCGCCGCCATCGTCGGTGGCGACCGCGGCAACCGCAACGACCTGCGGATCGAAGCCTCCGCGATGGTCTCCGGTGCCCTGTGGGACCAGCGCAGCGAGGACGTCTGGGGCTTCGCCAGCGTCGCCCGCGCCGCCGAGAAGGCATTCGACCAGGCCGGCCGCACCCCGCAGGAGATCGACGTGCTCGAGGTACACGACGCCTTCACCATCGGTGAAATCATCACCCTCGAGGCGCTCGGCATCGCACCCCGCGGCAAGGGCGCCGAACTCGCCCCCTCCGGCCACACCACCCGCGATGGTGCGCAACCGGTCAACCCGAGCGGAGGACTGCTCTCACGCGGACATCCTCTCGGCGCAACCGGAATGGCGCAACTCGCCGAAATCGCCTGGCAACTGCGCGGACAGGCAGGACCGCGGCAGGTCGCCCGGCACCGTGTCGGGCTGGTCGAGACGATGGGTGGCGGAGCGGCCGGAATGGACGGCAACGCCTGCGTGGTCACCATCCTGTCCACCCAGTCATGACCGCGAGCTACGGAGGGCTTCTCGGGTTCCGGGACGTCGGCGGACTGCGAACCCGGGACGGTGGGCGCGTCCGGACCGGGGTGCTCTTCCGCAGCGGGACACCGCAGTTCTTGGACGAGCAGTCGGCGCGGGCACTGATCGCAGACACCGGGATCCGGGCGACCATCGATCTGCGGTTGCCTCACGAGGTCGCGGTGGAGGGGCGGGGACCTCTCGACGAGTTGGGGGTTCGCCACTTCCCCCACCCGTTCAGCATCGGCGACCGCGTGGCCGAGGACTCGGCGGTTGCCCCGATGGACGGTGACGATCCGCTGGTCACCCGCTACCTGAAGTACCTGGCCGAGGATGCCGCCGGGGTCGTCTCCCCGACCATACGGCTTCTCGAACCCGCCGTGCTCCCGGTCTTGGTGCACTGCATCGTCGGCAAGGACCGGACCGGAGTGGCGGTCGCGCTGCTCCTCGACGCCATCGGGGTGCTCCGCGAGGACATCGCCGCCGATTACGCCGCCGCCCCCGACGACGTCGCCGCATCCATGCGGCGACTGCGGCAGATGGCGTCGTACGGATCTGCAGCCGACCTCTACCCACCGGAGGCATGGACGGCGCCGGCGGATGCGATAAAACGGTTCCTCGGCGACGTCGACCAGCAGTACGGCGGAACCCTCAACCTGCTCCAGGGCAACGGCATAGGGCCGGACGAGATCCGCCGACTGACCGAACTGCTCATCACCTACGACGACGCAACGAAGAAGGAGTACCGCATGCGAGTAACTGAAACCTGCGTCATCCGGACAACACCCGATGCCGTGTGGAAGGTCGGCGGCGACACCGCGAATGTCGCGGACTGGATTCCCGCGCTGGAGAAGTCCCACCAGCACGGTGACCTGCGGTACGCGACCTTCGCCAACGGCGGAGGCGAGGCGACGGAGCGAATCGTCCACCACGACGATCCGCAGCGAAGCTACACCTACGAGTACGTCTCTGGGCCCCTCCCTCTGTCGTTCTATTCCTCCACCTTCACCGTCAACGACCATCCCGAGGGCGCCGAAGTCGTGTGGAGTGCCGAGTTCGCATCCACGTCCCCCGAGAGTGAACCTGAACTCGCAGAGGCGATCACAGACATTTACCGTTCCGCGTTGGTTGAATTAGCCAACCGCACACAGTAATTGGGTTCGACCCCTGCTCAGTGGTTCTGGTTGAAGAACGGGATCAGGGCGTCGAGGGCGATCTTGACGGGCTCGGGCTGGTCGTACAGGTCGTAGTGTGAGAAGCCTTCGGCCACGACGAGTTGTTTCTTTTCGGAGCGGGCGCGGCGGTAGATCTCGAGGCCGTCGCGGTAGGAGCCGAAGGCGCCGGGCTTGCTGTCAGCACTTCCCTCCCGTCAGCGCGACTCGACGGCCCGCGGGCAGGTCACGGAGTGCGGTCGGCGAGGATCTGCTCGCGCAGGATGTCGGCGTGCCCGGCATGTTGCGCGAGTTCACGCAGTACCTGCAGATACAGCGCCCACACGGTGCGCTCGCCCCGGCCGTCGACGACGTCGTCGAGCGCCAGAGGAGACATCGTCTGCCGGGAGAGGGCACAGCGTTCGGCGTGCGCGTCCAGCACGGATGCGATGGTGTCGGCTCGGGTGAGGGTGAACGACCGGTCCGGGGTGCTCGCGATGCCCATCTCCCGGTACGAGCGGCCGGTCACCGCCTGGTCGAACCAGACGCCCTCGACGTAGGTGACGTGCTTGACCAATCCGAGCAGCGTCGTCTTCGACGGCACCAGATGCCGGCGCGCCTGCTCCTCGTCCAGGCCGTTCAGCGCGCTGCGCAGCGCGGTCCGGTATCCGTCGAGTAATTCGTCCAGCCGGCCACGGAGATCGGCGGTCCACTCGTCGCGCTGCGGTTCCGGCGATCCCATGCAGGCATCGCAATCACACGGACCGGTCTGTGTGATCGATCGGGGGTCGTGAATTCGACTGCGCAGCAAGCTGAGCGAAATCGGCGGCGTAAACCGTCATCCAGTGCGGATGCAGCCGGTAGTAGACCACGTCGTTGTCCCAGTCGAAGGCGTCTTCGCCGTAGAAGTCCTTGAAGTAGGCGAGCAGGTCCGGCCAGTCCGCGGCCGGCTCCCCGTCTTGCGGGTTGAGGATCTCCACCGCGCCGTGCGTGAATACGCCCAGGTCCTCACCGCGCATGTGCGCGGCACTGGCGACGGGCCGGGCGGCGAGGTGCCGGGCCTTGGCCGCGCCGCGCGCCGTGCCGAAGTGCCACTTCCCGTGCAGGAAGTGCCCGTCCACACCGCTGATCCGGGGTTCACCCGTGGCCGTGACGGTGGACAGCGCGAGCGTGCACATGCTGGTGACGACCTGGGTGAGGTGCTCCGCGGTCAATGTTCTGTCGGTGTCGATGATCGACCGGAGATGTGCGGTCGAGCGGGACAGCGAGGCGTCGAGGAGTCGCTGGAGTTCATTGAGTTCTTCGGGTGTTTCGAGCATGGGAGTCCTTGTCTGTCGATTCGTGGAACCATGCTCGCACCGAGACCCTGACATCGTGTGTCAGGAATTATCCGCGGTCCTGCGCGTGGATGATCGCCGCCGCGGTGGACGCGATCGTCCGGTCGTCGTCGTGGGTCAGCCGGGTGAGTGCCCTCCGTGCCGCGGTGCCGGGAATCTCGGCGAGGGCCTGCGTGATCCGCAACCGCGTGGGCGCGTCGTCGACGGTGTCGAGCGTGTCCTGCATGGCCCCGACGATGTGGTCGGCGGAGGGAGAGAGCGTCGTCAGCAGACCCAGCACCTCGGCGGCCTCGACGTCGAGCCGCCCCGTGACGACCATCTGGAGGAGGACGGGTATCGACTCGCTGTTTCCGCGAGCGCCGAGCGCGAGGGCCGCGTACCCGCGGACCGTGGCGTCCGAGTCGTCGAGGGCCCGTCTCAGATGCACGACGGCTTCCTCGGTGTGGATGGCCGCTATCGCGGTAGTGGCCCGACGCCGGACGTCGACCTCCTCCGCGTCCAGGCCGTTGGCGAGTTCCGCGAGTCCCCGACCGGCGATCCTCGCCAACGACCACTGCAGCGCCCCGGCCACATTGAGGTCGTCCTCCGTCAGGGCGGCCTCGACCAACGCCTCGACGGGCAGCGACGCCTTCCCGTTCGCGGACAGGATCGCCTGCTGACGCCGCGCCGCGGACTCCGATTCGAGCGCCCGCAACAGGGTGACGAGGTTCAGGACATCGTCCCACTCCGCGGGGGAGGCAGCGTCGACGCTTTCGAGCCTGCCGAGCAGTTCCTCCTCGGCGGCGATCCGCCGGCGGGTGTGCCGAATGAGGTCTCCCACCAGATCGGCCGGTGCGAAATCGGGCTCGTCCAGGGCGCGCTTGGCCTCGTTCAACGACAGCCCCAACGTCCTCAGGCTCTCGACGTGGAAGAGCCGTCGGATGTCATCGGCGGAGTACTCGCGGTAGCCACCCGACGTGCGGCCGGTGGGCTCGACCAGACCCAACCGGTCGTAGTGGCGCAACATCCGCGTGCTGACACCGCACCGCCGCGAGACCTCGCCGATCAACATCCCATCTCCTCCTACTGCGTGTCGGGGCCGGCGACCGCGACGCGCTTCGCCATCTCGAGTGAGAGGGCGAATCCGCTGTCGGGGTCGTGGCAGAGCTGCCGCGTCGCATCGGCATGCGCGCGAATGTGCGGATCGGGACTCCTCTCAGCTGCGTCGAGGACCGGCAGGGCGCCGTCCCCGAGTCCGACGAAGGCACGGCTCAGACTGAGGTGCATCTGATGGTCGCCGCGTCCGAGTTCGGTCACCAATTCGCCCGCGAGCGCAGCCTCGTCGCCGGGCGGCACGAGGACCACGGCCGCCCGCCACGCGCTGCGCGCGACCTCGTCGTGCCGGTCGTGCAGCAGCGCCGACACCGCGGGCCACGCGAGCCGATCCCCGATCTTGGACAGGGTGTGCAGCGACTGGCTACGGGCCTGCGCGGATCCGGATCGGAGTTCGTGGATCAGTCTCGGCACCGTGACGTCGGCAGGCAGCCGGCACAGTGCCCAGGTCAGCATGTCGCGGACGTAGAAGTCCGGTTCGACGGCACACCGGTCGACGAGAGCGTCCGCGAAGCGCGGATCGGGGTGCGTGCCCGCAGCGAGCGCCGCCCGCAGCCGGGCGGACGGATCGGCCGCGGCCAGAGCGTCGACGAGGTGAGCATTCGGCCCACCGTGGTTGGTTGTATTCACGACAACCACCTCCTTCGCCGACCATTCGAGTCCTTGTCACTGTGTCAGGGTCAAGGCCGGGTGGATGCGCGTCATGGAAAATCTAGCCATGATCCTCCCGAAGGTCCGAGACCCGCGTTTTGTGACGATCCGCCGCGGTGGCACCCTCACCGACGCGGATCACCAGCTTCTGGCGCTGTGGGCGGCGTCGTGCGCGGAGCACGTGCTGAACCTGTTCGAGTCGGTTCGGCCCGACGACGCACGGCCGCGTGATGCGATCGAGAACGCCCGCGCGTGGGTGCGTGGGGAGGTCAAGATGATGGAGGCTCGCGCCGCCGGTGGCCATGCCATGGGCGCGGCCCGAGACCTGCGTGGAGCAGCCCGGCACGCCGCCTACGCTGCGGGGCAGGCCGGGGCGGTCGCGCACGTCGCGGCGCACGAACTCGGTGCCGCCGCCTATGCGATCAAAGCCGCACGTGCTGCCGCGCCCGCGGGTGAGGCAGAGGCAGCCGGACGACGTGAGTGCCGGTGGCAGCGTGACCAACTCCCCGAGGCGATTCGCGAACTCGTCCTCGACGACCAGCGGCTGCGGAACGACATCTGCTGGTCGGTGTTCGACTGCTGAGCGCGTCGGCTACCGCACGTCACCCGTTCGGACGCGGCGCCCCCGTCCGAGCACCCAGCCGGCGTAACCGATGAACACGACCCCGGCTCCGGCACCGGCCGCCGCGCTCGGCGCCACGGCGCCGGCAAGCCCGAGACACGCAGCGGCCACCGCGACGACCGCCGCGACGACACCGGTCAGAGCAAGGCCCCGGGCATGGAACACCTTGCCCAGCGGAACGAAGTGGACACCGACGACGAACAGCGTCCATGCCGCGTCGTAGGCCTGATGCCCGCCCGCGGCGAGGAGGAGGTTTCCGCCCACGATCAGCACCACCTCCACTGCCACCGTGAGCCAGTAGCGGCGGCGGACCCGCGGGTCAGCCATCGGAGAGCCGGGCGTCGTCAGTCGGCGCACCAGTAGCGCCACCAGCGCGACCAGGAGCAGCGCCGAGACCACCGACCCGGCGATCAGGTAGGGGACCCACGGTGCCGGCGGATCCTCCTGCGCCCAGCCGAACCAGGCGATCCCCGCGACCGCCAGCACCGCGGCGCCGATCACCTCGCCGCGATCCCAGAGCGCCGCCGTCGGCACTATCGGAACAGAAGTTTCGGACAACTGATGCTCACTCATGCCGATCACCTCCAGCACTCGGGTGTAGATGACCGTTGAGCCACCTCTGCATGTCGTCATGGGCCGCTCGCGCCATCGGGGTCGGGTGGCCGGTGAATCCGTGGGGTGCGTCCGGGTAGATACGGAGATCGACGTCGACACCCGAGGCGGACAGTCGCGCGGCCATGGCCAGGTTGTCCTGGAGCAGGATGTCCTTGTTGCCGACGACCATCAGGACCGGAGGCAGGTCGGTGAGGTCGGCATAGATCGGGGAGAGGTCGGGATGAGTGCGGTCCGACGTCGCGCCCGCGTAGGCGTCGAGGAAGTACTCGTCGGCGATCAGGCGTCCGGCCGGTGTCTGCGCACTGAGGTCGTACGTTCCGAACTGCAGGACGGCGGAATCAATGGTGGATATCCCCCGTTCGCGCAGCCGTAGCAGCGTGGTCGTCGCGAGCGTTGCACCGGCCGAGAAGCCGCCGATGGAGATTTTCGACGTTCCGAAGCGGTCCGCGGCGTGCTCGAGGAGCCACAGCGCCGCGGTTTCGCAGTCGTCGGGTGCGGCCGGCCACGGGTGTTCGGGAGCGAGCCGGTAGTCCACGCCGACGACCGCAATGCCGAGCGCGTCCGCGAGCCGTCGGTTGCGGACGTCGCTGCCGGCGGCCGACCCCATATAGAAGCCGCCGCCGTGAATCTCCAGGTAGACACCTGTCGCTGCCCGGCCGACGGGGGCGTGAATACGCAGCGGGACTCGACGACCACCGGCGACGACGACCTCCTCGACGGCCGGCGGTTGCGACGGGGCGGGGGCCGGGGCGTCGGCGCGGAACGCGCGAAGTTCCTCCCGGCTACTCGGACCCCGACCGGCGACGCGCGTCGCGTAGAACGCCCGCGACGCGTCGACGAGAGACAGCAGGCGCGGGTCGATCAGATCTGTCAGTCCGAGTTCCATCGAGACTCACAGTACGGACAGTAGGCCGGCGCCGTGGCAGGGTGAGTCGGTGGGCGACGCACTGTATCCGGCGGTAGAGCCGTACGAGTCCGGACTCCTCGACGTCTCCGACGGTCACCACGTGTACTGGGAGACCGTCGGGACCCCGACCGGGGTCCCCGTGGTGTACCTGCACGGCGGACCGGGCTCGGGTAGTACCGCCGGAGCGCGACGTTATTTCGACCCGACCGCCTTCCGCGCGGTGCTGTTCGACCAGCGCGGGTGTGGTCGCAGCACGCCGCTGGCAGACGGCCCCGATTACGACCTGGGGTCGAACACGACCGGGCACCTGGTCGACGACATCGAGAGCCTGCGTGACCATCTCGGGATCGAGCGGTGGATCGTCACCGGCGTCTCGTGGGGCGTCAACCTGGGATTGGTGTACGCACAGAAGTACCCGGAACGGGTGATCGCGGCGGTGTTCGGTGCGATCACCACGGGTTCCCACAGGGAGATCGAGTGGATCACCCGTGCCATGGGGCGCGTGTTCCCGCAGCAGTGGGAACAGTTCGTCGCGGTGGTGCCGCAGACCGAGCGGGCGGGGAACATCCCGGCCGTCTACGCACGCCTGCTGGCCGACCCGGATCCGGAGGTGCGCCGAAAGGCGGCGGTGGCGTGGTGTGCGTGGGAGGACACGCATGTTTCGCTGATGCCGGGGTGGCAGCCGAACCCGCGTTACGACGATCCCGCATTCCGGAGCGTGTTCGCGCGGTTGGTGACGCACTACTGGTCACACGACTGCTTCCTCGCCCCGAACGAGATCCTCGACGGGATGGGCGCCCTCGCCGGCATCCCGGCGATCCTGGTGCACGGACGTTACGACGTGTCCGGCCCGTTGGACACCGCGTGGGAGATCGCGCAGGCCTGGCCGGGCAGCAAGTTGGTCGTGCTCGACGACGCCGGGCACGGCGGAGAAGGATTCGCCGCCGCACTGACGGCCGCCGTGGACAGATTCAACGCGAGTTGAGCTCAGCCAAGTCTCGGCCGCTCGGGGCGAAGTGAAATATGCTGTGTGAGGTGGACATCGTCGATGCTCATCATCATTTCATCGATCTGCCCGATCTCGCGTACCCGTGGATCGACAGTCGCCCACTCGCGCTGACCGCCTTGCTGCCGAATTACTATGACGCGGCGCGCCGATACGTACCGCACGACTATCGGGCACAGGTCGACGGGATACCCGTCACGGCCTCGGTCGCGTGTGAGTTCGGCGCAGCGGATGGTGTCGCGGAGGCCATCTGGGTTCAGCAGTGTGCCGATCGCGTCGGTGTTCCGAACGCCTTCATCGCGGCTGTGCAGCTCGATTCACCTGATCTGGCAAGTGTTCTCGCGCGATACCGGGATCTGCCGGTGGTCCAGGCGGTGCGTCAGCCGCTGTACTGGGCGGCCGACCCCGTCAAGCGTCTGGGTGCGCGCGGCGACTACCTGTCGGACCCGGAGTGGCTGCGCGGGTTCGAGAAGGTCGCCGAGGCGGGACTGGTGTGGGAGTTGCTCGTGTACGACGAGCAGCTACCCGACGCGCACGAACTCATTGCGGCGTTTCCCGACACGACCTTCGTGTTGGAGGCGGTCGGCTGGCCCGTCGACCTCACTGCCGAGGGCTACTCCCGTTGGAAAGAACGCCTCGGTGCGGTGAGTCAATTTCCGAACGTCGTCCTCAAGTTTCAGGGAATCGCCCTCATCTTCGGAACCTCCCTGGACGCGATCGGTCGCTGGGTGCGGACGGCAGTAGGGATCTTCGGTGCCGGACGATGCATGTTCGCCTCGCATTACCCGATCGACCATCTGCTGTGGGACAGCGAAACCATGGTGTCCACGATGCAGGCAGCCCTCGGCGACCTGCCGTCGGCGGAACAGGCGCTCTTCTTCGGCGAAACCGCGCGGCGGGTGTACCGCCTCCCGGCGGCCGGGAGTTGATGTTCGACCGGGCCGGTGGACGATGGCAACCGTGGTCGTTCCGTTGACGACACCCGCGGAGGTCAGACGTTCGGGGGCCGGTCGGGGACGAGGAGAGCACCGATGTCTTTACCGATCGGGACGGCGTTGTTGTTGTCGGAGTTGGCTTTCGGTCCGAGGGTGCAGTAGACGACGATCGTCGTGTCGGTCTTCGTGTCGTAGAAGGCGACGCCGTTGTAGCCGCCGAAGGCCGGGTTCATGTAGAGCCAGTCGTCGATGTGGACGACCCCGAACGCGAAGTACTTCTGCGCCGTCATGGGTCCGAGGCCTGCGGTGCTGGGGGCCATCATCTCCTTGAACTGCTCCTCGGAGAGCAGCTTGCCCGCGGCGAGCGCACGCACCCACACGGAGACGTCGGCGAGGGTGGAGTTCATGTTGCCGCTGTTGAGGAAGGCGGTGGGGTTCCAGAACGTGGAGTCCTCGAAGACGCCGCGTTCATTCGTGTAGCCGTGCAGCGTCGGCTCCGTCATCTGGGGTGTGAGTACGACGTCGCTGGCGTTCATGCCGAGCGGGTCCAGGATGCGCTGCTGGATGAGGTCGTGGAGGGTCGTGCCGGTGGCCTTCTCGAGGACCACGCCGAGCAGGCACAGGTCGCTGTGGGTGTAAGCCCAATTGGTGCCGGGCTCGAACAGCGGCGGCCGCGAGTTGGCGAGGTCGAAGATCTGCTGCGCGGTGAAGCCCGCCATCGGATTGGCGTAGAACTGCTTGAGGAATTCGGGGTCGGTGACGTAGTCCGAGATGCCGGTGGTGCTGTTGGCGAGCATCCGCGGGGTGATCTTGTCGGCGCGCGGGAAGTCGGGGACCCATTCGGCGATGGGCTTGTCGAGGGGGACGACGCCGTCCTTGTCGAGTTGCAGCAGCACCGTCGACAGCATCGGTTCCATCGGCTGGCCCACCCGCAACTGCATGTCGGGTGTCGCGGGAACGCCGATGGGGGATCCGCCCAGCGCGCCGACGGTGACCTGCTCGTCGCCGCGCCACACCCCGAACACGGCGGACGACAGGTCGAGTTCGGTCATCTTGCCCTGGACGATCTGTTCGATCTTCGCGACGTCGGCGGATTCCGGGGCTGTCGACTCCGTCCCACCGCCGCTGGTGTCATCCGAACCGCACGAGAGGGTGGCGAATCCGATGGCGACGGCGAGGGCGGCGGATGCACCGCGGCGCATCCACCGGCGAGTCGGCTTACTCATAACGGACGATCCCTTCGACGAGCGGGAATCTTGCGGGAGCAGCGATACGTGAATCTACCGTCGCCGACGCCGCGCGGGGAGCAAACGGGCGGGTGTGCCCCGTCGGATCCGGTGACCGTCCGGCCACTGCTCGGGCAAGATCGGAGGTATGAAGTACGTCCTGCTGATCTGCGACGACGAGTCGGTATCGCCGACGAACGAGGAGCTCGAGGCAGACCCCGTGCATCAGGCGTGGTGGGCCGACGTGCAGCGGCGCGGCGGTCTGCTCGTCGGCCAGCGGTTGCGGCCGGTGGTGGACGCCACGACGGTCCGGGTCCGCGACGGTGAGACTCTGGTGTCGGATGGGCCGTTCGCCGAGACCAAGGACTTCGTCGGTGGATTCGTGATCGTCGACTGCGAGAACCTGGACGAGGCGATCGAGATCGCGGCCGGCCATCCCTACGCGCGGTGGGGCGGCGTCGAGATCCGCCCTGTGTGGGAATGACGGAGTCCGAGAACCGAGTCCGTGCGGCCGTCGATGCGGCGTTCCGGGATGAGTGGGGTCAGGTGGTTGCGACGCTGATCGGGATGACGGGGGACTGGGATCTGGCCGAGGACTGCGCGCAGGACGCGTTCGCCTACGCGTTGACGAGCTGGGAACGCGACGGCATTCCGCGGCGCCCCGGTGCGTGGCTCACCACGACGGCCCGCAACCGCGCGATCGATCGGCTGCGCCGCGACGCCGCGGGTGCGGGCAAGGTGCGCCAGCTCGCGGTCCTGGCCCGCGACCCGGACGAGGTGCCGCACGACGAGATTCCTGACGAGCGGCTGCGGCTGATCTTCACCTGCTGTCATCCGGCGCTGCCGTTCCCGGCCCGGGTCGCGCTCACCCTGCGGACGTTGGCAGGTTTGAGCACCGCCGAGATCGCTCGGGCCTTCCTGACTGCCGAGTCCACGATGGCGCAGCGTCTCGTCCGCGCGAAGCGGAAGATCCGGGAGGCCGGGATCCCGTACCGGGTGCCGCCCGTCGAACTGCTGCCGCAGCGGCTGACCTCCGTCCTGGCGGTGCTCTACCTGATCTTCAACCAGGGCTATGACGAGGAGAACGGGGAACGGGCCCTGGCCGCCGAGGCGATCCGCCTGGCCCGGCTCCTGGTCCGGCTGATGCCCGGGGAACCCGAACCGCGCGGCCTGCTCGCGCTGATGCTGCTGCACGAGTCACGGCGCGCGACCCGCACCGACGCCGGTGTGCTGGTCAACCTCGAGAACCAGGACCGGTCTCGGTGGGACCGGACGCTGATCGCCGAAGGAGTGGCAACGCTCGACCAGGCGCTGGCGGCGCGACGTACCGGTGCCTACCAGGTGCAGGCTGCCATCGCCGCCTGCCACGTCACCGCGCCCGACGCGGCGAGCACGGACTGGCCGCAGATCGCGGCCCTGTACACCGAGTTGGCGCGGCTGGCGCCGTCCCCGGTCGTGGATCTCAACCACGCCGTCGCGGTCGCGATGGCCGACGGCATCCCGGCCGGCCTGGCCCTGGTCGACGAGATCGAGGCGTCCGGCCGGCTCGACCACTATCACCTGCTGCCCGCGACCCGCGCCGACCTGCTCCGACGGGACGGCCGGGCCGCCGAGGCCAGGGCGGCGTACGAGCAGGCCCTGCAGCTGGCGCCGACCGACGCCGAGCGTCGCTACCTGACCGGCCGTCTACGCGAGGTCTGAGAAATCTCGAGATTTTCTCGCGATTGTTGTCGATCCCGGACGGCATCCTTCGTCGGTTGGTTGAAAGCCCACCTGGATGAAAAGGAGACTGTCGTGAACACCGAAGCGACCCCACCGGCACCGTCCGTCGTCGACCACGCGACCTACCAGGCCGAATTGGACGCGTTGCGGGTGCGGGAGAAGGCGCACACGCACGAAGGCGACGCGATCGCGGCGGCCCGCCGGCGACTGCCGATGGTCGAGGTCGACCCCAGCATCACCCTCGTCGGCGCCGACGGGCCGGTCCCGCTGCTGGACGTGTTCGAGGGCCGCGGTCAGTTGATCGCGTATTTCCATATGTGGCACACCGACGAGCCCGTGGCCGAACAATGCGAGGGATGTACGTTCTTCAACGGGCAGGTGCGGGAGCTGTCGTACCTGCACTCCCGCGACGTCACGTATGCGACGCTGTGCCAGGGTCCGTACGACGTGAGCGTCGGCTACCGCGACTTCATGGCCTGGGACGTGCCCTGGTACTCCGCGCAGGACGCCGCGGATGCTCTGCTCGGCGACCGCCAACGGTCCCCGGCGCCGCTGATCTGCTATCTGCGACAAGACGACCGGGTGTTCGAGACGTTCTGGACCAGTGGCCGTGGCCTGGAACCGATGGCCCCGACGTACGGGCTTCTCGACATGACCACGTACGGCCGGCAGGAGTCGTGGGAGGACTCGCCCGCCGGGTGGCCGCAGCGGTGGCAGCGTCGCACGCGGGACATCATGCGCACCGACGGTCGGCCCACCGCGCAGTGGTCGAGAGTGCTTCGCTCGTGAGTACTTATTAACCGCCCGACGTTAATAAGTACTCACGGGCCGAAGGCACACCGGAAGCGAGTGCACGCCATAGATGTTCATGTCGGACTTGAGTTTCACCTCGCTTGCCGGGACGGCGAGCTCGAGATTCGGGAAGCGGCGCAGCAGTCCCTCGAAGCCGGCGCGCATCTCGAGGCGGGCCAGTTGCTGGCCCAGGCACAGGTGGACGCCGTGGCCGAAGGACAGGTGACCGCGGGCCTTGCGATGGATGTCCAGGGTGTCGGGGTCGTCGAAACGCAAGGGGTCGCGGTTGGCGGCCAGCAGGGAGACGACGACGGTCGATCCCTGCCCGATCGTCTCGCCGCCGAGTTCGATGTCCTCCGTGGCGTAGCGGTAGAAGATGTCGGCGACGGCCAGGTAGCGCATGAGTTCCTCGACGGCATCGGGCATCAGCTCCGGGTCGGCGCGGAGTTCGGCCAGCTGCTCGGGATGCTCCAGGAGCGCGAAGGCGCCCAGCGCGAGCATGTTGGCGGTCGTCTCGTGGCCCGCGAGCAGCAACAGGAACGCGACGCCGATCAGTTCCCCGACGGTGAGGTCGTCGTCGCGGGCCAGGTCGGACAGGATGTCCTCGCCGGGCGCCGCGCGTTTGAGCGCGACCAGTTCGGCCAGGTACCCGGTCAGTGCGCCGTACGCGGCCATCTTCTCGTCGAACGCCTGGTCCTTGATCAGGAACTTGGCCGTGTTGACCTGGAACGTCTCCCGGTCCGCGTAGGGAACGCCGAGCAGTTCGCAGATCACCAGTGAGGGCACCGGCAGCGCGAACTCCTTGACCATGTCTACCGGCTGGGTCAGGCGCGACATCTCGTCCAGTTGCCGCTCGACGACGTCGACGATGTGCTCCTCGAGTTGCTTCATGCGTCGCACGGTGAAGGCGCCGGTGAGCTTGCGCCGCAACCGGGTGTGGTCCGGCGCGTCCATCGCGATGAACAGTCCCGGCACCTGCGGGGACGGCTCGGTGGCGGCGGGCATGCCGGGCGTCTCGTACGGCACGTGGAGAATGCCGATGTCCGAGCGGGAGCTGAACCGGGTGTCGGCCAGAAGCCGGCGGACCGCGTCGTAGCCCGTGACGAGCCAGCCCTCGTGACCGTCGGGGAAGATCAGCGGACTGACGGGTCGAGCGTCGCGCAGCCGGGTGATTGCGCTGGGCGGGTCGAACGGCCCTGCATCGCGATCCATGGGGAGGCCGTGCGGGACGGGAACGGTTCGGCTCATCGGATGTCCTTCTCGTGCCGGGTGAGTTTGCTTGACAGTCATGGGTTCTCCTGTTCGACAGGCTCGGAAGTGGATCAGGAACGGCGGATCGTGATGCCGCCGAACGAGGTGTGCGCATGCACCTCGGCGGTCCTGTCGGAGGCCGCCGGCCGGGTGACGTCGTCCAGGGCGTTGTGCACCCGCCCGAACTTGGACTTCACGTCCAGCCGTGCGGCGGTGCCCTCGGCGATGCCGATCTCCAGGTCGCCCATCCCCGTCCCGACCTCCACCGAACCGTGGGCCACCTCGGCGATGCGAATGTTGCCGTTGGCCGTCTTCGCCTCGACGCTCGCGCCTGCCCGGTCGACGGAGATGGCGCCGTTCGCCGAGCGCACCCGGACGTCCCCGGTGACCGCGGCGATCGTGGTGTCGCCGTTGGAGTTCTTCACGACCACGGAGCCCGCGGTCTCGCCGATGCGGATCTTCCCGGAGCCGGTTCGGATCTCGGCGTTGCCCGCGACGCCGTCCGCGCTGACGTCGCCGGCGGCGGTGTTCACGCGCAGGGAACCGGTCCGCTCGAGCCGCACGTTGCCAGCGGAGGTCTTGAACGTGCATTCCCCGAGCCGGCCCGTGCCGCTGAGGTTTCCCACCTGCAACGCACCGGATACCCTTGAACCGCTGGGCAATTCGATGGACACGTTCACCGACCTGGTCTTGCGGGAGAAGTCGAAGGCGCGCGCCTTCGGTCCCGTGACCTGAAGAACGCCGTCCGCGTAGTCGATGCGGACCTGCTGGGTGGCCTGAACGTCCGACTCGTCGGATTCGTCGCTCGGATGCACGTCGACGACGGTGTCGGTCCGGTCGCTCGCGGTGATCCACACATTGCCGACGCCGAGGCCGAGCGTGACGGAAATCGGTTCGGGTGTCTCGAATTTGGGCATGGTTGTCCCCTTCATCGAGGGTGGGTGGCACGTCCCGCAGGCCGGGGACGTGGTGTAGCGGGATGCACTGCCGCATCCTCGACCGGCTCAGCAGGCGGTGCGGTCGCGGTGTCTCACATACGAGATCGAGTGCATGGCACCACTATGGCACCACGATGGCATCAACGCAAGACATAGATGGCTCACATAGCATGCGGCGCGGCACCATGCAGTGAAAAGTTGCTGGTCGGGAAGCGACCAAGTCGATCGGCGCAGGATGTCTTCAGACGGCCCGGACGATCACTGTCCGGGGTCGGGTCGTGCCTGCAGCACCGGCGCGGCGGCGGCCAGCAGCGCATCGCGGTCGCGGTTCAACGGCGGATAGATGCGCTGGGTGTTGATGGTGACCTTGGTGGCTTTGGCCTGCGCGCCGCGCGTCACGACCTGGCGATCCCACCCCTCGGTGTACACCGCGCCTGCCGGTCCGAGGTCGAGAATGGTCGCGTACCAGGGGATCCGGAGCGGCAGCATCGGCTCGTCGAGCAGATCGCTGACGACGTTGTAGCCCGCGTAGCGACCCATCGGGCGCCCGTGCTGGCACGACATCACCGACAGGTGACCCTCGTCCACCCGCGCCGCGGCGACGTCACCGGCGGCGAACACGCCGGGCGAGCCGATCACGCGCAGATAGTCGTCGACCGGCAGGCGGCCGAGCCGGTCGCGCTCGGCATCGAGTTGTGCGGTCAGCGGGTTCGCCCGCATGCCCGCGCACCACACGACGGTCTCTGCGGCCAGCACCTCGCCGGAGGAGAGCGTCACCCCGTGCTCGTCGACGGCTGCGACGCCGACACCGGTCATCGTCTCGACGCCGTTGTCGGACAGGCCCGCTTCGATCACCGGTCGCGCCGAGTCCCCCATGTCGGAACCGACGTGGGGGTTGTGGTCGATCAGCACCACCCGCGGTTCGCCGTGACAGGTCTTCGCGAGCATTCCGGGCAACTCGGACGCCGTTTCGATGCCGGTGAGTCCGGCGCCGACCACCACCGCGGTCGCCGCGCCGGCGCCCGCTCGGCCGTTGGACAGTGTGGCCAGGTGGCGTTGCAACTTCATCGCGCCGTCGTACGTGTCGACGTCGAAGCCGAATTCCCGCAGACCGGGGATGTCGGGTTTCGCCACCCGACTGCCCAGCGCCAGGACCAGGCGGTCGTACCGCTGCGTGCCCCCTGCCCCGTCGCCCGAGACGGTGACAGTGCGCGCCGCGGTGTCGATCGCCGTCACCTCGGCGGTGATGTGCCCGACGCCGACCGGGTCGAGCAGGTCGGCCAGCGGGATGCGGCACGCGCTCAGGTCCGCCTCGTAGTTGCGGACCCGGATGTCGTGGAACGGCTTCGCGCTGATCACCGTGACATCGACGGTGCCCGCGGCGCCGAGTTCGTCGAGCCGCCGCGCTGCCCCCAGCGCGGCCCACAACCCGGCGAACCCCGAGCCGAGGACGAGGACGCGATCGGAATCGGTCACCCTGCCATCGTGCCAGGTCTAGGCCGCGACGACTGCCGGATCGCGGTCATTCGCCGAACAACGACCGCTCGTCGGCGACGTCGTACTCGGCTACCGACGCCGTGAGCATCGCCGCGCCCTGCTCGTCGCTGGGGCCGCTGCTGCGGAAGGCGTCGACCGCCGCTTGCGACTCCCAGCGCTCGAAAATGTTGATCCGGCGGGGGTCGATCAGGTCGGCGGAGATCGCGAAGTCGAGGCAGCCGGCCGCGCCGCGCGCCTGTTCGACGACGGTCACGCAGCCGGCGAGGTAGGACTCGCGCTGCTCCGGTTCGACGGTGAGGTGCCCTGCGACGATGACCATGGGTTCGCTCCCGGTTCGGGTAGTCGGACGCTTGTTCCGGAGTCGGGGTGATTTTCGGGGGCGCGGAAGATCGCGGAATATCTCCGAGGGCGGTACTGTTGAACGCGCTGACGGTGTCGGACATACCCCGGGTACCACATTAAATTCGTCGCCTAGAGCGACCACTTGCCGAGAGGCGATATGACGGCACCGTCGCAGAAGCCGCCGGCACCTTCGGGTGCCGGCGGTTTTCGTTGTGCGGTGGACCTTACTTTTCCTTCTTTTCTTTCCCGAGGCGGGCGGCGAGCATCGCCTTGCCCAGATCGCCGCCCTTCCGGCTGACGGCCTGGGCGCGGCGGAAGAAGTCGGCCAACTCGGCGTCGCCGTCCATGTCGGCGTCGGAGATGTAGCCCTCGAGACGCAGCGCGTTGCTCAGTGAGGCTTCGACGAACCAGATCAGGTTGTAGTCCTTGTCCCGTAGACCCGTAACCGAACCGGCATCTTGTTCACTCATCAGTGCGTCCTTCCCGAGAAACGGCCGACTGTCTTGTGGTTCCTGCCTACCCGTGTGGTTGCATCGTAGAACGTGAGGCGCGCCGGGCTCAGGCGAATGCCCAGTTCATCAGGACGACGTAGAGACCCGTCCCGACGACGATCGAGAGCACCGCATTCTTGCGCCACAGGTGTACCGCGGCCGTGGCCCCCACCGCGATCAGTTCGGGGATTCCGTGCGACGGGGCGGCGACGGAGACGTTCTTCAGCGAGTACGCAACCAGGATCAGCATGATCCCGGCGGGCATGTAGACACCCAGGTAGCCGACGAGCGCGGACGACCGCAACGGCATGACGATCGCGAACGGGATCGCCCGCAGGGCGAACGTGATCACTGCCATGATCGCGACGGCCGCGAGGATGTAGCCGGCGTCAGGCATCGGCGGGCACCTTTCTGCGTGTGACGAAATACCGGACGACGAGCAGGCTCACGAATGCGCCCATCGCGATCGGCAGCATGTGTTCGGCGTCGACGAGTCGCGCAGTCAGGGCGCACGCCACGGCGATCGTGGGAATCGCGAAACCGCTCTGGGCCCGGATCGCCTCGATGGACAGCACGACGAACAGTGCGGTCAGCGCGAAGTCGAGTCCGACGATGTTATCCGGGATCCACTGTGCTGCAGTCGCTCCGAGAATCGCCCCACCGATCCAGTACGCGTGGAGATACAGCTGCGAGTACACGATGACCCGACCGGTCATCGACCTCCGGTCGCCGGTGACCGACATGGCGTACGCCTCGTCGGTCAGCGCGAACATGCTGTAGAGCCGGGCGAGCCGGCCCTTGACCCGGTCGAGGGGAAAGCTCAAGGCGTAGAACACGTGCCGGAAGTTCACCAGCAGTGCGGTCAGTGCGATGTAGGGGAGTGGCGTCAGGGTGGCGACCATGCCGACCGCGATGAATTCGAGGGAACCGGCGTAGATCAGCGAGGTGAAGACCATTGCCCACCAGGGGTTGAGTCCCTGCTGGACGACGAGCACCCCGAGGGCGATCCCCAGCGGAACCAACCCGATCCCGACGGGGAGGGACGCCTGAAGGGCCCGACGCCATTCCGGGGTGTGCCGGTGGTCGGGGTCGACGACTGCGGTCGTGGAAAAGGGGGCTGGATCGATCACCACGCAAATCTATAGCAACTATCCCGGTGCACGATTGCGAGCGAATGCCCATAAGTGGCCTCGTGCGCAATAATAGTGCGATGGATGATATCGATCACGCAATTCTCGACCACCTGCGCAACGACTCCAGTCTGACCAACACCGAATTGGCAGATTTGGTGGGTCTGACTCCCTCCCCGTGCCTGCGCAGGGTCAAGAAACTCGAGGCGGACGGCGTCATCACCGGCTACCGCGCCATCGTCAGCCAGGAGGCGCTGGATCGGGGATTCCAAGTGATCGTCACCGCCGAGATCGGCGTGAACGACCAGGCGACCATCGAGCAGTTCGAGTCCCGGGTCGCCGCCTTCGACGAGGTGATCGAATGCCGCAGGCTGTTCGGGATCCCCGACTACTTCATCCGGGTCGCGGTCCGCGACCTCGCGACGTACGAGAACTTCATGGCCACCAAGCTCAGCGGACTCCCGGCGGTGTCGCGGGTGACGTCGCTGATCACGATGAAGACCATCAAGAGCGCCGACTGACCTTTATTCTGGCGGTATGCCCGACGACCTGCTGATCGCGCGGAATCCGGACGCTGATTCGACGCTTCCCTATCTGGTGCGGGTTCCGCTCGGACCGGGCGGCATTGTCGTCAAGGCGAAGCAGCCCTGGCCCCGCGCATCCAAGGTCTACTGCCACCGGGCCGACGAGTGGCCCGCCGACGCCGAGATCTTGGAGCGGCTCGAGGTTCGTTCGTGCACCCGGCGAGGTCCCGCGATCGACCTGGTGCTCACCCGTGCCCGGGAGAACCGCTCGCAGTTGGTCATGACCCGGGCGCGGGGCCGGGAGATGATCTTCTGGCAGTCGCCGCGCACCGCCAAGCAGGCGAGGCCCGCCGTCACGGTGCCGACGGCGCGGGCTCACGGCCGCGTCCTCGACATCGTCGTCGACACCGCCGAGAAGTATCCGTACACGTTCGGGAAGCAGCAGGCGACCACGGTCCGGCGACGGTTGTCGGCGGGGGACTACGCGGTCGAGGTCGGCGACGAGATCGTGGCAGTGGTGGAACGCAAGACGATCGAGGATCTTGCGGCGAGCCTGCTGTCCGGGCGGATGACGTACGCGGCGGCCGAGTTGAGCGCACTGCCTCGGGCCGCTGTGGTGGTCGAGGACCGGTACAGCCGACTGTTCAAGCTGGAACACGTCAGCGGCGCCAGGGTTGCGGAGGCGCTCGCCGAATTGCAGGCCCGGTTTCCGGCACTGCCGGTGACGTTCTGCGAGACACGGCAACTGGGGCAGGAGTGGACGTACCGCTGGCTGGGCGCCTGCCTGCACGAGTGGGAGTCGGCTCGGGCGACCAGCGATCTCGAAACGACGTTCGCGACGGCGCCTCCCGTGGCGCCCGCGAAAGTGGACGTGCAGCGCCCCGCGGTCGTCCGCGCCTGGGCTCGGACTCAGGGCATCGAGGTGTCGGAGAAGGGTCGGATCCCGGCGGCGGTGATGCGCGCGTTTTCGGCGGCTCACGCCGATCGATACCGGTGAGGCTGCGCACCCCTCGTGCTAAAAGGTAAAGGGTCCTTTACTATGGGTGGCTCGTACTCCTATTACAGAGAGAGCCGTGACCAGCGCTTCGCGCCCCCGAAGACCCAGCCCGCCCCAGAGTGATCACCGCAGTCCCGGATGCAGGACGCGGGTGAAGCCATGGTGACCGTCCTGAGCATCGGCTTCGGCGTCGTCGTCGTATTACTGATCACCGCCCTGACCGGCTATTTCGTCGCGCAGGAATTCGCGTACATGTCGGTCGACCGTTCGCGGCTCAGGGCCAGGGCCGAGGCGGGAGACCCGGGTGCCGCACGCGCACTGGGCGTCACCCGCCGCACCTCGTTCATGTTGTCCGGCGCCCAGTTGGGCATCACGGTCACCGGTCTGCTCGTCGGTTATGTCGCCGAACCCCTGATCGGGCGTGGTCTCGGCGAACTCCTCGGCGGTGTCGGCATCCCGACCGCGGTCGGGATCGGTGTCGGTGCCGTCCTCGCCGTCCTGTTCTCCACCTTCGTCCAGATGCTGTTCGGTGAGCTGTTCCCGAAGAACCTGGCGATCGCCCGTCCCGAACCGGTGGCGCGATGGCTCGCGCTGTCGACCACCGTCTACCTGAAACTCTTCGGCTGGCTGATCTGGTTGTTCGACCAGTCGTCGAACCTGCTGCTGCGGGCGCTGCGGATCGAGCCGGTGCACGACGTCGAACACTCGGCGACCGCGCGGGACCTCGAGCACATCGTCGCCGAGTCCCGCGACGCCGGGGAGCTGCCACGGGAACTGTCGACCCTGCTCGACCGGATCCTCGACTTCCCCACCCGCACCGCCGGGCACGCCATGATTCCCCGCGCCCACGTCGACACCGTCCGGGCCGACGAACCCCTGAGCAGCGTGCTCGGGAAGATGGGCGCCGGCCACACCCGCTATCCCGTCGTCGGGACCTCCTCCGACGACCTGCGCGGCGTCATCCACCTCCACGACCTGCTCGGCGAACAGTCCGACGGGGTGGCCGCGTCCCGGGCCCGCGCGGCCGTCGTCGTGCCGACGTCGCTGCCGCTGCCCGACGTGCTGGAACAGCTGACGGCTGCCCGCGACGAGATGGCCCTCGTCGTCGACGAGTACGGCGGTTTCGCCGGCGTCATCACGATCGAGGATCTCGCGGAGGAACTCGTCGGTGAGATCGCCGACGAACACGATCCCGACGGCGACGCGTCCGTGACGGGCTCCGAGTCCGAGGGCTGGACGATGCCCGGCGACCTGCACATCGACGAGGTGGAGCGCGTCCTCGGGCACGACCTGCCGTCCGGTGACTTCGAGACGCTCGCCGGCGCCGTCATCGCGGAGTTCGGTGGTCTCCCCGTCGTCGGGGATGTGGTCGCGATCCGATTGAACCCGGATCCGGCCGACCTGATCACCGACGCCGACCCACCCGCCCGCAGCCTCGTCGCCGAGGTGCGGGCGGTCGACAAGCACGTTCCGTCCTCGCTGTTCGTGAGGCTGCGCGTCCTGGAAAGCGAGACGACCGATGAGTAATCCCTGGGTCGTCGTGGTGGTCACCGTCGGGTTGATCGCGGCCAGCGCGTTCTTCGTGGCGATCGAGTTCGCGTTGATCGCTGCCCGTCGCCACCGACTCGAGGACGCCGCCCCCACCAGTCGGGCGGCGCGGGCCGCCCTGCGCAGCGCGTCCGAGCTGTCGGTGTTGCTGGCCGGATCCCAGCTGGGCATCACCGTGTGCACCCTCGCGCTCGGTGCCGTCACGAAGCCGGCCGTGCATCACTGGCTGACCCCGGCGTTCGCGGGGTGGGGTGCCCCGCTGTGGCTGGCGGACGTCCTCGGATTCGTCCTCGCCCTGATCATCGTCACGTTTCTGCATCTCGTCGTCGGCGAGATGGCACCGAAGTCGTGGGCGATCGCGCATCCGGAGAAATCGGCGACCCTGCTGGCGATCCCGATGCGCGGATTCATGTGGGCCACCCGCCCGCTGCTGCTGGTGCTGAACCGGATGGCGAACCGGTGCCTGCGACTGTTCGGCGTGGAACCGGTCGACCAGGTCGGGGCGGGCCAGGATCCCGACGCGCTGCGTCACCTCGTCGAGCACTCCGCGACCGTCGGCACGCTCGACGAGCGGTACCACGGCCAGTTGACCAGTGCCCTGGAACTCCAGTCGCTCACCGTGCGGGACATGGTGCGGCCGAACACCTCCCCGAGCAGCGTCCCCCCGGATGCGACCGCGGCGGCGATCAAGGCGGCCGCGGATCGAAGCGGCCACCTCCGGCTGCTCGTGCGCGACGACGACGGGATCAAGGGTGTGGTGCACGCGCGGGACAGCCTCCGGGCAGGCACCGCGGTGACGGCCGCCGACCTGATGCGTCCTGTGCTGACCCTCGACGCGGACGCCGCCGTGTACGAGGCGTTGCACACGATGCGCGAGACCCGCAGCCATCTCGCGATCGTCACCGACGACGGGCAACTGATCGGTGTCGTCACGTTGACGGACGTCCTCGCGCGTCTGCGTCCGGCCGCGGGGGCGTCCGCCTGACCTTCGTGCCGGGCGCGGGAGGCGGTACCCTCGCTGGGTGAATTCACGGTTGGATGTGGTCGCGCAGGTGCGCGGCTCCGTCGTGGGTTCACTGTCCGGCGCGGTCAGCATCGCCGCGCACGGTATCGCCGGCGGCGGAATGCCCCCGAGCGACGGTTCGGTGGTGCTGCTTCTCGCCGCGTGCGCCGCGGTCGGCGCGTCGGTCGCCGCCATCCGGGTGGCCAGCCGCGAATGGTTGTTCGTGCTGTCGGTGCTCGCAGTGGGCCAGTTGATCGGCCACACCACGCTGGCGTTGGCGGCCGATCATGCGCACGGCCTGGGACTGTCGACGCCGATGATCGCCGCGCACATCGTCGCCATTGCAGTGGCCGCGGTGCTGGTCCGATCGGCCGAACGTGCCTGTCTGCGGGCCCTGGCGGCGCTGTCGCGCATCGTTCTCGCCGTCCTGGCTCCGTTGCAGGTCGATACCGGCACCTGGTCGGCGACCCCGGTCTACCGCGCGAAGCTGTCGTTGTGGTTGCTCGTCGCCGCGGGCGCCGGCACCCGCGGACCACCCACCCTCGTCTAGACGACCCCTTTCCTCACCGCCTTCCGGCGCACACCTCAGTCGTGTGAGTCGCCGGTCCGGCGTGTTCCCACTCGGCATCAGGCGACTCCCAGGCGAGCCGCGGTGCCGACCCCTCCCGAGTCGGTGCGTCCTTGACGCGTCACCTCGAGCTGTCGGCGCACCTTCCCCGTGCGCCGCCTCGAGGGCGCTGGGTGCCCCGGCTCACCCGAACTCGAATCGAGATCAACATGTCCGTCCCTGAGCTCGAACGCGACAAACCGGTCGCGCCCGCCCCGGTGCCGAAGGACTCCTCGCCGCCGCGCAGTCTCCGGCCACTGATCCTGCGACTGCATTTCTACGCGGGGATTCTGGTGGCACCGTTCCTGGTGATCGCCGCCGTCAGCGGCGGCCTCTACGCCCTCGCGCCGTCCGTTGAGCAGTTGGTCTACCGCGACTACCTGCATGTCGACTCGACGGGCCCCGACCTGCCGATGTCCGAACAGGTGCGGGCCGCGCAGCGGGTTCGCCCGGACCTTGCCGTGGCGGCCGTGCGCCCGGCGACCGAACCGGGTGACACGACGCAGGTGATGTTCACCGACCCCGGGCTGGGCGAATCCGAACGCCTCGCGGTCTTCGTCGATCCCGCCACCGCGCGGTCGAAGGGCGAACTGGTGGTCTACGGCAGCAGCGGGGCGCTGCCGATGCGGACCTGGATTTCGCAGTTGCACCGGCACCTGCACCTCGGTGAGCCCGGACGTATCTACAGCGAGCTCGCCGCGTCGTGGCTGTGGGTCATCGCGCTCGGCGGCGTGTACCTGTGGGTGCAGCGGTACCGCACGACCCGGGCCCGGAACACGGACGTCGCCAGGCTGTGGACGCTCGACCGGTCGAGCCGCGGCCGCAATCGCACCCTTAGCTGGCACGGGGTGGTCGGCATCTGGATCGCGGTCGGGCTCGTGTTCCTCTCGGCGACGGGCCTGACCTGGTCGCGGTACGCGGGCGAGAACGTCGGTGAACTCCGCTCCGCCCTGAGCTGGACCACCCCCAAGATCGACAAGAAACTGGACTCGGCGCCGAATCCCGGCGGCGCAGCATCGGGCGGTCACGACGGGCACGGCGCGGGGCATAGCCCCGCGTCGGATCCGGGGATCCTCGACACGAACGTGGGCGAACTCGACACCGTCCTCGACGTGGCTAGGCGCAGCGGTGTCACCGGTGCCGTCGAGGCGACCGTTCCCGCGGACGCGGGCACCGCATTCACGGTCACCCAGACCCGGGAGCCGTGGCAGTTCTCGACCGACTCGATCGCCGTCGACGGGGCCACGGGCACGGTGGCGGACGTGTCGCGATTCGCCGACTGGCCGCTCGCCGCGAAACTGACGTCCTGGGGCATCGCCCTGCACATGGGCTTGCTGTTCGGTCTGCTCAACCAGCTGATCCTGGCCGCTCTCGCAGTGGCGTTGCTCGCCGTGATCGTCCGCGGCTACGTCCTCTGGTGGCGGCGCAGGCCCACCCGCGGCACCGTCCGGGCGGTGGGCAGACCGCCGGCGCGCGGCACGTGGCGTCGCATCCACCCTGTCGCGGCCCTGTCCGGAGTCGCCTGCGTCGTCCTCGTCGGCTGGTTCGTCCCGCTTCTGGGACTCAGCCTCGTCGCGTTCCTGCTCGTCGACGTCGCCGTCGGCGCCCTCGGCCGCACCCGGGCCGGGTGATCGACAGGGGCACCCGCGCGGTCACGCCTTGGGAATCGGGTGCCCCTCCGAGGCCTGCACGACGACGACGCCGTTTCCGGTGAGGCACAACTGGTACGCCTCACCGGATCCGCGGCCGATCGCGGCGGCCATCTTCGCCGTCTTCCGGATCGTCGAGTGCAGGCCGGTCGACCACAGCACCGCGCTCTGCATGTCGACGTAGGTGGGCGTGTCGACGTTCAGGACGACGGGAGTGCCGTACACGGTGACGGCGAGAACACCGCGCCCGGTGAACGTGGTGTTGAACAGTCCGCCGCTGAGCATCGACGCGCCCTCGACACGGTGGATGTCCCAGCTCAGCGAGCTGTCGAACGCGAGGACGTTGGAACCGTTGACGGTCACCGACTCGTCCTCGAGTTCGAGCAGGAAGATCTCGTCGGCGTCGCGGGCGAGGAACACGTCGCCGCTGCCGGACACCTTCATCAGCGACATGCCCTCACCGGTGAACGCCTTCTTGAAGAACTTCCCGACTCCGCCGCTGCCCTCGTACGAGAAGTCGACGTCACCCTGGTACGCGACCATCGCTCCCTGCCGGGCGAAGAAGTGGCCACCGGTTCCGGTCAAGTCCACCTTGAGCATTCGGGGATTCTGGAGCACGAAGGTGCCCGGTTCACCATTGCGTTCCGCGTTCTGCATCAGGTCGCTGCGCATGCTGCGATCGTATCCGCCGCGTCAACGAACCCATTCCGGTCCGGGGCCGCTGGCTTCCTCGAAGATCAGCCACGTCTTGGTCGCCTGCACACCTTCGAGACTCTGCAACCGCTCGAGGACGACGTGACGCAGTGCGCTGTTGTCCGGTGCGCGGACGAGGACGAGAACGTCGAAATCGCCGCCCAGTAACGAGAAGTGCTCGACGAACGGCAGGGTCCGCAGCTGGGTGGAAATTCCCCGCCACGAGTCCTGCCTGATCGACAGGGCGATGAACGCGGAGGAGCCCAACCCCGCCTTGGAGTGCGAGATGCGGGTGGTGAAACCTTCGATGATCCCGGCTTCCTGCAATCGCTCGATGCGGACGTACGCGTGGGCGCGGGAGATGTGGGCCTTCTCCGCCAGCGCTCGCATCGAGATGCGGCTGTCGGCGACGAGTTCCTTGATGATGCGTCGGTCGATCGCGTCGAGTTCGTACGTGTCCGCTGTGCCCTCGGCCATCTGTCCATCCCTGCTGTGGTCGCTCAACTCCGGTGAGACATTCTGCCCCCGACAGGCCGATTCTAGGCCATTTGTCTCTGATTTTGCCCAGTCGTTGTCGATAGGTCGTTCAGTTGCGAGCATTGACGAACACAATGCATCTGGAGGTAGACGTGACGCTCGTAGAGCCGCCCCTGGCGAGGCCGTATCGGAAGTTCCTTCCCGCGGACAGCGCCGTGCAGTATCTGGATTCGGCGGGCGAGCTCACCGGGAGCGAGGCCCGGTACCCGAGGCCGAGCGATCACCGTCTGGTGGAGATGCACCGGAACATGGTGCTGGGCAGGCGTTTCGATCAGCAGGCGACGGCCCTGACCAAGCAGGGCCGGCTGGCGGTGTATCCGTCCTCGCGCGGCCAGGAGGCCTGCCAGATCGCGGCGGCGATGAGCCTGCGGCCCGCCGACTGGATGTTCCCCACCTACCGCGACTCGGTGGCGCTCGCCGCCCGCGGCATCGACCCGGTCGAGATCCTCAGCATGCTGGCCGGCGACTGGCACTGCGGCTACGACCCGGCCCGGCACCGCAGCGCACCCCAGTGCACCCCGCTGGCCACCCAGTTACTGCACGCCACCGGTGTGGCGTACGGCGAAAACCGCAGGGGCCGAGACACGATCGCCCTGGCGTTCTGCGGCGACGGCGCGACCAGTGAAGGCGACTTCCACGAGGCCCTCAACTTCGCGGCCGTGTTCAAGGCCCCGGTGGTGTTCCTGGTGCAGAACAACGGATTCGCGATCAGTGTGCCGCTCGCCCGGCAGAGCGCCGCACCCACGTTGGCGCACAAGGGCGTCGGCTACGGAATCGGCAGCGAGCAGGTCGACGGCAACGATCCGATCGCGATGCTCGCCGTGATGGACGAGGCGGCGAACTTCGTCCGGGCCGGCAACGGACCGGTCATCGTCGAGGCCCACACCTACCGGATCGACGCGCACACCAACGCCGACGACGCCACCCGCTACCGCGATTCGTCCGAGGTGGAGCAGTGGCTCGGACGCGACCCGCTGACCCGGCTCGAGAAGTATCTGCGCGGCCGGGAACTGCTCGACGACAGATCCGTCGACGCCCTGGCCGCCGAGGCCGACACTGCCGCCGCGACTCTGCGCGCCGGGATGAACGTCGACCGGCCCCACGACCCGCTCGATCTGTTTCGGCACGTGTTCGCCGAACCCACCCCACAGTTGCGCGAACAGCAGGCGCAGGTGCAGGCCGAACTGGCCGCCGAATCCGAGGAGCACTGAATCATGCCCACACTCACCATGGCTCAGGCCCTGAACACCGCGCTGCGCGACGCTCTCGCCGCGGACGAGAACGTCGTCGTCTTCGGTGAGGACGTCGGCACCCTCGGCGGCGTCTTCCGGGTCACCGACGGACTCACCCGCGACTTCGGCGACGACCGCTGCTTCGACACCCCGCTCGCCGAATCCGGCATCATCGGCTTCGCCATCGGCATGGCCATGGCCGGGTTCAAGCCGGTCGTCGAAATGCAGTTCGACGCATTCGCCTACCCGGCGTTCGAGCAGATCGTCTCCCACGTCGCGAAGATCCGGAACCGCACCAAGGGCGCGCTGTCGGTGCCGATCGTCATCCGGATCCCGTTCGCCGGGGGCATCGGCGGCGTCGAGCACCACTGCGACTCCAGCGAGGGCTACTACGCGCACACCCCGGGGCTGAAGGTGGTGGCCCCGTCCACCGTCGAGGACGCCTACACCCTGCTGCGGGCCGCGATCGACGACCCGGACCCGGTGATCTTCCTCGAGCCGAAACGGCTGTACTTCTCCCGCGCCGACGTCGATCTCGCGGTGGGCGCACCGCTCGGGCAGGCCGCCGTCCGGCGTGCCGGACGGGACGCGACGCTCGTCGCGTACGGTCCATCGGTGACCGTCGCGCTCGAATCCGCCGAGGCCGCCGCGGCGGAGGGCCACGACCTCGAGGTGATCGACCTGCGGTCGATCGTGCCGTTCGACGACGAGACGGTCATGGCGTCGGTCCGGAAGACCGGACGGTGCATCGTCATTCAGGAGGCGCAGGGCTTCGCCGGTGTCGGCGCCGAGATCGCCGCCCGCATCCAGGAACGCTGCTTCCATCACCTGCACTCCCCGGTGTTGCGGGTCAGCGGATTCGACATCCCGTACCCGGCGCCGAAACTCGAACGCCTGCACCTGCCGAACGTCGACCGCGTCCTCGACAGCGTCGACCGATTGCAGTGGAACGATTCCGCCGACACCCGGTGGGCGGTGACCGCATGAGTAACCAGGTCTTCCTGCTCCCCGACCTCGGTGAGGGACTCACCGAGGCCGACATAACCGAGTGGCGAGTCCGGGTCGGCGACACCGTCACCGTCGACCAGGTGGTTGTCGAGGTCGAGACCGCCAAGGCCGCGGTCGAGGTGCCGATTCCCTTCGAGGGCACGGTGATCTCCCTGCACGGCGACGAAGGCTCGACGCTGAAGGTGGGCACCCCACTGATCACCGTCAGCGGAACCCCCGCCGCGCACGAGCAGTACCGCGAGGAGGAACGCGCCGGGAGCGGCAACGTGCTCATCGGATACGGCACCAGTGAGGACACCCGCCGGCGTCGGCGTCGTGTCGCCGCGAACCGTGAAGTCACGCAGGTCCACAAGGCTTCTGCGACCCGCGTCATCTCGCCGGTCGTCCGCAACCTCGCGCGGCAGAACGACCTCGACCTGTCGCGGCTGCCGGGCAGTGGTCCCGGCGGGGTGATCAACCGCGCCGACGTCGAGCGGGCACTCGCCACGACACCCGCCACCGACGCAGTTGACGCGCAGCGGATACCGATCAAGGGCCTGCGCAAGGCGGTCGCCGACAAGCTGTCGACGAGCCGCCGCGAAATTCCGGACGCGACGACGTGGGTGGATGTGGACGCCACCGATCTCCTCGCCGCCCGCCAGTCGATCAACGCCGCACTGCCCGAGGACGACAAAGTCAGTCTGATGGCACTGCTCGCACGCCTGGCCCTCGCGGCGCTGGCGCGCTACCCGGAACTGAACTCGACGGTCGACACCGAACGCAACGAGATCGTCCGCTACCGTCACGTCCATCTCGGCATCGCGGCGCAAACCCCACGCGGGCTCGTCGTCCCGGTGATCGAGCGGGCCGACTCGCTCACGACCGTCGACCTCGCCCGGCAACTGCGCGACACCACGGCGCTGGCCCGCGAGGGAACGCTCCCGCCGTCGCGGCTGACCGGGGGCACGTTCACCCTCAACAACTACGGCGTGTTCGGTGTGGACGGTTCGACCCCGATCATCAACCATCCCGAGGCCGCGATCCTCGGTGTCGGTCGTATCGTCGACAAACCGTGGGTCGTGGACGGGCAGTTGGCGGTCCGGAAGGTGATGCAGGTGTCGCTGAGTTTCGATCACCGGGTGTGCGACGGCGGTGTCGCCGGTGGATTCCTCCGGCTGTTCGCCGACTACATCGAGAATCCGATCACCGTGCTGGGGAGGCTCTAGATGACCGCCACACACAGCGACGTCCTGATCCTCGGTGGTGGTTCCGGCGGCTACGCGTGCGCTTTCCGGGCCGCGCAACTCGGGCTGTCGGTCCGCCTGATCGAGGCGGACAAGATCGGCGGAACCTGCCTGCACCGCGGCTGCATCCCGACCAAGGCGCTGCTCCATTCCGCCGAGATCGCCGACACCGCGCGGACCGGTGCGGAGTTCGGCGTGCGAACCACGTTCGACGGCATCGACATCGACGCGGTACACCGGTACAAGAACGGCACGATCGATCGGTTGCACAAGGGACTGCAGGGCCTGGTCGCCCATCATGCGGTGTCCGTCGTGCGCGGGCACGGAAAGTATCTCGGAGACAGAACGATCGAGGTGGACGGCACCCGCTGGACCGGGACGTCCGTGGTGCTGGCCACCGGGTCCTACGCCCGGACGGTGCCGTCCATCGAGTGCGGTGAGCGCATCGTCACCAGCGATCAGGCACTGACTCTCGGGTTCGTCCCGGAGAAGGCCATCGTTCTCGGCGGTGGCGTGATCGGTGTCGAATTCGCCAGTGTCTGGGCGTCGTTCGGCGCGGACGTGACCATCGTCGAGGCCCTGCCTCGCCTGGTCGCGGCGGAGGATCCGTGGTGCTCGAAGCACCTCGAACGCGCGTTCCGCAAACGCGGGATCTCCACCCGTACCGGTGTCACGGTCGCCGCGGCGAAGGAATCCGCGGATGGCGTCCTCGTGGAACTCGCGGGCGGTGACACGCTCGAGGCGGACATCCTGCTGGTGGCGGTGGGGCGGGGTCCGCGCACCGGCGACTGCGGTTTCGTCGAACACGGCATCGCCCTGGACCGCGGGTTCGTCGTCACCGACGACCGGCTGCGCACCCCCGTCGACGGCGTATATGCCGTCGGGGACATCGTGGCCGGACTTCAGTTGGCGCACCGCGGTTTCCAGCAGGGAATCGTCGTCGCCGAGGAGATCGCCGGCCTCGACCCGGTTCCCGTGGCCGAGGAGCTGATTCCGCGGGTGACGTACTCGCACCCGGAGGTCGCGTCCGTCGGCCTCACCGAGGACGCCGCCCGGGAACGGCACGGCGACGCGACGTCCGTGGTGTACGACCTCGCCGGCAACGGCAAGAGCCAGATCCTGCGAACGTCGGGCGGGATCAAGGTCGTGCGGGCCGGGGACACCGGGCCGGTGGTGGGTGTGCACATGGTCGGCGACCGCGTCGGCGAACTGATCGGCGAGGCTCAGCTGACCGTCGCGTGGGAAGCCCTGCCCACCGATGTGGCGCCGTTCGTCCACGCGCACCCCACGCAGAACGAGGCGCTCGGCGAAGCAATGCTCGCGCTGTCGGGGAAGCCACTGCACGCGCACGGCTGAGCGCGTCGGGACGATCGAGCGCCGGTCCACGGTTGAAATCGGGTGATCATCGGAAAACGACACAGGAGCGTGATGGCATTGTGGATGAGGGAGCCTTGGTCGGTTGGAACGGGCATGTCGCCGGGTCGTCTCGCATCGACTTGGCGTGCGCTGGGCCGGTTTCGTGTGCATCGATAGGTTCTGAACGAGATTGACAGAACGGAACTGGAAGGGCCCGCCCGGGGAGGCCGGGCAGGGCTTTCCGGTGTTCGGGTCAGCTGTCGAAGAATCCGGTGATGAAGTCGTGGAGGAAGTTGGCGCCGATCTCGTTCCAGGTGGTCGGCGTCGGCCGGTTCGTTTCGGGCTCGTAGGCCAGTTCCCATCCGCTTGCCTGTCCGGGCATCGATCCGCAGCGTGCATAGGTGCCGGGGTGGGCTTGGTGGTAGGCGTTCTCGGCTTTGATGCAGTCCGAGTAGGTCGGGTAGCCGGTGATGTATTCCGTGGCGTTGGCGGTCGGGGCCAGCAGGAGGGCGGGTGCGCTGATGATTGTGGCGGTTGCCAGGGTCGTGGCCGCGGTGCGGGTGAGGTGCTTCATTAGAGATCCTGTCTCGGGGCTGAGGGTGGCGGGGGCGGTGTCAGCTGCCGAAGAATCCGCCGAACGCCGGCGGTGTGGGCTGCGGGTTGGACTTCAGCTTCGGGATGTCGGCCGGGTCGTACTTCAGTTCGGTCTGCCCGTCTGCGGTTCCGGCTTTCATCAGGCACGAGGTCCGCAGCCCCGGGTAGGCCTCACGGAGCGCCTTTCCCGCGTTCGCGCAGGCCGTCGATGACGGGTAGGTGGTGTAGACCGGGGTCGCGCCGGCAGCCGGGGCGAGGGCCAGTGCAGGCGCGGCGAGGATCGCGGCGGTGGCCAACGCGGTCGCCGCGGTACGGGTGAGGGTGCGAAGGTTCATGTGTGAATCCTTTTCTCGTCGGTAATGGGGGCAGGGGTGTGTGTCGGCAAAGTGGGTTGCGGGTGTGGACCGCAGTCGGTCGTGATTTCTGATGCCGGGCATGCTGTGACACCGCGACAGGGATCGGCCCCAGAGCGCTCATCGAGTCGCGTCGGATCGGTATTCCGGAACTCGAGGTGATAGTCCGCTACAGCGATCAGGGCGGAAGTCGATCAACTTCGGATTACGTTGGACCAATCGGTTTTAGTGCTTCTCGGAGGCTTCACTATGGGTGTTGGTGTGCTAGCTGCTGCCGAAGCCTGACAATGAGCCCGTCCCGGGGGAAGGAGGGGGAGTCGTCGGGCTGATAGCTGGGGCAACGGCGACGTCGGTGGGTAGGTTGAATCCGGTCCCGATAGTTGTTTGGCCGCCGCCGTCTGCCGGCACCATCACCACTCTGTGGTTGCTGCTGTCGGCGATGTACACGTTCGCCGCACCATCGACTGCGACCCCGGATGGTCCGTTGAGGTCGGTGCCGACTTCGGTGTGGGGTCCGCCATCGACGGGTACCCTGACGACTCGACTGTCGCCCTGGTTGGCGATGTAGACGTTGCCGGCGTTGTCGACCGCTACGCCATCCGGCCGGTTGAGTTCGGCGGCGACAGTGGTCTGGGGGCTTCCGTCGGCGGGGACCTTGACCACGGTTCCGCCGTCGAAGTTGGCGATGAACAGGTTTCCGGTGGTGTCGACAGCGATCCCTGAGGGCGTGCGGAGGTTGGTGCCGACGGTTGTCTGAGCCCCGCCGTCATAGGGCAGTCTGAGTACTCGTTGGTGAAGAGTGTCGCTGACGAATACGTCTCCGGCGGCGTTGACTGCGACCCGAGTCGGGGCGTACAAGCCCGTGTCGAGGACGATGGTTTGGGTGCCGTCGGGTGTCACCTTGACCACCCGATTATTAGAGGTGTCGGCGATGAACACGTCACCTCGGGTATCGACGGCCACACCGTTCGGCTGGTTCAACCCGCTACCGACCGCAATCTGCTCGCCAGCTCCTGGTGCAATGCCGACGACCTGATTCAAGATGACGTCGGCGACGTAGACGGTGACCGGTGGCGTCACCTCGGCCGCCGCCGCCGGAGCAGCGGACAACACACCGCCAGCGGTAACGCTCGTCAGCATTGCGCCCACCAGCACGCCGGCTGTGAGCATCCCTACCCGTCGGCACCCGGGAAGCGCTCGGGAGGGTGCCGAGGCGACCTCAATCCACGAGGAATGCAGCGGCAGAGACATCGACAGTTCTCCTCAGTAAGGGCGGTTCGAAGACCGTAAGACGTGACGACCGCGCATTACCGGGTATCGGCAAGTTGCGGACATCCAGACTGTAGTTCAAACTTCGATCACCGCCGCACATCCCTGGCGATTGAAGTGGCCGTGTCTTCGATGATGAGAAGCTAACGGGGCGAATGTCATTCAGGTGAATGACAACCGGAATTGGGTGAACTCCGGACCGCCGAGGCGCTGGGCGAAGCGATGCTCGCGCTGGCGGGGAAGCCGTTCCATATGCACGGCTGAGCGCGACGTCGTCGATGCGCCGGCGTGCGGTGCGGAACAGTGCCACTATCTGATGCGGAGCATTTCGCTACCCAGGTACACCGCCCAGCTACGGAGGAATTCGCATCATGGACTGGACTCTCGAAGTGGTCGTTCTGCCCGTCAGTGACATCGATCGATCCGTTGCGTTCTACCGCGACAAGCTCGGTTTCCATCTCGATCACGACACCCGCAACGAGCACATGCACGTCGTTCAGCTGACGCCGACCGGTTCGGGGTGCTCGATCGTGATCGGCGACCTCCCGTCACACACGGAGATGGCGCCGGGGTCGATGAGGGGATTGCAGTTGGTGGTCGCCGACGCGACCGCGGCCCGGCAGGAGTTGCTCGACCGGGGTGTCGAGGTCAGCGAGATCACCGTGTTCGACGAGCGTGACGGGGGAACGTTCTTCGGATTCGCCGATCCCGACGGCAATACATGGGCGGTCCAGCAGATCAGGGCGCGGGCGGAGAAGCCGCTGATTCCGGTCGAGGCCCGCGGGCGGTTCGGGGAGGACGGCTGAGGGTGCGCGCGCTCAGGTGAGTGGGCAGGCGTCGCGGGTGTCCGCGACGAGCAGTTCGGCCAGGGCGAGAGCGGCGGTCAAGTCGTCCGGTGTCGTGCCGAGCCGGCCGAGCACGGCGTGAGCGCGAACGCTGAAATCGGCCGGTGCGTTCGGCAGGGCGCCGGCGGCGGCTACGGCGCCCTTCTCGCTGATGAGCCAGCGCCGGGCGTGCGCGTGGAGGGCGTGGGCGCACAGGCACACCGCGCGAAACAGGCAGCCCGCCACGTACGTCGTGTCGGCTCGCGGGATTGCCTTGCGGCCCAGCACGGTGACGAACTCCGCCTCCCACAGTCCGCGCCGCACCAGCGCGTCGCGCAGCGCGTCGGGGTAGTGCTGCATGTCGGTGCGAAACTCGCCGAGCTGTCTGGACGGATCGGCGAGGATCACCGCCGACGCGAGTTCGCCCGCGTACGCGAAGTCCGCGAATCCGAACGGGTGACCGGTCTGGGCGTGGAACCCGTACACCCCCTGTTGCGCGTCCCGCCACACCGCGGCCACCCGGTCGAGGTCGCGGTACAGCCAGTCCACCGCCCGGCCGTCGTACGACAGCCACGCCCCGCCGTCGACCCACGGACCCCATTCGCCCGTACGGGTCGCCGACGTCCCGGCGCCCGCCCACTCCTGCGCGAGCGCGGTCAGCCCGTGGGTGTCGAGCGCCCCGCGGTAGTAGACGCCGAGGTCGTAGTCGGATTCCGCCGTGTGGGTGCCGCGGGCGCGGCTGCCGCCGAGGGTGACGCCGACGACGCCGTCGACGCGACACAACCGTTCGGCGAGGGGCCGCAGCACCGCATCCTGAAAATCCACACCCCACATCGTCCACCCCGGCCCGGCGCAGCGGATAAATTCGGATCATGCTCATCCTGGGAACGACCGTGATCGGGGCACGCGACGTCGACCGCGCAATCAGGTTCTGGACCGAGGCACTCGGACTGACCGCGCGCCCGCCGGTCGGCGACAACAATTTCACCAACCTGACGCGGCCCGACGGCCGACCGGTGCTCGGGATCCAGCAGAGCGAACACGACGCGGAACCCGAGCCGCGGCTGCACCTCGACCTGCACGCCCGCGACAGCGACGATCAGGCCGCCGAGATCGAACGACTCGTCGGTCTCGGCGCGCAAAGGGTGCTGTGGGACCGCTACCCGGAGGACTCGGACTTCGTCGTGCTGGCGGACACCGAGGGCAACCGGTTCTGCGTCATCGACAACTCCCGCGCGCCGGAAGAGTGCCGGCTCGAGCTGTCCTGAAATCGACGGACTACGCCGCGCCCGCGTACTGGGCGGGACGGGGCAGCATCGGCCGGCAGACGGCGCGCGGGATGCCGCACACCTCGAAGAAGTCGATGACGATCGATCGGACCTGCGCGGAGACGACCGCCGCGGAGAACCCGGCCGAGATCTCCTGCTGCGGCAGTGCGCGCGCGAAGCGTTCGAGTTCGTCGCTGATCTGAATTTCGTTGGGCTTCTTCGCGGGCGTCGTCGTGAGGATCATCAGCCGCATCCGGTCGGCGAGGTGCGCCAGTTCGGAGACGGCGTCCGCCAACTGCGGGTCCACCCGCTCGCCGTCGTATGTCGCGATCAGGGCCCGCCGGACCAGAACCCGGGTGTTGCGTGCGGCGTTGTCGATCGGGTCCGCGATCGACGCGAGCCGGCCGATGCGGCGGCGTCCCCGCCAGTGAATCGGTGAGATCCGCGCCACCTCGGAGCCGGACCGGAGTTCGACGCGCATGCTGTCGATGGTCGACTGCGTCGAACGGGCAAGTGCGAGAGCGTCCTCCAGCGCGGAGACGTCACCGGCAGCCAGCCCCTTCGACGTCTGCCGGAGGGCCGCGGCCACGCTGTCCAGCACCGAGGCGGCGCACCGGCGTGTCCGTCGGACGGGGTCGGTCGGCAACACGGCCAGCGCCACCAGACTCAGCGCACCCCCGATCAACGCATCCACGACCCGGTCGAACGGATGCGCGGCGGTCGCGGACGCCATCGCCGCGACCAACGCCGCCGACGAACCCGACTGCAGCACGATCACCGAACCACCGTCGAGGAGCACCGCCAGCGACATGGCCACCGCCACCACGAGGCAGATCTGCCACGGACCGTTGCCGATGTACCGCACGACGACGTCCGACACGATCGTTCCGATGGTGACACCGGCGATGAGTTCACCGGCCCGGCGGCTGCGGGCGCCGCGCGCGACGCTCAGACACACGACCGCGGCCAGCGGGGCCAGCAACGGTTGCTCGTGACCGGCCACCTCGACCGACACCCACCACGCCGCCCCCGCGGTGACCGCCGTCTGCGCAATCGGCACCAGGTACCCCGCGAAGCGAAGCAACGCGGTGCGCAGCGACGGCCACGCGGTGGAACCGGCACGTCGGAGGAGGCCGAGTATCGAGATGAGCTGGAGCACAGTGGTACAGCTTTCTGGACGATCACACGCGGGCAGGAGCACGTTCACCGCAAATCCTGTCCTGAATTTCTTACGCGCGTGTAAAAGTGGCCCCTTTCATTGCGCAGATCACGTTCTGCCACCGGTTTCGGGCGATGCAGGTCACAACGGGTGAACGCGGTTTGGAATCTTCGTGATTCAAACCACTCGCCGGGGTCGTGAGCAACCGTACGATTCCCCCACATGTGCGGGGAAATCCCTTCTCCGTGAGTGAAGGGATTGCGCGCGTGCCCGAAAGTGGGAAGTAACGGAACCGGTGGTGTCGACGGCGAACAGCAGATCCCGTCGGGCGCGCGAGGGTACGACGGATTCGGCGGACACATCGGGCGGACCAGCGCGGAGTCGACGCCGTGGTGGAAGCCGGAGGCGAAGGCCCCGGCCCGCGCTGCGCTGCTCCCGGCCTGAACCCGCACCGCGCCGGATACGCGGACTGCACAGTGACTCTGCAAACCGTGAGCAGGAGGGCCCCGGTGGTGGCCGCGGGTTTCGTGTCCGGGCTGATGAACACCACCGCCGGGGTCGCACCCCCGGTGACGACCGACGCGCTCGCCTCCCGCTGGCCGCAACAAGCATTCGCCGCCACCTGCAACCGTTCTTCTTCACCGTCGCGGACCTGTCCCTGGTCACCAAACTCGCCTCCGGCGGCGCCGTCCACATCGATCCGAGGCTCGACCTGACCGCGGCCGCCGCCCTACTCGTTGGCGTCAAGATCGGCAGCGCACTGACCGGGTGCGTCGACCCCGCCCACGCCCGCACACTCGCTATTCGCCCTGGCTACGCCGGCGCAGCAGCCACCGTGCTACGGGCGATCATCTCGCTCTGAATGCCGTCAACGCCAGGCGTGGGTGACACGCGGACAATGATCGAAGTGTTTTGGCAGCAAAGCAAACCCGAGCAGCGGTACTGGTTCGCGCCGGATTCGACGATGCCCGGGGGAGGGCTCAACGGCTCGTCCGAGTCCACCGGGGGGGACCGAACCGGTGTCGAGTGCGGTGATGGCGTCGACCTCCTCCGCTGTGAGACTGAAGTCGAAGATGTCGATGTTCGCTGCGATCCGCCCCAGGTTCGCCGATTTGGGCGCGGCGATCAGGCCGAGGTCCATGTGCCAACGGAATGGATTCCCGTCGTGGACGTATCCGGGGCGAACACGCACGACAGCACGATGCTCCAACCGTTGGTGGCCGCGATCCCGGCGGTGAAATCCCGGCGTGGACCGCGCCGCCGCAAGCCGGGAAAGCTTCGCGCCGACAAGGGCTACGACTACGACAAACATCGTCGGTGGGTACGCGAACGGGGCATCGTTCCGCGGATCGCTCGCCTCGGCATCGAGAGAAATGATCGGCTGGGCCGGTATCGGTGGAAGATCGAACGCACCATTGCTTGGCTTACCGGCTACCGGCGCATGACCATCCGCTACGAACGCCACGAATAATCCGCCGGATTTCTCCACCTCGCCGCCGCACTCACCTGCTTCAAGAAACTTCCCACATGAGACACGCTCTAATTCGTTGTCAGCGAGGGCTTCTCATTAAGCTGTCAGAATCCTCAGTTTCAGTGCGTTGCTGCAGGAGGAGAGCTCACCGCGCAGCGACAAGCGCGGGCGGTCTCGCGGCCCTGGGCTGATTGCGGCGCCGGCTGCCGTCACCGCGCTCGGAGTAGGCATGTCCGAGGCGGGAAGCGTACCGGCAACCGTTCATCGTCAGGGTGGTCGGATGGTCTGCTCTTCTCGCCCGCTGCAGCTCGTGGGCCACGGATGATGCACCGCGGCCCACGTGAACTCCTTTGGATCAGTTCGTCTCGTAGGCGTCGTAGCCGTTGGCCTTGATGTCGTCCCAGCGAGCGAAGTACTGCGGCACACCCCCCGAATAGTTGAGCATCTGCGCCGGCTTGCCGGGCACGTTCGCGCCCCAGTACCAAGATCGTGCCTTTGTGAACATCGAGTTCAAGAACAGTTCGTCGACGTGCGCACGCCACTGCTTCTCCGACTCAGCGGTGTTCTCGAATCGGGTGATGTCGTGGTCGCGCAGATGCTGAAGGAACTCGACGACGATCTCGCCTTGGTACTCGGCGGACGTGGGGCCGTTGCAGAAACCGGACGGGCTCTGCGGGCCGTAGAGGAACATCATGTTCGGGAACCCGCGGGTGGACAGGCCCATGCAGGTGTCGACCCCGGACTTCCACTTGTCCTGGATGCTCAATCCGTCGACACCGTGGATGTCGATGGCCATGATTCCGCCACTGTTGTTGTCGAAGCCGGTGGCCAACACCAGCAGGTCGCAATCGATGACGCCCTCGTCGGTCTCGACGCCGTGGGGCAGCACCCGGCGGATCGGGGTGAGGTTGGAGTCGATGACATCGACGTTGCTCTGGTTGATGACGTCGAAGTAGTCCTGCTCGAGTGATGGGCGTTTGACTCCGTAGGGGTGCGGCGGTGTCTCGGGCGCCACGATCGCGGCCTTCTTCGGGTCGGTGACCCGCTCGTGGACCTTGCTGCGCCAGAAGTCGTAGAAGGTACGGTTGGCCTCCTCGTCGACGAGGATGTCCTGGAAAGTACCGAGCCACATCTCGAAACCACCTTCGGACCACATCTTCTCGTAGATCGCGTCGCGCTCCTCCTTGCTCAGGTCAGTGGCGTTCTGCGGCAGGAAGTCGAAGTCGAAGCCTGCGAAGGCCTTGTAGCGTGCCGCGAACCGCTCGGGCAGTCCTTTCCGGAAGTTCTCGTTGTCGTCGGGGCTGAGCGTGCGCTGCTGCATCGGAATCGCCAGGTTCGGGGTGCGCTGGAACACCGTGACGTGTTCGGCGACGTGACCGGCTTCCTGCACCACCTGCACGCCACTCGAGCCGGTGCCCATGACGACGACCTTCTTGCCGGTCATGTCCACGCCCTCCTGCGGCCAGCGGGCAGTGTGGTGGCATTCACCAGCGAACGAGTCGAGCCCTTCGAGATTCGGGTAGAGCGGCTTCGCACCGAATCCAGTGGCGACGATCACCTGACGTGCCTTCTGGACCTTGCCGTCCGCGGACCGCGCGGTCCACTCGCGAGAGGCCTCGTCCCACGTGCACGCCTCGGCGAAGGTATCGAACACGACGTCGCGCGTGAGATCCAGCTGCGAGTCGACGTGCTCGAAGTAGTTCCGGACTCCGGCGAAACCTGGATACAGTTCGGCGAAATCGTAACCTTTCCACAGGTCCTTGTGCGAGAACTGATAGATCTGTCCGGTGCTATCGGTGCGTGCACCGGGATAGCAGTTCCACCACCAGATTCCGCCTAATCCGCCGGCCGCGTCCCAGACCTTGACGGTGAAGCCGAGGTCGCGAAGCCGGTCCAGCGCATACAAGCCGGAGAAGCCTCCGCCGATGATCAGGACGTCGAGCACATCGTTGTCAGAGTGCGAGCCGGTGCGGGTGGCCGTGTCGGCCTGGGATGCCGTCATTGGTTCCTCCTCGAGGTTTCCCGGGACGTCTATTCCTGCCCGGACATGTATGACGTTAGAAGCGACGGTGTGATGTGAAGTGTCCGAAATCGAATCACGAGTGCCGATCGGTTCCAAGATAGTCTCAAGAACCACAAGGACATTCGAGTTCCGTCTTCCGACGGACCAGGCGGCAGCAGCCACGATTGTTCCCGGGCGCGCGCCACCGACCGGGATTCAGAAACCGAGGTCGCGGCCGATCAGTTCCATCATGATCTCGTTCGACCCCGCCCAGATCCTCGTGACCCGTGCATCCCGCCACGCCCGCGCCACCCGGTATTCGTTCATGTAGCCATAGCCGCCGTACAGTTGCACGCAGTGGTCGATCACCCGGTTCTGGACGTCGGCGGTCCACCACTTCGCCTTCGCCGCGTCGACGGAGGTGAGCTCACCCGCCACGTGGGCTTCGACGCACCGGTCGACATACGCCTGCGTGACCTCGATCTGCGTCACCAGGTCGGCGATCAGAAACTTGTTGTGCTGAAATGTTCCGATCGACTGACCGAAAGCCTTTCTCTCGCGGCAGTATTCGATGGTCTCGACAAGGATCTGCGCGGCGTGCGCAAGATTCGCGACAGCACACCCCAGCCGCTCCTGGGGCAGGAACGACATCATGTGGATGAAGCCGCGATCGAGCTCACCGATGACATCGGCGTCGGTGACCCGCACGTTGTCGAGGAACAACTCGGCGGTGTCGGCTTCGTCCTGGCCGACCTTGTCGAGTTTACGGCCCCGCTCGAATCCGGGCAGTGAAGTCTCGACACCGAAGAGGGTGATGCCCTTGGCCTTCTTCTCCGGTGAAGTCCGTGCCGCGATCACCACCAGGTCCGCCGAATAACCGTTGGTGATAAACGTTTTCGCGCCCGAGAGCGCCCAATGGTCGCCGTCGCGTACCGCGGTGGTCTTGAGCGCGGCCAGATCCGAACCGCCGCCGGGTTCGGTCATCCCGATCGCCGTGAGTATCTCACCCGAACACACACCGGGCAGCCACCGCTTCTTCTGTGCGTCGGTGGTCAGTCGCACCAGATACGGCGCTACGACATCGCAGTGGATGCTCACACTCGACGCCAGGGCAGCGTTGGCCTTGGCCAGTTCCTCGATGAGCACCGCGTTGAAGCGGTAGTCACCCGCGTCCGCACCCGTGTACTCTGCCGGCACCTCGAGTCCCAGCAGATCGTGTTTGCCTGCTTCGAGCCAGAAGTCCCGGGGCAGCGCCTTGTCGGCACGGACGTCGTCGGCGCGCGGTTCGAAATGCCGGACGAGGAACTGACGGACGGAGTCCCTGTATGCCTCGTGGTCGTCGCTGTAGACGGTGCGCTTCATCATTGATCATCCCTTCGGATCGGTCCGCCGCCGACACCCGGCGGGGCGGCGCGAGGAGTCGGGTGACTGGGGTCGCCCGTCCTGCGCCTATCGTCTCCGCAATGGATGTGGCTGGGATGTCCCGATACGCGACAAGGGGTTTCGGGATCAGGATCCGAAGCGTTCGTTCTCCAGCCCGAGCGCGCGGAGCTTACGGTACAGCGTCGACCGGGCGACACCGAGCCGATCGGCCGCGAGCGACTTGTTGCCGTCGGCCTCGTCGAGGGCACGCACGATCGCTTCCCGCTCACTGCGTTCGAGGGAGGTGAGCTGCCGGCCCGATCCCAGTGCGCGGTAGTCGTCGGGAAGGTGTTCGAGTCTGATGTCGAATCCCATCGATCGGGCGATGGCTGTGCACAGGACGGCATCGAGCTCTCGGACGTTGCCCGGCCAGTGGTGGGCAACCAGAGCCCGGTGGGCTGCCGGCTGCAACTGCGGGGTGGGCCGCCCGGGGAGGTGAGCGCCGAGCAGTTCACGTGCGAGGTCGTCGAGATCCTCGATCCGCTGGCGCAGCGGCGACACGGACACACTTCGGCGCACATGGGTGTGCACCTGCTGGCCGGCACCGTCCGGCGCCGTCGAGGTCGCGGTCGCGACGATCGGCGCGGACATCGTCGCGGCCGCGTCCAGTAGCCGGCGGGTGGGAGCGACCGCGTCGTCCGGTATCTCGTCCACGTGTTCGACGATCCACGGGACGTTGCTCGACAGGCGCGCGCGCAGATCTGTGACGGTCTCGGGGGTCAAGGTGGACCCGTCGATCACGGGGATGTCGCCGTCGTGGCCCCAGCGTTGCTGAATGTACCGGGCGACATGCGACTTGCCGACCCCGGACTCGCCGGTCACCAGGACCGGACCCACCGTGCCCGCGATCTCGTCGATGCGGCTCTGCAGCCGGTGCGTGGCCAGGCTTCGGCCCACGATCCGGCCCGCGGACTCGGTGGCGGGAGCATGACGCGATGCGGGAAGCGCGGCCGTGTGAGGACGGGAGACCGCGGACGAGACCATCGGACGCAACTCGAGAATCGCACTGAGCTGCTCGCCCGACTCGCTCACCCGACGCGCATGAACCCGCACGTCGATGCCGTCCGCGAAACGCAGCGGTCCTTCCCATTCCTGCTTCGTGCCCAGATGGCTGCTGATCCAGTCCCAGATCATCATCTGATCCGTCGAGTCCATCAGCCGAGACGCGGTCGGAGTTGCGATCACCGTGTCCGGACTCATCGCCACCACCGCGGCATTGCCGCGGCGCTTGCTCCGCATGTATTCGCGCAGCAGAACTTGCTCACTCTTGGCGGACTGGTCGAAGAGCCGCTCCTCGACGTCCCGGACCGCGGAGAAGATCAGCGGCGCCATCAGGTCGCTGACCTGATCGACGTTGCACGTGATGTCGAGGATACCCACCACCGTGCGCGAGACCGGGTCGACGATCGGCGAGCCAACGCACGCCAGCGACTGCAGGGACTCGAGCATGTGCTCGCCGCCGCGCACCCGGAACGCTTTGCGTTCCTCGAGGGCCGTGCCGATGCCATTGGTGCCTGCGTACTCTTCGGAGAACATGAAGCCGGGCGCCACCTGGGCACGGTCGAGACGCCCGAGCAGTGACCTCACCCCCGTGCGGCGGTCGACAATGGTGGCATCCTGATCCGCGAGCAGGATCGTCACCGGCGTATCGGCGAGCTGTTCGGCCAGCCGATCCACGACGGGGCGTGCGGCACGAATCAGTTTCGAATCGGTGTAGGTGTCGTCGATGAACCGAAACCGCGAGCCGTCCGGCGCCGCCCCGATGGCGCGGCACCGCCGCCACGACTGTTCGATCTCCGGTCGCAACCTCAGCGGAGCACCCTCATCCGCGTCGAGGGAACGATCGTCCGCACGCGCGGAGGACCGGTCGGTTACCACACCACATCACCACCTCGGAGCACTTCACAGCCAGTACAGTCATTATGTAACCGAGGTCACACAGGCTGCGAGTGTCCCAGAACGCTACACCACGTCCTCGCGCCACAGTTGACGCATCCGCGCCTTGTCGAGTTTGCCCACCGACGTCGTGGGGATCTGGCCGACCCGGACGAACGAGTCCGGAAGCCAGAACTTCGGTAGGGACGCCGCCAGATGGGTCCGCAGTTCGTCGTCGGTGACCTCGCCGGTGAGCCGGACCCACGCCACGGGGCGTTCCTGCCACGTCTCGTGTGGAACGGCGATGACGGCGGCTTCGAGGACAGTCGGGTGGAGTAGCAGCTTGTTCTCCAGCTCGACCGAGGAGATCCACTCCCCTCCGCTTTTGATGAGGTCCTTCACGCGGTCGTGGATTTGGACCTGGCCGTCGGGGTGGATCACAGCGATGTCGCCGGTCCGCAACCAGCCGTTGTCGAACGCGTCGGCAGTACGGTCGTCGTCGAGGTAGGTGCCGGTCACCCACGGCGAGCGGACTTGCAGTTCACCTGTGGTGAAGCCGTTCCACGGCAGGGTCCGACCCTCCTCGTCGACGATGCGCACCTGGAACAGCGGCAGGGGCCGTCCGTGGTTTGTGGGGGCGTGGCTGAAGGTTCCCATGGGCGACGTCTCGGTCATCCCCCATCCGTTGACGGTCGACACTCCGTGTGCCGCCCACCAGTTCACCAGACCCGACGGCGGCGCCTGGCCGCCCAGCCACAGGGTCCGCAGGCTCCCGAGATCGTAGCGGCCGGGATCGGCGTCGAACCGCTCGCGCATGAGCGCCGCGACAGCCGGTACGCCGACGAACACATCCGGGGTCTGCTCGGTGGTGATGCGTAGCAGCTCCGCCGGTGAGGGGTGCGGTCCGGGAAGGACGAGGCGCGCCCCCTGCAGGACACCCGCGTGCGGAACACCCCAGCTGTGGACGTGGGACATCTGCGTAGTCAGCAGATACGAGCGTGACCCGTCGATCGCGACACCACCGGAGGCACTGATGGCCATCGCGTGCAGCACAGTGCTGCGGTGGCTGTACACGACACCCTTGGGCAGTCCGGTGGTGCCGGAGGTGAAGCAGATCGACGACGCGGAGGTCTCGTCGAACTCCGGGAACTCCCCGATCGGCACGGCGTCGTGCAGGAGCTGGTCGAACGACCACCACGTCACCGTCGCGGACGCTATGGGCGCGATACCGTCGAAGGCCCCGAAGACCACGACGTGCCGGACCCGGGAAAGTCTGGGAAGTACGTCTTCGAGCACGGGCAGCAGATCGGCGTCGATCAACACCACTTCGTCCTCTGCCTTGTCCATCGCGTAGACGATGTGGTCGGGCGACATCCGGTGGTTGACCGTGTGCAGGATCGCCCCGCACGCCGGAACCGCATAGTAGGCGACGAGGTGCTCGAACGTGTTCCATGCGAGCGTCGCGACTCTCGTCCCGAACCGGATCCCGAGGTTGTCGAACGCACCAGCGAACCTGCGGGTGGCCGCGCCGAGATCGCGATAGGTGAACTCCCGGTCGCCGCGGTCACCGTCACACGAGACGCAGACTCGGTCGGCGAAAACGTTCTCTGCATGCCACAGCAACGAGCTGACGAGCAGTGGGCGATCCATCATCGTGGTGAACATTCTGTATTTCTCCGGATCCGGTGGGTGAGCGAGTGCGACCAGCGTCCATGCCGAACCGCCCTGCGGACCGTCCGAATTCGCGACAACGAACCCCGAGCCGCACTGCGAACTCACTGTTGCGTTGTGGGACACCCGCGCCGCACCGCGAATCCCGAGACTGGGGCTCACACCACCGGCCCAGTCGATCGACCTGCGACCGACGGCACAACCCACGGCAAAAGCCGAACTCAGGAAGAGGTACCGACATGTCCGATCGTCAGCTCACCGAGATCGCGGCGGGCTTCACCTACACCGAGGGACCCCGCTGGCACGAGGACCGACTGTGGTTCGTCGACTTCTATACCCACTCGGTCAACGTCGTGAACCCGGACGGATCCGTCGAACGGGTCTGCACCGTCGAGCACCAGCCGTCGGGCCTCGGCTGGCTCCCCGACGGACGCATGCTCGTCGTCTCCATGAAGGACCGCAAGGTCCTGCGCAGGGAATCCGACGGCGCGCTCGTCGAGCACGCCGACATCTCCGAACACTGCCGCGGCTACGCCAACGACATGGTGGTCGCAGCGAACGGGCAAGCGTATGTCGGTGAATTCGGATTCGACCTCATGGGCGGGGCCGACCACGAGCACGGTGTCGTCGTCCTCGTCGAGCCGGACGGCACCTCCCGCGTGGCCGCAGGCGGACTGTCCTTCCCGAACGGCATGTGCATCTCCCCGGACGGAAAAACACTGTACGTCAACGAACTGTTCGGTAACCGGGTCTCCCAGTTCGAGATCGGACCCGACGGAACACTCGGCCCCCGAGAGGATTTCGCCTCGTTCGGTGACCTCGGCGACGAACCGAACGTGGAGAAGCGGCTCGCGGCATGCACGATCGCCCCGGACGGTCAGGCCCTCGACGCCGACGGCGCGGTCTGGATCGCCGACTGCGTCAACCAACGCGCCGTCCGCTTGGGTGAGGGCGGGACCGTCCTCGACCAGGTGAGCACTGCACCGCTGGGCGTGTTCGCGGTCGCCCTCGGCGGACACGACGGACGGACGTTGTTCCTGTCGGTCGCCCCCGACTTCGACGAGACCAAGCGCAGTGCCGCACGCGAGGCCAAGGTCCTCTCGACGACCGTCGACGTTCCGCACGCGGGACGGCCGTGACCATGCTGCGCACACGCTTCACAGAAGCCTTCGGTGTCGAGCACCCGGTGGTGTGCGGGGGTATGACCGGTGTGGGCACCGCGGAGCTGATTTCCGCGGTGGCCGAAGCCGGAGGCCTCGGCTTCCTCACCGCACTGACCCAACCCACACCCGAAGCGCTCGCGGCCGAGATCATCCGGTGCCGGGAGATGACCGACAAACCGTTCGGCGTCAACCTCACCCTCCTGCCGACGGTCACTCCCGTACCGTACGACGAATACCGTGCCGCGATCATCGACAGCGGCATCACCATCGTGGAGACCGCCGGCAGCAATCCCCGCGAGCACGTCGAGGCGTTCAAGGCCGCCGGAATCAAGGTCATCCACAAGGCCGTGGCCGTCCGGCATGCGCTGAAGGCCCAGTCCATGGGCGTCGACGCGGTGAGCATCGACGGATTCGAGTGCGCCGGCCACCCCGGCAACGAGGACATCCCCGGACTCGTCCTCATCCCGGCCGCGGCCCGCGTACTCGACATCCCGATCATCGCCAGCGGTGGATTCGCCACCGGGGACGGGCTGGCAGCAGCGCTCGCCCTGGGCGCCTCCGCGATCAACATGGGCACCCGGTTCGTCGCGAGCGACGAGGCCCCGGTGCATCCGAACGTCAAGGCCCAGATCGTCGCCAACGACGAATGCCAGACGATCCTCGTCTTCCGCGAGTTCCACAACACCGCCCGTGTCGCCCGCAACGCGATCTCGGAAAAAATCGCGGCGATCTCGTCTCGTCCCGGCGCAGAATTCTCCGACATCGCGCACCTCGCGTCCGGGGCACGCGGTCGCACCGAGGTACTGCAGAAGGGCGACATGGACGGCGGCATGTGGTGGGCGGGCCAGTCCCAGGGACTCATCGAAGCCGTTCTGCCGTGCAAGACGATCATCTCGGACATCGTGAGCGATGCGGAAACCGCCATCCGCAGAATCGCCGCCGACCTCACCTGATGCGCAGGCAGGAGCAGCCATGAAGTACAGGACCATCCGCCACGAGATCGAGGACGGCATCCTCACCGTCGTCCTCGACCGCCCCGACAACCTCAACGCGTTCACCGTCGAAATGGCAGACGAACTCGAGCACACTTTCGTGTCGGTGAACGACGACGATGCGGTCCGGACCGTGATCGTCACCGGTGAGGGCCGCGCCTTCTGCGCCGGTATGGACCTGTCGAGCGAGGGCAACGTATTCGGGCTCGACGAATCGAAGACGCCGTCCCTCGCCGACATGGACGATCTCGGCGATCCGGAGCTGCGCCGGATCCGCGACACCGGTGGCCGCGTCACCCTCGCGATCCACGCCTGCCGTAAACCGGTGATCGCCGCCATCAACGGTGCGGCCGTCGGGATCGGTGCGACCATGACGTTGGCGATGGATGCGCGCCTGCTATCGAACCGAGCGCGGTTCGGGCTGGTGTTCGGCAAACTCGGGATCGTGCCGGAAGCGTGCTCGACGTGGTTTCTGCCCCGGCTCGTGGGCATGCCCGCGGCACTCGATCTGGTGTACCGGGCCGACATCCTCGACGCCGACGCCGCACACGCCGTCGGGCTGGCGCAGGCCGTTCACGAACCCGATGCGCTGCTCGGTGCGGCACGAGCGCTGGCGGACGCGTGGACACGCGACCGGTCGCCGGTGTCGGTGGCACTCATGCGCCAGATGTTGTTGCGGAATTCGGCGGCGCCGCATCCCGTCGATGCCCATCGCGTCGATTCCCTGGCCATGTTCTACACCAGCATCGGCGACGGCGACGAGGGGGTGCGTGCATTCCTCGACAAGCGCCCGCCCGCGTTCCGCGGGAAGGCATCCGAGATGCCGCCGTTCTACCAGGAGTGGATCGATGCCACCACCTGATCACCACCACACCCCGCGGTGTCCAGCGAGGATAGCGACGAGGTGGTCATAGGCTGAATCGGTCAGGTCGGCCCCGACACCTACCACGCCCGCCGCGTGAGCCTGGTCGCGGGATCGCCGGTGACACCCCGGCATACTCCGTCAACAGGCTGTGCGGTTCGGGCTTGCAGGCGATCTGGTCGTCGGCGATGCAGATGCGCTGGGGGGGCGCGGATATCACGGTCGCAGCTGGGGTGGTGCAGCGTCGCCAGACTCGACTGCAGGACCGTGCCACGGCCGTGCACAGACGGCATGGCCGCGAGTGGCCGAGATCAGCACATCGACGATCACGACGATCTACTCGCACCCCCTGCCTGGAGTTTGGGGGCAGACCGAGCGGGTACGCGAAGGCGGTGAAGGCGAACGAGCACCTGCAGGGAGGGCAATCCGGTGCAGCGGGTGAGCAGGTCTCGGTGCTGTTCATCGCGGATCCGGGCACGCCTGCGGCTCTCGCGGAACGCGTCGCGAAGTACCTGCCGGAACGCCTGCGGAGCCGTGATCGCCCCGAGCGCCGGTGGACGACGTGCGTGCGCCGGAAACCGTACCTCTCAGACGAGCAAGCGGATTTCGCCGAAGTGATCGACGCGGTCGATCCGTCTTCCGAGCGGGAGGACATCGTCGTGTACCTCACCGATCTGCCGCGCCGCGAGGACACCTTGCCGGTGGTGGGCGAAGTCAGCGCCGACCACAAATTCGCGCTCATCTCGGTCGCCGGGGTGGGCGGCGTCAATATCGAGCGCCGGGTCCGCACCGTCACCGAACTCGCGATCGCCCGCGTTCTCGGTGAGCCGGAACTCATGCCCCCCAGCGCGGCGCGACGGTTCCGGTTTGCGCAGGTTGAGGACGGCATCCGATACTTCGCGCCCTCGGGGCTGCGGCGGCTGCGACTGCTGTCGGGGATGGTGCGGGCCAACCGGCCGTGGCGACTGGTCACCGGACTGTCGAAGGTGCTTGTCGGCGCCTTCGCCACGGGTGCGATCGCGCTGGCCACCGACACGATCTGGTTGTTCGCCGACATGATGGGGCCATGGCGTATGAGTGTGGCGACGATTTTGTCGATCGTGGCGATGATTCTCTGGCTGATCCTCGACCACGAACTCTGGGAGCGGCCGAAGTCGCCGGTGGAACGCAATCGATCGGTGCTGTACAACACCGCGACCGTGGTCACCCTGGTCATCGGTGTCGTCGTCCTGTACGCGGCCCTGTTCTGCCTGCTGCTGTTCACTGCGCGTCTCGCTCTTCCGTCGGAACTGCTGTCCCGTGTTCTCGGGCGAGGGGTGAACTTCTCCGACTACCTCACGCTCACCTGGCTGCTGGCGTCCATCGCCACCATCGGTGGGGCGCTCGGGTCGGGTCTCGAGGACGACGCCGCCGTCAAGGAGGCGGCGTACGGGGTCCGGCAGCGGCAGCGCATCGAGGAGACGCGGACGCAGTCGAACGAGGCGGGATGATTTGTTGTCGGTCCACCGAAAAGTGGTGGTGGGGGCAGGTGGCGCCGTCTGGGTAGCTCGCTCCAACCTTCCCGCAAAATGTGCGCTCTGGGAGTCGACTGAGGCCGTTCCTTCCGCAGTAGTGCCAGTCGATGACGGGACCGTGCCGACCGTGACATAGCGTCAGTCAGCGGGTCGCGCCCAGGCCTCGAGCATGCGCCTCGCAATCGAGACTGCGCCGGGCAACAACACGTGCGCATCCGACCGGCTCGTCCAATCCCCGGCAGCCAGAGCCTCCCGTACCTCCGCGCGGGTGCACCAGACAGCTTCGCCGATCTCGCCATCCATGAAGACGAGCTCGTCTCGGGGGTCGGCCGTGGCATGGAATCCGAGCATGAGGGAGCGCGGGAAGGGCCAGGGCTGACTTCCGACGTAGACCACGTCGGAGACAGTGAGACCGACCTCCTCGGCGACTTCCCGTGCCACACAGCTTTCCAGAGACTCGCCCGCCTCGACGAAGCCCGCCAGCGTCGAGAAGTTCCGTGCCGGCCAGTTCGCCTGACGCGCCAGCAGTACTCGGTCTGCCCCGTCGTGCACCAGACAAATGATCGCGGGATCGGTACGCGGATATTCCTCCCGACCGCACGCCGTGCACACGCGCATCCAACCACCCGAGGTGATCGTTGTCGGCGCCCCATCCCCGGCGCAGTAGTGGGCGTCGTCGTGCCACGTCAGCAATGCCAACGCTGTGACATACCGGTCGGCGTCGGCAGCGTCGAGGAATGCTCCGTGTGAGCGCAGGTCACCGACCTCGACCATGGTTCCTGCTGAGGAATCGTCAGCGAGGAACTCGTCCCGTACCGCCCACTCGTGAACCGTGCCACAGACGCCGAGCAGCACGGCGCGCGCGGGAGGCTCAGAGTAGAGATCGGCGGCCGGTTCCAGCATCAGTTGTCTGTCGACAAGCCGGACCTGACCACGACCGTTCACGCGAAGTATTCGGGCATCCGGCCACGCCTCCACCCACGCGGCCGCGTCGTCACGCACAGAGGCGGGACGGCTCGGGGCACCACACGACAGGGCCTGCTGCCCGGTATGTTCGACACTCACCACTGGATCACAACTTTCGGAAACGAGCGACACTGTCGACCGGACCGTCGTTCGCCGAACGACGGTCCGGTCGCTGCTATCGCGAGGCGAATTCGATCTGAACGGACGAATACGATTCGGCCATCACCGAAATGAATTCCTGGACGAGGCGCACATGAGCGGGATGTGCCAGGTAGGTGCGAAAGTCGGGGACGTCTTCGAAGGTCGCGGAGATTGCGTAGTCGCCTCTGCCGGGCTTGAGGGCCAGATCCCTTCCGTAACGGTATTCCACGACCTCCGGAATAGTATCCGAGACTGTGCTCAGAGCTTCGTGAAAGGACTGAATTTGATCGTCACTGATGTCCTGCTTCCATATAAACGTCACAACGTGATTCAGCATGATGAATCCTTCCTGGATTCGTAATTTGAACGTGGCGGGGCCGGAACCCCGGGTTACGTTCCCGGTCAGATCATTACAGAGATTGCTCCGACAACGCCACCGTCTCCGGAGCGTTCTCCACCATGGGGTAGTGCCCGGCTTTGCCCTGCACGGTCTTCAGGTTCCCGTTCTTCAAGGCCGCCAACGTGTCCCCGAGGTACTCGGCGGTGACGAACGGGTCGCTCTCACCTACGATCAGGGTGGTCGGCCCTTCGTAGATGCCTATCCGGTCGAGAAAGTCGGGACTGGTCCAGTTCTTCAGGTAGGACTCCCAGGTTGTCTGGTCCATCGTCGCGCGGTTGCGGTCGACGAGGTTCTTCAGATCTGTCTCGTCGATGTATGGTGCCAATGCGCCACGGATGGCTGCACCCGGGTCTGCCCAGGCCTCGGCGAAGGAGCCGTAGGTCGCCTCGTCGAGAGGGGTACCTGCCGGGGAGACGGGCGTCAGTGCGACGACCGAGGTCACGCGTTCAGGTGCGAGTGTCGCCACCCGAAGCGCTGTGGTGCCGCCCATCGAATGTCCGAGAACGGAAAAGGTCGACCATCCGAGCTGATCGGCGGCGTCGAGGGCGACCGCGGCCATCCCGTCGATTCCGTCGGCCGGTGCTTCGGGACGGTTGACCCCGTATCCCGGAAAGTCGAGGTACGCGTAGGTGAAGCGGGACTGATCCGTCCGGGCGCGGGCGGTGAGCCATACGCTGCTGTCCAGCGCCCAGCCGTGCAACACCAAGGTCCGATGGGCACCGCTTCCTTCGATCGCTGCAATCGCGCTCACTGCGTTCCTCTCTGTCGGCGACGCTGAAATTCCAGCCGTCTGTTGATCACTCGAGTGAACCTAGAACCGCAGTAGGGCGTCGGCGTGTCCGATTGTGAAACACACGGCCGTGCCACCGGGGGTGCAGATGGGTGTGTGATTTTCGGACACTCCCCGCGCTGGATGCACCCATAGTGTGGCTCCACCTGCCTGCCGGCTGAGCAGACTTGTTCATGACATGAAGGAGAACACCATGGCACTCGATCCTGCGGTCAAGAATTTGATAGACACTCTGAACGAGCAGGGACTGAAGTCGTTCGAGCAGATGAGCATTGCCGAAGTGCGTGGGGTGGTCGAGTCCTTCAGCGGCCTCCAGGCACCGAAGGCGGACGTCGCTCGTGTCGTCGACACGGTCTACCCCGGACCCGGGGGCGACCAGGCAGTGCGTCTCTACATCCCGGAGTCCGAAGTACCTCTGCCGATCGTGGTGTACATCCACGGCGGTGGCTGGGTCGCCGGCAGCCTCGACGTCATCGAGCAGCCATGTCGCGCGCTGGCCACCGATGCGAAAGTCATCGTGGCTGCACCGAGTTACCGGATGGCTCCCGAGCACAAGTTTCCTGCCGCACCCGAAGATACGTTCGCCGCACTGAACTGGGTGGTCGAGCACGCAGCCGAGTTCGGTGGCGACGGCACGCGCGTTGCCGTCATGGGTGACAGCGCCGGAGGCAACCTGGCCGCGGTCACAGCCCTCCGGGCACGCGACACCGGCGCCCCGGCACTGCGCGCTCAGGTATTGATCTATCCGGTCATCGACGGCACGGCACGATTCCCGTCGCGCGAGGAGTACGCCGAGGGGTACCTGGTCACCACGGCAGCCATCGACTGGTTCTGGGAGCAGTACCTGGCCACCCCGGAAGACGCCGAGAATCCGTACGCCTCCCCGGTCAAGGCCGCGGATCTGTCGGGGCTTCCCGCCACCCTGCTGTTGCTCAACGAATACGAGGTCACTCGGGACGAGGGCGTGGACTACGGCCGGAAGCTGGCCGACCAGGGCATCCCGGTGCAGGTCGAACTGTATGAAGGCCTTGTCCACGCCGTGTACTGGATGACCGGTGCCATTCCACGCAGCGCTGAACTGCACGGCGCCGTCGTCGAATTCCTCGGCAAGCAGTTCGCCAACTGATCACGGTGTCCCGGGTCGGCTGCATTACAGTCGCAGGCTGCGATCGGACCATCTCCGGGCACCTTGCTGCAAGAGGCCGACCAACCGGTCACGCTCCTTCGTGATCACGGTGTGTGGTGCGATGACACCGACGGCGGCGACGGTCTTGCCGTTCTCACGAACCGCGACCGAGACACCGTCGCCGTCGGTCGACTCGTTGGGGGAGGCGCAGATTCCGGTCTGTTCGATCTCCGGTAGGGCAGCGAAGAACCGCTCGACGGTGTCGCGATCCTCGTCGGGCAGAGTTTGGATGTACGCCCAGAGGTCACGCTTCTCCATCCCGGCAAGCAGTATCCAGCCGCCGGAGGTACGGATGAGCGATCGCCTCACGTAGTTCTCGGCGAGGTACGCGAACCGTGGGTCGGAAGAGCAGTAATCGACGTAGAAGATGTTCGGACCGACAGCGATCGACAGCACGGTCGTCAAGCCGGAACTCGCGTGAACGTCTTCCAGGTCGGCGTGCGTGACCGTCGAGACGGGCTGCCGTCCAGCGAGGCGATTGAGTAGATACGGGGCACTGCCGAGCGAGTACCGTCGATCGTGCTCCTCGAGGTAACCCGTCGCAACGAGGCCGTTGACGAGACCTTGCGTCGAACTAATCGGCGCGTCAAGTTCTTTGGCCATCCCGCTCAAGGTCAGTCCGGTACGGGATCGGGCCACGAGCTCGAGAATCGCAGCAATGCGGTCCACGGTTCGATGGCGGCTGCGGCCTCGAACATTGAAGGCATCATCTAGTTGCGTCACGGCAAATTCTCCCTACGGGTACTGCTCCATCCGAGCGGTCACCACCCACTCTATCTTACTTATATATGTATTCCACTCCTTTATTGCGGAAGACTGCTCCAGCTGACATAGTCCTAGAAATGCTTCCTGTCGCAGCGAAAGAGGTTTCAGTGGAACTCACACCCGGCGCCCTTCATGGTCTGCGCGTCATCGATCTGACGACCGTCATCATGGGCCCCTTCGCCACCGCAACCCTCGCCGACATGGGCGCAGACGTCATCAAGGTCGAGAGTCTCGACGGTGACATGAGCCGAGATATAGGTGCCCGCCGCCATGACGGTATGAGCGCTCTGACACTCAACCTCCAGCGCAACAAGCGCAGCATCGCAATCGATCTCGCCTCCGAGGAGGGCCGCGAAATCCTCGACGATCTGGTGCGCAACGCGGATGTGTTGGTGACGAATCTACGGCCGAGCTCCCGGCAGAAGTTGGGCATCACCTATGAGCGGCTCTCGGAGAACAATCCGGGACTGATCCTCTGCACCGCACAGGCATACGGCTCCGAGACCGCCTTTCGGGACTACCCCGCCTACGACGACATCGTGCAAGCCGCATCCGGCGCCGCGAAACTCACGGAACTCATCGACGGTGAACCACGGTATGCCCCATACGTCATCGCCGACAAGGTCGTCGGTCTCTACATCGTCATCGCCGTCCTCGCCGCCGCGATGGAGAAGAACCGCACCGGCCTCGGCCAGGAGGTCGACGTGCCGATGGTCGACGCGATGATCGGCTTCAACCTCGTCGAGCACTTCGGTGGCCACACCTTTGCCCCCGTGGAAGGGAACTTCGGATGGGCGCGCGTGCTGACACCGGAACGAGTCCCACACCAGACGGCCGACGGCTGGATCTGCATCATGCCGTACTCGGCGAAGAACTGGAACGACTTCTTCATCATCGCCGGGCGCGCCGACCTGGTGAACAACCCCCGCTACGCCTCGGTGAACGACCGCCACACCCTCATGGGCGAACTACTCTCCGCGATCCGGGAAGCCGTCCCGAGCCGAACCACTCAGGAATGGTTGAACTTGTGTCAGACAAAGGGTATTCCCGCATCCGACCTACTCGATCTCGCCCACGCACATGAAAACGCCTACGTCCTGGACCAAGAATTGATCACCAAACGTGACCACCCCACCGAAGGCGAGTACTACGCCACCCGCACTCCGTTCGCGATGTCGCGCACACCGATTTCGTTCAGCCGACACGCTCCCCTGCTCGGCGAGGACACCCTCACGATCCTCGAAGATCTCGGTTACTCCGCCGACCGCGTCCGTGCGCTGGCCGATGCATCCGTGGTCACGGCGACGTCGCCCCAGGCCACCTCCTCCTGAATGGAAGAACCATCATGACCAACCTCAGATTGGTGCCCCCGGTCTCCAGTGACCCACACGCCATGGACGACTTGCGGACCGAAGTCCGTGAGTTTCTTGCCAAACAACTCAGTGAGGGCAAGATCGACCGACAGGTCGACTCCTGGTTGACCGGTTGGGACGAAGACTTCACACGTGCACTGGCCGCCCGCGGATGGCTCGGCATGACCGTGCCGGCCGAGTACGGCGGCCACGGTCGACGCCACCTCGAACGGTTCGTCGTCACCGAAGAGCTCCTCGCCGCGGGCGCCCCCGTCGCCGCCCACTGGATCGCCGACCGGCAGATCGTCCCGTCGCTGCTGAAGTACGGCACCGAGTTCCAGAAACACACGTTCTTACCCGCCATCGCGCGCGGGGAATGCTATTTCGGTATCGGTATGAGCGAGCCGGATTCCGGGTCCGACTTGGCCAGTGTGCGCACAAAGGCCGCCCGAGTGGACGGAGGGTGGTCCATTACCGGAGCCAAGGTCTGGACTTCCGGTGCTCATCGCGCCGACGCGTTCATCTGCCTCGCCCGCACCGCCCCACTCGATCCGGCGCACCGGCACGACGGCCTCAGCCAGTTCATCGTCGATCTGCGCGCCCCCGGAGTCGACATCAGACCGATCGTATCGATGAACGGGCAGCACCACTTCAACGAGGTCCTCCTCGACGAGGTCCTCGTCGAGGACGAGATGGTCTTCGGCACCATCGACAACGGGTGGCAGCAGGTCACCTCGGAACTCAGCTTCGAACGCAGCGGCCCAGAGCGATTCCTGTCGACATTCGTCCTGCTCGCCGAGACGGCCGAACAGATGAAGCAGGGAACCTTGCCGCGGCATTCGAATCTGGGCCGGTATCTCGGACGGATCGCCGGTCTGCACCACATGTCGACCGCAGTGGCGGGCGCACTCGAGCGCCACGAACCCGCCGACACCGCCGCCGCCGTGGTCAAGGTCCTCGGGACGTCCACCGAAGGCGACGTATCCGACTTTGCCGACCTCCTCACCGATGAATCTTCGCCTACTCGTTACGCCTCGATGCTCGAGGACGCCATCGTCCAACGCCCGGGATTTACTCTCCGGGGCGGCACCAACGAAGTTCTGCGCGGCGTGATCGCGCGGGGATTGGGGATGCGCTGATGCACGCACCAACCACGGTCGACGCGAACCTGACCGACATGATGTCCGCAGTCTTTTCCGATCACCGGGAACGGAACGGGCCCGAGAACGGTATCGCCACGTGCGATCCCGCACTGTGGGCACAACTCGACGAACTGGGTCTCGCCCGGCTGACCGGCCGCGAAGAGACCGGCGGCAGCGGCGCAGGTTGGTACGAGGCAGCGGAACTCTTGCGCGCCGCGGCGTCGCACGGAGTCCGGATTCCCCTCGCCGAACACGACCTGCTCGCCGGTTGGCTCCTCGAAGAGGCCGGTCTACCGATGGACAATGCGCGCCTCACCGTATGCGTACTCGACGAGAACGGCGTCGCCCGCGGCGTGCCGTGGGCGTCCCAGGTAGACAAGATCGTCACGGTCTGGCGGAAGAACGACACGTACGTCGTCGCCGACCTCGAGACAACAGTCTTCGACATCACCTCCGGGTCCAACCTCGCCGACGAACCCCGCGACGTCGTATCCGCTGACACGATCGCATTGTCGGGCACCGCAGTGTCGGACTCGGTGATCCGACAACTTTTTCTACGGGGCGCCCTCATCCGGGCGCTGCAGGCGTGTGCCGCCCTCGACCGCATCCTCGATCTCTCCGTCGCCCACACCACCGAACGAGTGCAATTCGGACGCCCCCTGGCCAGGTTTCAAGCCGTGCAGAACCTGGTGGCCGATATGGCCGCCGAAGCTTCCCTCGCCCGAACAGCGACCGAAGCAGCACTGACGGAAGCGGTCCGCACACAGTGGTCGAGTGAGAACCTCGAACTCCCGATTGCCGTCGCCCGGTCGTGCGTCGGACACGCGGCATCGGTCATCGTCCGTAACGCCCACCAGGTACACGGGGCGATCGGCACCACCCGCGAGCACAGGCTGCACGACTTCACCAAACCCGCACTGGCGTGGCGCTCGGAATTCGGATCCGTCCACTACTGGGACGAGATCTTGACCACCGCCGCACTCGAAGCAGGATGCGAAAATATCTGGGGCCTCATCACCCGCTGAAGTGCCCAGGCGCTACCAGAACTAACACCAGTTTCGCGAGCAGAACTGAAGGAAGAACTCCGTGGAAGCATCAATTCGCATCCACGGAGTTCTTCGGTTCTCGGGCACATCACTCGCCGGTGAAGGCAGCAGTTCGCTTCTCCATGAAGGCGTTGACCGCCTCGGTGTGATCGGTCGTCTGCTGAACCAGCGCCTGCATGGCAGCGGACAATTCAAGGAGACTGTCGAGGCTTTGGTGCTGCCCCTCGCGGAGGAGCCTCTTGGCCATCCGTACCGAGTGTGGCGGATTGGCGGCCACCCGGCCGGCGAGCGCGCGAGCTTCGTCGAGTAGCTTCTCCGGCGCAACGACACTGGAGACCAATCCCCACTCGAGCGCCTGGACCGCGTCGACACGGTCGCCCGTCAAGATCATCTCTGCGGCCCGCGCCATCCCGACGGCTTTGGGTAGCAGCCACGCGCCACCGTCACCCGGGATGATTCCCAGCTTGACGAAGCTCTCTGCAAAGAATGCCGTTTCGCTGGCAATGCGGAGGTCGCACATGAGGGCGAGGTCGCATCCGGCACCGATTGCGGGGCCGTTCACTGCTGCGATGAGAGGCACGTCGCAGTTGTACATGATCCGCGGAATCCGTTGTATCCCCGCTCTGTAGCCATCCCGTTGTTCGTGAGGCTTCCCCCCGAACAACCCGCGACGATTCGCCATGTCCTTGACATTGCCGCCGGCGGAAAACGTCGATCCGGCGCCGGTGACGATGACAGCTCGCACACCGTAGTCGGCGTTGACGGCATCGACGCAGGCGACCAATGCGTCCACAACGTCCATCCCGGAAATGGGATTGCTCTGCGCGGGTCGATTAATCGTCCACGTCTCGATGAACCCGTCGCGTTGGACGAGCACTGGACTATCCATGGGTGTGTCTCCCTCTCTTCACTGCGGATCGACCGTTCGAATGGTGTCCGACCGGCACGCGAACGAACTCGTCGGCGGCGGTAACGACCGCCGCCGACGAACACGTTCACCTCCTGCCGCCGAACACCTTCGCGTTCATACGCACGCTGCGCATGGCAGGGTTCAGGCGAGACCCAACTTGGGTCGCAGCCACTGGGCAATCCGGCTCAACGCTTGATCCGCCTCGGGTGCCCGACCCGCGTTGAAGTGGAATACATGCTGTTGCTCATCGACCACGTCGAGCACGACCTCGCCGCTCACTTTCTCGATCAATTCGGCCAACCGGCGTGAGTCGTCCAGCAGGGTCTCATAGCCTCCGACCGATACGTACACCGGAGGGAAGTCGGTGTAGTCGTTGAGCAGTGGGTTCGCCCGCGCGTCCGTTGCATCTGCGGGGTCGGCGAGGAACATCTCCCGCATCATTTCCAGCACCGCCCTCTTGGCCAATACGTCGACCGCGTCGTTCGAATCGACCGTCAACCCCTTGATCTCCATATCGAGCCACGGTGAAAGCGTGACGACGGCAGCAGGGGTGGGAAGCTCCAAGCTCGCGAGTTCGAACGCCGTCGAGATCGCGAGATTGGCGCCCGCCGAGTCGCCGACAGTCGCCGTGTACTCTGACTTGTAACCCTGTGCGCGGAGCCACTTTTGGACGGCCATGCAGTCTTCGAGTTGGGCCGGGTGCTTGTGCTCCGGCGCGAGCCGGAAGTCCACGATCAGGGCGTGAACACCCGTCAGTTTGGCGAGGTGTGCTGCGAGCTTGCGGTGGGAGAACCGTGAACCTGTCGCGAACCCGCCACCGTGGGTGAAGACGATCACGCGGTCCTCGGCGGCCCCCAGAGGCTTCGCCCACATTGCCGGCACACCGTTGGCTGTCACTTCCTCATAGGTGACGTCGGTGGGTTCGATGGTCGGAAGATGCCATTCTTCGAACATATCTCGCTGACTGGCGAGGTCCATTCCTTCCGACCGGGTAAGCCACGAAGCGTACAGGTCGTTGAGGAACAGGGATTCTTTGCTCACGGACATGCGTTGCTCACTTTCATCACTACTCGAGGGAGGAATATTGACTGCTCAGGAAAGCGTGAAGCCCTTGTATCCCGCACACACGGTCTCGTCCCACTTGGCCAGGTAGAGGGGAAGACCACCGGGGTAGTTCAGCAACTGCCGCGGTTTACCCGGGACGTTGGCACCCATGTACCAGGAGTCGGCTTTGTCGTAGAGCGCCTCGGCCGTCAGCTCGGCGACGTGATCGGACCAGGCAGCATCCGCGTCCGCCTCGGATTCGATACGGTTCAAGCCGTTGTTCCGCATGTAGTCGAGGGTGTTGACGATGAGGTCACCTTGGATCTCCGCGCAGCTGGGCCCGTTGCAGAAGCCCGACGGGCTCAGTGGTCCGTAGAGGAACAGCAGGTTGGGGAATCCTGCCGTTGCGACTCCGAGGTTTGCCCGCACACCGTTCGACCACTTGTCCCTGAGCAATGTACCGTCGGTGCCGCGAATGTCGATGGCGGTCAGGCCACCGGTGACGGCGTCGAAGCCCGTTGCATAGACGATGATGTCGAACTTGTGCTCTTCGGATGTGGTCCTCAGCCCGGTACGCGTGATGGTCTCGATTGGGTCCTCGTGCAGATCGACGAGACGGACGTTGTCCTGGTTGAAGATGTCATAGTACGTCCGCTCCAGCGAGGGGCGCTTCACGCCGAAGGGGTACGCCTTCTTCATCGGCGCCAGCTTCTCGGCGATGACCGGGTCCTTGATCCGGGCACGCGTCCGGTCACGCCAGAACTCGTAGGCCGTGTCGTTTGCGGCATCGTCGACGAAGACGTCTTGGTACGTTCCGAGCCAGAACTCGAAACCGAACTCCCACAGTCGCTCATATGTGGCGGTCCGCTCCTCGTCGCTCACCTCGAATGCTGACTTGGGAATGAAGTCGAAGTCGAAGCCGGAGAACGACGCCGAACGACGACTGAATCTGTCCGCCAGATCGGACTTGATCTTCGCGTTGTCCTCGTCGGTGAGCTGGCGCTGTCGCATCGGGAGCGCCTGAACGGGGGTGCGCTGGAAGATGGTCAGCTGTGCGGCTTCCCTCGACGCCTCCTGAGCGACCTGCACACCGCTGGCGCCGGTACCGATAATGGCGATTCGCTTTCCTGCGAAATCGATTCCGCCTTCGGGCCACAGACCGGTGTGGTGGCTGATCCCTGCGAAGCTGTCCATTCCCGCGAGCTTCGGGAAGATCGGCTTTGCCGCGAATCCGGTGCACAGAACGAAGTACTTGCAGACGAAAATGCTGCCGTTCTCCGCGGTCACGGTCCAGGTGTTCGTCTTATCGTTGAACTCGGCGGAATCGACCCGGGTGTTGTAGTAGATGTCCTTGCTCAGATCGAGCTTCGCGTCGACGTACTTGAAGTAGCGGCGCAGTTCGTCGCCTCCGGGGTAGAGCTCGGAGAACGCGAAGTCATCCCATAGGTCGGGGCGCGTGAACTGGTAGATGGGACCTTCGCTGTCCACTCGGGCGCCCGGGTAGCGGTTCCAGTGCCAGATTCCGCCCAGGTCCTCACCCGCCTCGACTACTTTCACCGAGTACCCTCGACTCCGCAGATTTTCGAGCTGGTACAGCCCGGCGAATCCTGCTCCTACGACGAGAACGTCGAGTACTTCGGTCACGGCTGGTGCGGCAGTGCTCACTGTTGTCTCCTTTGATACCGAGTGTTGCTTGGGGTTTGTTGATTGCGCTCTGTGTCGCAGACTGTGATGAGCTGATTACGGGAAGGCCGTCCGGCCTGGCTTCTAGGTCCAGCGGACATACGCGGTCTTGGTGGTTGTGAAGAAGGTACGTGCGGCCTTTCCCTGTTCTCTGCTCATGCTGCTCGAGCCTTTGAGCCCCCCGAACGGCACATGTGGCTCGACACTGCTGGTCTCGCGATTGATGTGCACCAACCCCGATTGTGTGCGCCGGATGAAGGTCATCGCGGTCGCGATGTCTCTGGTGAACACTCCGGAGGACAGGCCGTAGTCCGTGTCGTTCGCGACCTTCAGCGCATCATCGAATCCGTCGACTTCCTGCACGGTCACGACTGGTCCGAAGATCTCCTCCCGGACGAGCCTGCTCTTCTCCGACACTCCGGTCAGGATGGTGGGTGCGATATAGCAAGTGTCGGAATCGAACTCCCTGCCCGTCAGGAACTCGGCGTTCTCGTCGCGGGCGAGTTGCAGGTATCCGGCCACCGTGTCCCGTTGCTCCACCGAGGCCAGTGGGCCGATGTCGGTGGCTTCGTCGTACGGATCACCGACGACGAGCGCATCGGCGTGCTTCACCAGCAGTTCCCGCAGCCTGGGAGCGACGGTGCGGTCCGCGTAGACCCGGCTCGTCGCTGTGCAGCGCTGTCCCGCGTGGAGCATCGCGCTCTTCACGATCTGCAGCGCTGCATCCTCGACATCGGCGTCGGCAAGAACAATGGACGGGTTCTTGCCGCCCAGCTCGAGCTGGACCTTGACGTTGCGATCGCCGACAGCCTGACGGAGTCGCGACCCCACCGCACCCGAACCGGTGAAGGTCAAGGCTGCGAGTTGCGCGTTCCCGGTGAATGCCGCCGAAAGCTTTCTACCGCTGCCCGTCACCAGATTGAGGACCCCCGCTGGCAACCCGGCTTCTGCGAGAATCCGCGTCAGGAACACGGCGGATCCGCAGGCCGGCTCGGCGGGCTTCCACACAACTGCGTTCCCGAAACCTATTGCCGCCGCGATCTTCCACGTCGGAAGCGCGAAGGGGAAGTTCCACGGTGTGATTGCACAAACGACACCGAGCGGCTCCTCTACCGTCATCAGCATCGTGTGTGAATCAGCACTGGGGTATGTCTCTCCACTGGGCTGCAGGACCTCACCCGCGTAGTAGCGGAGAATGGCGACACTTCGCAGGACCTCGGCGCGTGCGTCGCGGATCGCCTTCCCCATGTCCGCGGTGATCGTCAGGGCAGCCTCGTGCACACGGCTTTCCAAAAGGTCAGCGGCAGAACGAAGAAAATCCGACCGCTGAATAGCTGTCGTCTCGGACCACGCTTTTTGGGCACCGGTGGCGGCCGCATACCCAGCCTCGACATCGTTGGGAGTCGCCGAAGCGTAGATTCCCGTCACGCGGCGCAGATCGGAGGGATCGACACGCTCGAAAGTGTCGGTGGCGGTGCTCCATCGACCTGCGATGTACAACGTTCTCCCGTCGGCGATCGACGACGACAACGCTGGGTGGTCCAAGTTCACGGACATTCTTGTTCCCCTATCTGTGTAGGCGCAGAAATGGGTGGAAGTTTCACCACTCGGCGCGGAGATGATGAATGGCATAACCCGTGCGCAATGCGGCAGACGTGCCGGTACGAAAATCCTCTCGGCGTATCCGTAGTCCGTACTTGTAGCCCGGGTGGGTCGATGTCGGACGTTCCGTGCTCAGGACAGCAGCGCGACGGCAGACGAACTAACTGGAACAACTTGCTTGCTCGTTCTCAAAAGACCTGCACTATACATACTTTGAAGTCTCTCGGGAATTGAACTCGCTGACGCCTGGCACCTTTGGTCGGCACCCAGACTGACGCCGTCCGCCCACCGACTCTTGACGAGATCCGCAACCCGTTCGCAAATCCAGTTGCGGTATAGAGGGGCATCGAATCGTCGCGAGGGCGCGATAGCCAGCTGGCCGTCGAACGTCCCGACCACCTTCCAGCCCGATTCACCCATGACTCCTCATGCCCAAAGTGACCTGAAACACCTTGCAGGGCAAGCATGGCACCCGCACCCTGAAAACACAATAGGAGATTTATTTACGTATATAAGCAATTTGGCTGGTGTCCAGTGGGAGATGCGCGACAAAACCTGGCGGGATCGAGGAGGTGGGCGGCGTAGATGTTGATTTCGCCATCCGATCCTGGAGTCGATGGCCCAGGCCGGCACCGACCTAGCCCTGTCCAGCATCTCGCCGGCACCCCCGCGCTCCACACACGACGTGCTCCTGGGCAGAGGCGGGCCAAACTATCTTGCCCGCAAAGACTTCGAAACCCAGCCTTCGCGAGCAGGCATGACCGTCGCCCCCGGTCCCGGCGTCATTTCTTGCGCGAGAAGGGTACGGGGTTGGCAGCTGCGGCTGTGGCTGGACTACAGCACAAGTCGAGAGCGCTGGTAGAGTCACATCCTTCGCGCCGCACCTGTGGCAGTGGGAATCCCTTCATAGGGGGAAGATGACTTTACTGCCGCGGCTTGAACTCACTGTTCACCTACTCCACGGATCTGGAGCCGGTCGCCAAAGTGATCGACATCGTCGGCCCGTGCTTGAACCCACCGACAGCGCGAATTGTGTTGTGCGTGAACGAAAAGTTGCAGATTCAGGCTCAAGACCGGATCGCACCGGTGCTGTCGATGCGGATCGGCTCGCTCGGGAGGCCACCCACGACTACGCCCGACACGGCACCTCCACCCTGTTCGGCGCCTGGATATCGCCACCGGCAAGGTCACCGGGCTGCGCATACCGCGTCATCGCCCTCAGGAGTTCCTCATCTTCCTCAAACACCTCACTCGCGCCTACCCGGAGCGAGAGCTGCATCTGGTGATGGACAACGCCACCCACAAAAGTGGCCGAAGTCCGGGTGTGGCGGGCGGACGGTCCTCGTGTTCATGTGCATCCCACGCCCACCTCGGATCATGGATGAACCTTGTGGCGGTGTGGTTCGGAATAATCGAACGGCGGGCCATCCACCACGGACCTTCGCCTCCATCAAGGAGCTGACCACAAAGATCCGCGGTCATCAGCGGATGGAACACCCGCTGCGCGCCGTTCGTCTGAACCAACACCGCCAAGCGTACTTACCAAGGCGCAGCGTGAAGATACTTCAATCACGAGCCAGGGGACCGGCGTTCCGCATTGTCGTTAGACGCCGACGAGAGGGCCTATGACCGGATTCCATTGGTAGATGTGCTGCTCTACGACGACGCCCTGCTTGACGTAAGGATCCTCCGCAAGCAGAGAACGCAAGGCGTCATCGCTGACCGCTTGGAATACCAGTAGGGCTCCGGCGCCGTCAGCCCAGGCGCCGGCCTCCTGCAGCACGCCTCGGGCAGCGGCATCCTTGACGAAAGTCAAGTGTTCGGCATGCGCTGCCTCTTTGACCGAGGCATCGGTGGTATACGACCAGATCACAGCGAACAAGGCCATGGTTACTCCTCAAAGGGGAATGAAACATGAAACGGCTCCGAATATGCACATGAAGTGCGCACTCGAGAAGGTTAGAAGTACGGATGAGGTGACTCGTGTCCTATTTCGCAACAGTGGTGGTGTGGGATCTGCGGGAACGGCGCGGGACGTTCCGGTTCACCGGCCGACTGCGGTCGGTCACCTACACCCCCCCGACCGGTGCGGGTGCCCGAACCGGTCATCCAGGAGGTCGAGGAGCTGGCGGAAGCGATGGCCGACTGACCGGGTAGGCCGGGCGCGCGCTGCTGCGCCCGGCCTACCGTCGGCTGCCGGTCAGTTGTCGGAGTCGGAACCGGTCGGGTCGTCGGCGTCCTTCTTGCCGTCGGAGTTCCGGCGCCAGTGGGTGAACCGATCCTTGATGTCGGCCGCGACGTCGCCGACACCGTTGCCGACGGCGTCGACGGTGGTGCCCAGTCCGCTGCCGATCTCACGAAGCATGCGGATCAGCGGGTCGTTGGAGGCGTCGAAATTCTGTTTGTACGTCTTCGCGGCCTTGCGGAACTCTTCGCTGATCTTGGCGTCGTCGTCCTCGTGGCGGCGCGGGAACTCCCCGCGCAGGATTGCCGCGTAGGCGCCGCTGTCCACCCACTTCTTCAACTCGGCGGCGCGCAGCACCGAGAACGGGTGGGCGAGCAGTTCGATGTTGAGGAGCTTGAGGACGCCGTCGCGGAGGTCGCCGCTGGCGTCGTACTCGGCGGCCTGGGCCAGGAACGCGTCGGTGTCGATCTCACTCACCCGCGAACCACCGGCCAGCTTCAGCTGCACGCGGAGGGCGGTGTGGACGTCCTGCCCGCACAGCAATCCCGCACGGTCGCCGGACAATTCGGACTTGCGCTGCCATTCCATGAGCGCGGCGATGATCGCGCGCAGCGCCCACCCGCCGATGGGCATCCAGCCGATCGTCCCCGCCAGCCGCATCAGATGCATGAGGATCGTGCGATACACCGCGTGCCCGGACAGCGCGTGACCGAGTTCGTGACCGATGACGAACCGCTGCTCTTCGTAGTTCATCACGTCGAGCAACCCGGTGGTGACGACGATGAACGGCCGGTCCATGCCGATGGTGAACGCATTCACCACCGGGGTCTGCAGCACGAACAGCTCGGGGGTTTCGTCGGCGCCGAGGATCCGCACGCAGTCGCTGCGGAGGTCGTGGAGATCGCTGAACTGCCGTTCGTCGACGCGCACCGACGTGGCCAGGTACATCAGCCGGTGCTGACGCTCCTGCAGCAGACCCGAGATGGTCCGGAAGACGGTGTCGAACCCCTTCAGCGTGCGAAGGGTGACGAGCGCCGCCCGGTCCGCCGGGTGCTCCCACGCCCGCGAACTGATCTCCGGGAACGCCGTGCGAACGCGGTCTGGTGTGGTGGTCAAATCGATCCCCCTGAGTTGGTGTGCGCGGTGCGGAGCCCTCCCGGTCAGGGTAGCGCCGGGCGGTAGCGACGGCGGTCGTGCTGGTCATTCTGCCAACCGCCGACCGCGGCGTCCGCGCGGTGAACGCGCAGGATGCTCAAACTTGATCACCGGTATTGCTCAAAGTGCGTTCCGATGGTCGACTGTTGTGAGAGATCTGCACACAGGACCTCGAAGATGCGGTGAGGCCGGTTCCCACAGGTCCGCCTGCCCGTCACCGCCGATCCGCCTCGCTCACGAACTGGGCCGAGGAGGATCGGATTCGGTGCCAGGAACTCACAGGCAAGGACGAAACCATGAACGACGCCCGCACGATCGATGCCCACACGAACCAACTCGCCCCGCGCTCGATCACTCCGGAAGCACTCGTCGAGATCGAGCGTCGGGTGTTGTGGTTGGCGACGTCGATGATCCACCACGCCAACCGGGTTCGCCCGAATCCGACGGGGTTGAAGGTCGGTGGGCATCAGGCGTCGTGTGCGTCGATCGCGACGATCATGACGTCGCTGTGGTTCGAGCAGTTGCGGCCCGGCGACCGGGTGTCGGTCAAACCCCATGCCTCGCCGGTGCTGCACTCCATCAACTACCTGCTGGGGGAGTTGGACGAAAAGTACCTGACGACGTTGCGGGAGTTCGGCGGCCTGCAGTCCTACCCCAGCCGGGCGAAAGATCCGGATCCGGTGGACTATTCGACCGGGTCCGTCGGGATCGGTGCGACCGCCCCGATCTGGGGTGCCATCGCCCGCCGCTACGTCGACACCACCATCGGCGGCGCCGGCACGGGCCGGCAGTACTCCCTCGTCGGCGACGCGGAACTGGACGAGGGCGCGGTATGGGAGGCGATCCTCGACACCTCCGTCGCCGAACTCGGCGAGATCGTGTGGATCGTCGACCTGAACCGGCAGTCCCTGGACCGGGTGGTCCCGAACATCGCCGCCGGCCGGCTCGAGGCGATGTTCTCCGCCGCCGGCTGGCAGGTGATCACCGTGAAGTTCGGGACCCTGCTCGAGTCGCTGTTCACCCGGGCCGGTGGTCCGGCGCTGCGGACCCGGATCCTGGACATGCCCAACCCCGAGTACCAGCGGCTGCTGCGCTGCGGCGCCGAGGAACTGCGTCGTCGTTTGCCCGGCGACGGCCCCGACGCTTCGGCGATCGAGGCTCTGATCGCCGAGTTGGACGACGACACCCTGCTGCGGGCGATCCGCAACCTCGGCGGCCACGACCTCGACGCCCTCCGGGCGGCGTACGCCCGGATCGACGACACCCGACCGACGGTGATCATCGCCTACACCATCAAGGGCCGCGGCCTGCCCACCCAGGGGCACCCGCAGAACCACTCGTCGCTGCTGACCGTGGAGCAATACCAGCAGTTGGCGGCCGAACTGGGAATGGACCCGAACGATCCGTGGGCGCGGTTCGCCGCCGATAGTGTGCCCGGCCGGGTGTGCGCGGCCACCGCGGAGACGTTGACGCGCAAGAAGGTCGAACTCGCCACCCCGCCGGTCGTCCCCACCGACATCGGCCGCACCCCGTCCGGGACGTCGACGACCCAGGCGGCGCTGGGGCGGGCGTTGCTGGATCTGTCGCGGGAGGCTCCGGACGCGGCGAAGCGGGTGGTCACGGTCAGCCCCGACGTGTCCTCGACCACGAACCTGGCAGGGTGGTTGAACAAGGTGGGGGTGTGGTCACCGAACGAGCGGCGCAACTGGTTCGACGACGACGCCGAGACGATCATGCACTGGCGGGAAAAGCCGACCGGGCAGCACATGGAACTCGGGATCGCGGAAACCAACCTGGTCGGGTTGATGGGGGAGCTCGGTGCCACGTGGAGTCGGTGGGGGCAGCCGTTGTTCCCGATCGGGGTGATGTACGACCCGTTCGTCGAACGGGCCCTTGAGCCGTGGTCGTACGGGATCTATGCGGGTGGGCAGTCGATTCTGGTCGGCACCCCCTCGGGGGTCACCCTGGCCGCCGAGGGTGGGGCGCATCAGTCGATCAAGACCCCCTCGATCGGGCTCGAGCAGCCCGGGTGTGTGAGTTTCGAGCCGGCGTTCGCGATCGACACCGAATGGGCCCTGTTCGACAGCATGTCCCGGCTGGGCCGCCCCGATGGGTCGTCGTCGTATCTGCGGCTCTCGACCCGGCCGGTGGATCAGACCCTCGCTGCGGTGCCCGCTGATCCGGCGGCGCGGGAGCGTCGCCGCCGGCAGGTGGTGGCCGGGGCGTACACGTTGCGGCACACCGAGAAGCCGGTGGTGACGTTGGTGGGGATGGGTGCGGTGATCACCGAAACCCTCGCCGCCGCAGAACGGTTGGCCGAGCAGGGCATTGCCGCGGATGTGGTGTGTGTGACCAGTGCGGGGTTGTTGTTCGAGGCGGTGCAGGCGCGGCGTGGTCTGACCGAGGGGTCGTCGTGGATTCTGGATCAAGTGTTCCCCGCGAACCGGGCGGCGCCGATGGTGACCGTCCTGGACGGGCACCCGCACACTTTGGCGTTCCTGACCGGCATCAACCAGGTGGCCGGGGCGGCGCTGGGGGTCAGCAGATTCGGGCAGGTCGGGTCCCTCGACGAGGTGTACCGGTATCACGGTATCGACACCGACAGCATCGTCCGCGCCGCCCTCGACCTTACCGACTGAAAGCTGCCGTGTCCGTCGTGGATTCACGGTGTGCGTGGGACGACGACCCGATCGTGGCGGCGTGGGCCGGGTTGCCGCGGTTGGAATCACGCGTGACCGCGGATGCGTGCGTCGTCGGGCTCGGCGGTTCCGGTCTCGCCGCTGTCGAGGAACTGGCGGCCCGCGGGCTCACGGTCGTCGGCCTCGATTCCGGTCGCGTTGCCTCGGGCGCGGCCGGACGGAACGGCGGATTCCTGCTGGGTGGACCGGCGGCATTCCTGCATTCGGCCGTCGCCGAGTGGGGTGCGGCGTCGGTGGATCTGTATCGGGCGACGCTCGCCGAACTCGACCACCTCACCGACGTGCTGGGTGCGGACGTGATCGCGCGGACCGGGTCGATTCGGCTGGCCGGACTTCCCGGCGATCCCGTAGGCGATGCCGAAGCCGCCGAGCGGGCAGCAGAATTGGAGGACTGCGACAAGCTCGCACAGGCACTGCGGGGCAATGCCATAGCCGTCGAAACCTACGAGGGGGAACTGGGGCAGGGGATATTTCTGCCCGACGACGCGGCGACGAATCCGTCGCGCCGAGCATTGGGTCTCGCGTCGATCCTGCGGAATTCGGCCAGTCTGTACGAGAATTCGCCGGTCACCTCACTCGAGCACGGAGTCGTGCACACGTCGCACGGCACGGTGAGCGCACCGGTGATTCTGGTAGCCGTGGACGGGAGGCTCGAGCAGGTACTTCCGGAACTGGCCGGCCGAGTCCGCACCGCGCGACTGCAGATGCTCGGCACCGCACCCGGACTGCCGCCGCGGCTGCCGTGCCCGGTGTATGGGCGGTGGGGATACGACTACGCCCAGCAATCCGCTGACGGCCGACTGCTTGTCGGCGGTGGCCGCGACCTGTTCGCCGACGCGGAGTGGACGTCCGACACGGAGCCGACCCGGCCGGTGCAGTCCCACATCGAGAGGGTGGCCGAACGGATGGCCGGGCGGCCGGTGTCGGTGACACGGCGATGGGCGGCGTCCGTTGGCTTCACTCCCGACGGTCGTCCCGTGTGCTGCGAGGTGCGGCCCGGCATCTTCGCGGTCGGAGGGTACAACGGAACCGGCAACCTGGTCGGGCCCGTCGCCGCCCGGGCGGCGGTCGCACTGGCGCTGGACGGAACCCTGCCGCCGAGCTATCTGGCTGCGTCGGTGGCCAACTGAACCCGACGCCTCTGCTACCCACCGGGCTCGCCGCGCTGGTCGACACCCTCACCGCGATCAACGCCGATGCGTCGCCTAGTGGCGCGAGACGGTGACCTTCGTTGTTTCGGGTGAGATTCCGGCGCGGATTCCGATCGCACCGGCCTCGCCGCGGTTGGTGACGTCGAGTTTCTGCAGCACGCTGGCGACGTGGAACTTGACCGTGCTCTCGCTGATGCCCAGTTCGGAGGCGATGGCCTTGTTGCGTTTGCCGACCGTCAGGTGCGCGAGGACCTCGAGCTCCCGGGGATTGAGCGTGGACAACAGGTGCTCGTCCGGGCGCGCGGCCGGGGGATCCAGCGGGATCACGAGCGATACCCGACTGCCCCACCCGGCGATGCTCTCGATGTCGACGCGCCCGCGCAGGGTGTGTAGTCGTCCGGCCAGTTGCCTGGTGAGGGCTCTGCCGTCGATCGCTCCGGAGCCCTGATCGCGGACTTCGAGCAGCACGTTGTCGCCGTCGCAGTCCCACGCGACCCGTAGCCGGGCCAGCACCGGTTGCGCCCCGAACGCCAGGACGATGGTGCGGACCATCGCCCTGGCCGCATGCGCAATCTCGCCCGGAAGCGGTCGCCCGTCTGCCGGGGGCTCGACGTAGTCGATCTCGACCTCGCAATGCCGCAGCAGAGGACGTAGTTCTCCCTGTAGCCGGGCGAACGCGGTGGTCACAGCCTCCTCGGAGAGGGCGCGGTCGGCATCGCCCGCCGACCGCAGCGCGATCAACGCGGCCGACGCCGTCTCACTCGCGGTGATGCGGGAGCGGCGATCGTCGAGGTCGTTCGAGCGCAGTGTCCCCAGGATCGAGGACAGGGTGGCGTCGTGAATTTCGGTGAGTTCGGCGATGGTGCGGGCCCGTTCACTGGACGCGGCGCGGGACTCGGCGAGGTAGTCGGGACTGGCCTGCGCGACCTGCTGACGGATCGAGGTGGCGACGATCCCGAACAGGGCCACGAGCAGGTCCGGGTCGGGCGGTTCCGGTTGCCCCCGCTTGGGCACGACGACCAGCAGGGTGTCGGTGGCATCGCGCACCACCCAGAGCGGACGGCGGGCCCCTCCGAGAATGTGGACCCCGTCGACAACCGTGCCGAGGTCGGTGGACTTCTTGAGGGCATCGAGTTCGTCGATGGTGACGCGGTCGACGATCTCTCGGTTCCCGGCGACCTTCCGTGGTCGCCCGGTGCACTCACATGTGAAGATCACCAGCGCCTCGTGCGACCACAGTGAGGTCAGATACCGGGAGAAGCGCGCCGCGATGTCCGGCAGCGGGCCCGCGATCACCGCGCGCATGTCCGCCCACGACTGCGCTTGCTTCCGATCGGTGTCCTCGACGCTTACCACGGGATCCACCGTAGGGCCGATCGGTGTGCGGCGGCACTGGCCATCCGGCCAGCGCGCACTCGTCGAGCGACCGGGTGCCGTCGGGGTGCGGGCTCGGCAATCTTGTCTCCACGACCGGACCCGTTATACCGAGGAGGATCATGACCGTCACCATCGAAGGCACTCGAACACGGTTCGACGATGGGCGTCGCATCGTGCTGGACGAGAACGAACGGCTGCTCAATTCCGTTGCCGCCGAACAGTGGGACCGTGCCGGTGCGCTGATCACCTCCGCCCGCGCGGTGTTCGTGATCGGCAACGGACGCAGCGGACTGGCCGTGCAGATGGCCGCGATGCGCCTGATGCACCTCGGCCTGCGCGTCCACGTGGCCGGTGAGGTCACCGCCCCCGCCGTCGGACCGGGCGACGTCCTGATCGCCGTGTCGGGGTCCGGGACCACCGCCTCGGTCATCGGGGCCGCCGACACCGCCCGGAAGGTCGGCGCCTCCGTCGTCGCGGTCACCACCGCCGCCGAGTCGCCGCTCGCGCAGCGGGCCGACGAGATCCTCGTGCTCCCGGCAGCCGACAAGCAGGACCACAGCGCCGCCATCACCGCGCAGTACGCGGGCAGCCTGTTCGAGCAGTCCGTCCTCCTCGCCTTCGACGCGCTGTTCCAGGCGCTGTGGTCGCACGCGGACCAGACCGCCGAACGGCTGTGGGAACGCCACGCCAACATCGGCTGAGCCGGCACCACCCCTGAACCCCCAAAGTAAGAAACAGGAGAAATACATGACGAAGCTGCAGGTTGCAGTCGACCTTCTCACCACCGCCGATGCGCTGGCCCTGACCAACAAGGTCGCCCCGTACGTCGACATCATCGAACTGGGCACCCCGCTGATCAAGAGCGCAGGCCTCAGTGCCATCAGCGCGATCAAGGCAGCGCACCCCGACAAGGAGGTCTTCGCCGACCTCAAGACCGCCGACGCCGGCTTCCTCGAGGCCGACCTCGCGTTCTCCGCCGGTGCCGACCTGGTCACCGTCCTCGGTGCCGCCGGTGACGCCACCATCAAGGGTGCCGTCGAGGCCGGTCAGAAGCACGGCAAGAAGGTTGTCGCCGACCTGATCGGTGTCGAGAACCGTGTCGAGCGGGCCCGCGAGATCGCCAAGCTCGGTGTCGCGTTCGTCGAGATCCACGCCGGTCTCGACGAGCAGGCCCAGCCCGGCTACTCCATCCAGACCCTGCTCGACGACGGCAAGATCGCCGGCGTCCCGTTCTCGGTCGCCGGTGGCGTCAAGATCGACACCATCAAGGCCGTGCGCGATGCAGGTGCGGACGTCGCCGTCGCCGGTGGCGCCATCTACAGCGCCGCCGACCCGGCCGCTGCAGCGAAGGCCCTCAAGGACGCACTCACCAAGTAGCCTACCGGCACCCGGAACACCCTGAGCAGGATCGCTGCTCAGGGTATTTCGTGTGTCCGGGAACGACAAAGACAGGTGAGTGGCAAAGCGTGCCGGGGCACACTTTGCCACTCACGTGGGGCGCACGGTGCGCTGAAAACTAGAGCGTGCGCCACACCCGGCCGGAGCGGCTCAGGATGTCGTCGGCGGAAGCGGGGCCCGAGGAGCCCGCCGGGTAGGTGTCCGGCCGGCCGTGCGTGGCCCAGTGCTGCAGGAGGGGGTCGATGATTCGCCAGGAGTGCTCGACTTCCGCGCGGCGGGGGAACAGTGTTCCGTCCCCGCGGAGGACGTCACCGATCAGCCGCTCGTACGCCTCCGGCGCCGGGTCGAACACCGATCGGAAGTCCATGCCCAAGCTCACCGGCTGGATCTGCATGCCACCGCCCGGGCGCTTGGCGCCGATGTGCAATTCGATCCCGTCGTCGGGTTGGACGCGGAAGACCAGAACGTTCGAGACCCCGGCGGCGCGGGCCGCGGGCGACCCGTGAGCGGGCGGTGTGAACGTGACCGCGATCTCGGTGGTCCTGCGCGCCAGCCGTTTTCCGGTGCGGATGTAGAACGGCACCCCCGCCCAGCGGCGGGTGGTGATCCCGACGGTCAGGGCGGCGAAGGTCTCGGTCGCCGAGTCGGCAGGGAACCCGTCCTCCTCCGTCAGACCCGGAACCAGAACGTCGTCGTCGATGCCGGGCCCGTACTGGCCGCGAGCCGACGTCTGATCCAACGGGCCGAGTAGTTCGGTGGCGGACAGAATCTTGACCTTCTCGGCGGCAATGCTGTCGGCGTCGAAGCCGACCGGTTCCTCCATCGCGATCAACGCCAGCAGCTGGAGCAGGTGGTTCTGGATGACGTCGCGGGCGGCGCCGACGCCGTCGTAATAGCCGGCCCGCCCGGTCACCCCGACACTCTCGGCCATCGTGATCTGCACGTGGTCGATGTGCCGGTTGTTCCACAGCGGTTCGAACATCCCGTTCGCGAACCGCAGCGCGAGGATGTTCTGTACCGTTTCCTTGCCCAGATAATGGTCGATGCGGTAGATCGACGACGGCGGAAAATATTGGGCCAGTACGACCTCGAGCGCCCGGGAGCTCGGCAGGTCGTGACCGAACGGCTTCTCGACCACCACCCGTCGCCACCCACGTGCGGGACGGTTCAGTCCGACCACCGCGAGCTGGCCGCACACGGTGGCGAACGCGGACGGCGGGACCGACAGGTAAAAGACGTAATTGTCCGGCTTGCCGCGGCGCTGATCGAGGACGGCCAACAGCGAAGCCAGCCGCGTGAATGCGCCCGGATCGTCGAACGACCCCTCGACCAGATGGATCCGCTGCGTCAGGGCCTGCCAGACCACGGGGTCGAACGGGCGCCGCGCGTGCGCGATCACCGACTCCCGCAACACCGGCTCGCTCCGCGAGGTGTCGCGGGCGAATCCGACGAGATCGAACCCGGTGGGTAGCTGACCACAATGAGCGAGATCGTAGATGGCGGGAACCAGTTTCTTGCGGGCCAGATCACCGGTGATGCCGAAGATCACCAACGAAGACAAGTCGGCCACCGGGCCGATGTCACCGATCACCAGTTCCCCGCCGACGAGGCCACCGACCTCGCTCGAGAGCGGGACGCTCTGCTGCACTTCAGACACGGTCACATCTGCTGCACTCCGTACATTCGCTCCTCGACAGGCGCATTCAGACAATGCGTCGGCTATCAGTGTGGGAGCGGTGAGCGGCGAAAGCACTTGGCCGGGTGACCAGTAGCGGCTCCCCATCCGGTCAGGTGAACCGGGCATCGCGCGGCACTACACATAGAGCAGGAACTCGACGGATCGACGGCGAAAGTGAAACGGTGACGATGAAACTCGGTTTGGTAGGGCTCGGTCGGATGGGATCGAACATGCGCGAGCGTCTGCGTGAGAAGGGGCACGACGTCCTCGGCTACGATGCGAATCCCGACGTCAGCGACGTCCGCAGCCTCGAGGCGCTCGTCGAGGCCCTTCCCGCACCCCGGGCCGTGTGGGTGATGGTGCCCGCCGGCGCGCCCACCCGCCAGGTGATCGAGCACCTCTCCCGGCTCCTCGCCCCCGGCGACGTGGTCGTCGACGGCGGCAACTCCCGGTTCACCGACGACAAGGTGAACGCAGCCCTGCTCGCCGAATACGACGTCCGCTACGTCGACTGCGGCGTCTCCGGCGGCGTCTGGGGACGTCGGAACGGGTACGCCCTCATGGCTGGTGGTCAAGAAGACGACATCACAAGGCTGCTACCGATTTTCGACGCCCTCCGTCCCGAAGGGGACCGTGCGGACTCGTTCGTCCATGCCGGCGGCATCGGCGCCGGGCACTACGCGAAGATGGTGCACAACGGGATCGAATACGGGCTCATGCAGGCGTACGCCGAAGGCTACGAACTCCTCGCGGCCGAAGAATCCATCGCCGACGTCCCGGCGGTGCTGCGGGCCTGGTCGCAGGGCACCGTGGTGCGCTCCTGGCTGCTGGACCTCCTCGTCCAGGCCCTGTCCGAAGACCCGGGGCTGGGCTCGATCTCCGGGTACACCGAGGACTCGGGTGAAGGCCGGTGGACAATCGAGGAAGCGATCGCCCACGCCGTCCCCGCCCCCGTGATCACCGCGGCACTGTTCGCCCGGTTCGCGTCCCGGCAGGACGACTCCCCGGCGATGAAGGCAGTCTCCGCGCTGCGCCGGCAGTTCGGTGGGCACGCCGTCCGCAGCGCCGAGCCTGTCGAGGTCGCGTAACCCGTGACAGCGACGTCCGTATCACCGAGCATCACAGCGTTTCTCGAATGGCAGCGCCTGCAGGACTACTACGGTGACATCGCCTCGGTGCATCTGAGGGAATTGTTCGGCGCCGACCCCCGGCGCGGCAGGGATCTGACGGTCACCGCCGGTGATCTCTTCATCGACTACAGCATGAACCGCATCGACCGCGACACGCTGCCGTTGCTCGTCGCCCTGGCCCGTGCCGCCGGCCTCGAGGACCACCGCGACTGCATGCTTCGCGGGAGCCTGGTCAACACCACGGAGAATCGGCCCGCCCTGCACACCGCGTTGCGGCTGCCCGCATCCGCGGAACTGATTGTGGATGGGCGGGACGTCGTCGCCGATGTGCATCGGGTGCTCGACCGGATGGCCGGCTTCACCGACCGGGTGCGCAGCGGCCGGTGGCGGGGGGCCACCGGCCGGCGCATCACCACCGTCGTCAACATCGGGATCGGCGGCTCCGACCTCGGGCCGCGGATGGTGTGCCAGGCGCTGCGCCCCTACTCCCACCCCGATCTGTCGGTGCGGTTCGTCTCCAACGTCGATCCGGCCGACCTGCTGGCCGCCCTCGACGGCCTCGACCCGGCGACCACCCTGTTCGTCGTCGCGTCGAAGACCTTCACCACCATCGAGACCCTCACCAACGCCACCGCGGCCCGGTCCTGGATCACCGGCGCACTCGGGGAGGACGCGGTCGACCGGCATTTCGTCGCCGTGTCCACCAACGCGGCGAAGGTGGCGGAGTTCGGCATCGACCCGGCCAACATGTTCGAGTTCTGGGACTGGGTCGGTGGCCGCTACTCGATCGGCTCGGCGATCGGCCTGCCGGTGATGCTCGCGATCGGACGAGGTGCGTTCGGCGACTTCCTCGCCGGCATGCACACCGTGGACCGGCATTTCGCGACGGCGCCGCTCGAGTCGAACGCGCCGGTTCTGCTCGCCCTGCTGGGTTTCTGGTATGCGAACTTCTTCGACGCCGAGACCCGGGCGGTCCTGCCCTACGCCAACGACCTCGCAGCCCTGCCCGCGTATCTGCAGCAACTCGCGATGGAATCCAACGGCAAGTCCGTGCAGCTGAACGGGACACCGACCGACGTCTCCACCGGGGCGATCTGGTGGGGTGAGCCCGGCACCAATGGGCAGCACGCCTTCTACCAGCTCCTGCACCAGGGCACCCGCCTGGTCCCGGTCGACTTCCTCGGATTCGCCGAACCGGCCGGCGATCTGCCGCTGAGCGACGGCAGCGGCAGCATGCACGACGTTCTGGTCAGCAACCTGCTCGCCCAGCGCAGAGTACTCGCATTCGGCCGTACCCCCGCGGATCTCACCGCCGACGGGGTCCGCGAAGACCTGATTCCCCACAAGGTGATGGCGGGGAACCGGCCGTCGACCACGATTCTCGCCCCCGAGCTGAGACCCGGCGTGCTCGGCCAGCTGATCGCGCTCTACGAGCACCAGGTCTTCACCGAAGGTGTGCTGGCGAACATCAATTCGTTCGACCAGTGGGGCGTCGAACTCGGCAAAGATCAAGCCCTGCAACTACACCGGTCGGTCGGTGGGGACGGGGTCGCCGAGGGAGTGGACAGTTCCACCGAATCGATCGTGCAGTGGTACCGGGCAATCCGCGACGGCTCAGGGCGAACGTGAGCACCGGCGCTCGATAAATATCAGCGCATCATTTCGCTACGGATGGCGTCCTGGACCTTCCCGTGAGTCGCAGCGATGCTGCCTGCCATGTCGGCGAGATCTGTGCCCCGGTTGAACGATTCGGTGTGTTGCGACAGCTCCTCGAGTTGTCGCAACACGTCCGGGCCGGCGACGACCTTCGCCTGGCTGAGTAGGCCGTCCAATTCTTCGGTGCCGATTTCCTCCTCCCCGGCAGCGGGATTCGGCGCCCCTGCGTGTGCTTGTGCTGCGAGGCGAGCAGTCGCTCTCAGCAGTTCGGCATAGATGGCGAGCTGCAGCTTCATGAGCTGGTCTTTCCGCGCATTCTTGCTGCGCAGGCGTTCCGCGATCCACGGTGAGACGGCCGTGCCGATTATCCCGGCGATGCCCATCCACATGATCGGATTCACGATCCGTCCCTCCAGTGCCGTTGTGCCGAATTCGGAACGCTCCGCTCAGTTCTCGTTGTCGCCGAAGATGGCCTTGGCTTCGAGGTATTCGACGAGACCGAATTTGCCGAACTCGCGGCCGTTCCCTGATTGTTTGTAGCCGCCGAAAGGCGCATCGAACGCCAGCGGTGCCCCGTTGAGGTGGACCATTCCGGTCCGCAGTTTCCGGGCGACGTTCCGTGCGCGCTGTGGGTCGCGCGAGGAGACCATGCCGGAGAGCCCGTACGTGGTGTCGTTCGCGATGCGGACTGCGTCGGCCTCGTCCTCGTAGCCGATCAACATCATGACGGGGCCGAAGATCTCCTCCCGTGCGATCGTCATGTCGTTCGTGACGTTCGCAAAGACGGTGGGCCGGACGAAGTATCCGGCGGAGAGTCCGTCCGGGCGGCCGACACCGCCGGCGACGAGTGTGCCGCCCTCGTCGATGCCCGTCTGGATCAGACGCTGAACCTTGTCGAATTGTGCTTGTGACACAAGGGGACCCACGGTCGTTCCCTCGTCGTCCGGAGGCCCGACGACGATCTTCTCGGCAGCCGCCTTCGCGATCGCGCAGGCTTCGTCCATGCGGTCCGACGGGACCAGGATGCGAGAGCCCGCGTTACAGGACTGGCCCGCGTTGACGACCACGCCCATCACGTCGCGGGTGATGACCTCGTCGAAGTCCGCGTCGACCAGCACGATGTTCGCCGACTTGCCGCCGAGTTCCTGCGCAACGCGTTTCACGGTCGGTGCGGCATTCCGCGCGACGTCGACACCGGCGCGGGTCGATCCGGTGAACGACACCATGTCGACGTCGGGGTGCCTCGACAGGGCGGCTCCGACGGTAGGTCCGTCACCGTGAACAAGGTTGAACACCCCGGCCGGGACACCCGCTTCGTGAAGTATCTCGGCGAAGATGATCGCATTGAGCGGCGCGATCTCGGACGGCTTCAGCACCATCGTGCAGCCGGCCGCCAGCGCGGGTGCGACTTTCGCGGCGATCTGGTTGACGGGCCAATTCCACGGTGTGATGAACGCGCACACGCCGACCGGCTCGTGCACGACCGTCGTGGTGCCGATCTTCTCCTCGAATTCGAACCCGCGGAGCGCATCGAGGGCGGCGGCGAGGTGTGCCATGCCGCACGGTGCCTGGGCGGTCGCGGCGAGCCCTGCCGGTGCGCCCATTTCCTGGGTGATGGTCGTGGCGAGGTCGTTCATTCGCCGCACGTAGACCTCGATGATCCTGCTCAGCAACTCGATTCGGTCGGCGCGTGTCGTCGACGCGTAACTGTCGAAGGCTGTGCGTGCGGCCGTGACGGCCCGGTCGACGTCCTTCTCGTCGCCCAGCGCGATGGTGGCGATGGCCTTCTCCGTCGCAGGGTTGACGACGTCGAGTGTGTCGGTGCCGATCGGCTCGACCCACTCGCCGTCGATGTAGAACTTGCGGGTGTTCTGCATGGTGCTCCCTCGTTGTCTGCCGTCCGGGTGTGTGCGGCATAAGACAACAATGGCTTCTCGCCGTCCGGGCGTCTGTCCGCCGACGGGGCCTTCTCCGGGGTGAATGCGTTGTCCCCCGATCGGGGGACAACCCGGTGCGGGGTGGGTCTAGTCCGCTTGAGGGGAGGGGCCGGGGATCTCGTCCCTGCGGTAGTTCGGGAGCCGGCTCGCGGGCACCATGGCGATGGCGCTGAGCCCGGCCAGGGTGAGCAGCCCGATCTCGAGGGCGTCGAGGCGGGCGTCGATGTTGATCTGCACGGCGGCGTCGACCTGCACGTCGGAGGCGGTGGTTGTGTCGAGGATTTCCTCGAGGCGGTCGTTGCTGATGAAGTTGATGTTGTCCAGGTCGACCTGTGCGACGAGGTCTTCGGGGAGGTCGACGTGACTGGCGACTGCCTGTCCGACACCGATCGACAGCAGCGTCACCAGGAGCGCGCCTGCGAAGGCCGTGCCGACGGCGGACGCGAGGTTCTGGGTGGTGCCGCGTACCGACCCGACGTCGCCCGCGAGTTCCTTCGGGGCGGCTGTGACCAGCACGTTGAAGACGAGGGTGACGAGGGCGCCCTGTCCGATGCCGAAGACGATGAGACCGAGGATGGTCGGGACGGTCTCCCAGTTGTTGGTCACCACGAACGAGAGCCAGATCAACGGTGATGTTGAACGGCATCATCGCCAGCGAGGTGTCGAACGGGGTTCGGCCCTGGACGATTTGAATGTAGAGGGGCACGGTGAAGTTCAGGGCCGCTTCGAGTGCGACGACGACGAACATTGCATACACGGCCGCGCGCTCGGTGGACGCCGACACCACCTCGAGGCTGATCAGGGGGACGCGGCCGCTGTTAGCGCGCCGTCTGGTCCAGACGAAGAACGCCTGTCCCAGGATGATTCCCAGCACGATCAGGACCGGGGCGCCGGAGACGCCGAGCACGCTGAAGGGCGCGGTGGGCGATGCCGTCAGCAGACCCCACGAGTTCAGATTGTTGAAACCCAGCGTCAGCGACATGACGGCGATACCGATGATGAACGCGCCGACGATGTCGATGCTGATGGCGTCGTTGCCGCGATCGGAGCGAAGCGTGAAGCTCAGCAGGAACACCACGACGGCGACGACGATAAGGATGGCGAACACGGGCCGCCAGCCGACGAGAGTTCCCAGTGCACCACCGATCAGGAACGCGGACAGCCCGGAGAAGGCCCTCGCCGATCCGAGCGATCCGATCGCGGTCGCCTGCTGGGCGTCGCGATAGTTCTCGGCGATGAGGGCGACGAGGGTGGGCACGATGATCGCCGCCGCCGCCCCTGCGAGCGCTTGCGCGGCGATCACCCAGCCGATACTCGGTGAGAGAACCATCATCAGTTCCGCGACCGCGAACACGGCGACCATGATGCGGAAGATCAGCACCCAGCCGACTCGTTGTCCCAGCTTCGCGCCGACCATCACCAGCGCCGCGACCACCAGGCCGTAGGTGACGATCGCGGTGCTCACCGTCGTCGGAGGAACACCGAAATCCTCGACCATGCCGCCCAGCGAGACCGGTAGTGCCGCGACGTTGAAGGACATGAGCACCTGCGCCAGGGCGAGTCCGATCATCGGACGCCACGACGCCTTCACCTGCTCGCTGGGATCATGCTGACCTGCTTTCACGCGGAGGGTGGGGCCCGGACGCGAAGACGTTCAATCCGAGAGTCCGGGACAGGTAGGCGGTGGCCCGCTGCCCCCGAACGCTGTTGCCCGCGGAATCGAGCCGCGGAGAGAAGGTGGCCAGTCCGGCCTTGCCCGGGGCGATCGTGACGATGCCGCCGGACACACCACTCTTGCCGGGCACACCGATCTCGAACAACCATTCCCCGGATCGTTCGTAGAATCCGGTGGCGGCCAGCACCGACAGCGTGTCGCGGCAGATCGACTCGTCGACGACGCGTTCTCCCGTCACCGGGTTGACGCCGCCGTCGGCGAGAGTGGCGCCCATGATTGCGAGATCCCGGGTGGTCACCCGGAGTGAGCATTGTTTGGTGTACACGTCGACCGCAGCCAGCGGGTCGACGTCCAGGCGGCCGTAGCTTTCCAGAAGCTGGGCGATCCCGCGGTTGCGGAGGTTCGTCGCCGCCTCCGATTCGTAGACGGTGACGTCGAGCGCCAACCGGCGCCCGGCGAAGCGGGAGAGACCGTCCTGGAGGAAGTCCCACTTCGCGGTGGGGGTGACACCGGGAACGAGTGCGGTCGTGGCGATGGCGCCTGCGTTGACCATGGGATTCATCGGATGGCCGTCGTTGAGTTCGAGGGCCACGACGGAATTGAACGCCAGGCCGGTGTTGTTCACCCCGATTCTTTCGCCCACCACCTCGTGGCCGATCTCCTGGCAGACGAGAGCGTACGTGAAGGCCTTGGAAATCGACTGGATCGAGAACTCGTGCGACGAGTCGCCGACGGCGTGCACACCCCCGTCGACCTCGGCGACGCAGATCCCGAACAGGCCGGGGTCGACTGCCGCGAGAATCGGGATGTAATCCGCCACGACTCCGCCCGTCGCGGCGGCAGCGCGCTCGTACGCGCCGTGCAGAAGCGACTCGACATCGTCCCACCCGGGCAGAGCCCCCGTAGAGACCCGTTCCGGCACCCCGGTCACGTCCAACTCCATGGGCCCACCTCCGTGCTGACATTCTGACGCCGAAACACGTTCCTGTCCGGATAAGACCGGACACTGGTCGAGAAGGTGAGTGGAGCACGCGACCCTTGCCCGCCGCCCGGTGTCACAGGATGATCGGGTGATGGCCGAACAGATCGACGACTACTTCACCTCCGTCGTGTCGGCACTGGTGCCCGATTCCGGTCGCCCGGGTGTTCGTCCGGAGGATCCGATCCGGCCGCCGTCCCCGTTGTCGGTGCAGGGCGCTCTGGACCTCTTCGACGCGCAACTCGGCAGCAGGCATCTCGATCTGGCGGCCCGGTGGTTGCGGTCGCAGGGTAAGGGTTTCTATACGATCGGCTCGTCCGGGCACGAGGGCAATGCCGCGGTCGCAGCGGCGCTGCGTCCGACCGATCCCGCTCTGCTGCACTATCGTTCCGGCGGATTCTTCCTCGCGCGGGCGCAGCAGGTGGACGGCACCGATCCGCTCCGCGACGTCCTCCTCGGTGTCGTGGCCGCGACGGAGGAGCCGATCTCGGGTGGTCGGCACAAGGTATTCGGCCGCCACGATCTCGGGATCATTCCCCAGACGTCCACCGTCGCTTCGCATCTGCCGCGCGCGGTCGGTGTCGCCTTCTCGATCGCCCGCGCACACAAGCTCCACCTGCCCTCGCCGTGGCCGGCCGACGCGGTGGCCGTGTGCAGTTTCGGGGATGCGTCGGCAAATCACTCGACCGCGGTCGGCGCGATCAACACTGCCGTCCACTCGGCCTACCAGGGGTTGCCGCTCCCGTTGCTGTTCGTCTGCGAGGACAACGGGATCGGGATCAGCACGAAGACACCGACGGGGTGGATCGCCGCGAATTTCGGTGCGCGGGCCGGTCTGGAGTACTTCGAGGCCGACGGTTCCGACCTGCCGGCGGCGTACGCGACCGCGAAGAGCGCCGCCGACTGGGTGCGCAGTCACCGCAAGCCCGCGTTCCTGCACCTGCGGACCGTCCGGTTGATGGGTCACGCAGGATCCGATCTGGAGTCCGCGTACCGGACGTCCGCTGAGATCACCGCCGACTTCGACCGGGACCCGGTGCTGTGCACCGCAAGACTTCTGATCGAAGGCGGACACCTGAGCCCCACCGAGGTCCTCGCGCGCTACGAGAACACGCGCGCCGAGGTACTCGGACTTGCCCGGGAAGTCGCCGAGCTACCTCAACTGGACAGTCCCGCGGCGGTGATGAGGCCCCTCGCCGACACCGCCGAGCAGGCCGCCGCGGCGGTGCCGGAGCGCGTCGACCCGGCCAAGCGTGCGGAGTTTGTCGGATCCCCGCTGCCGGAGGAGGAAGGCCGGCTGACCCTCGCCCTGTCGATCAACCGTGCCCTGCTCGATGTGCTCGCCCGCTGCCCCGAGGCACTGGTGTTCGGTGAGGACGTGGCCCGCAAGGGCGGGGTGTACGGGGTGACCCGGGGTCTGATGAAGAAGGCCGGGTCGGCGCGCGTATTCGACACCCTGCTCGACGAGCAGGCGATCCTGGGTCTCGCGCTGGGTGCGGGGGTGACCGGGTTGCTGCCGATCCCGGAGATCCAGTACCTGGCGTATCTGCACAATGCGGCCGACCAGATCCGCGGCGAGGGCGCGACGTTGCAGTTCTTCTCCGACCGGCAGTACCGCAATCCGATGGTGGTGCGAATCGCCGGGTACGGGTATCAGAAGGGCTTCGGAGGGCACTTCCACAACGACAACGCCGTCGCCGCACTGCGCGACATCCCCGGCGTGGTGGTGGCGTCGCCGTCCCGCCCCGATGACGCCGCGGCGATGATGCACACCTGTGTGGCGGCGGCCCGCACCGCGGGCGCGGTGTGCGTGTACCTGGAACCGATTGCGCTGTACCACATCCGGGATCTGTACGACGACGGCGACGGGTTGTGGCTGGCACCGTATCCCGACCCCGCGACACAGGTCGAGAGCCACGTGCAGATCGGCTCGGCCCGCACCTACGGCGACGGTACGGACCTGACGATCGTCACCTACGGCAACGGTCTGCGGATGAGTCTGCGGGTCGCGCGGAAGCTCGAGCGTGCGCACATCGCCGCCCGGGTGGTGGACCTGCGCTGGCTCGCACCGCTGCCGGTGCAGGACGTGGTCCGGGAGGCGCACGCCACCGGCCGGGTGCTCGTGGTCGACGAGACCCGCAAGTCCGGTGGTGTGTCCGAGGGTGTGGTCGCCGCGCTGGTCGACGAGGGCTTCACCGGGCCGCTCGCGCGGGTGACGAGCGACGACAGTTTCATCCCACTCGGCGACGCCGCGCTCGAGGTGCTGCTGTCCGAGGACACCATCGAGGCGGCGGCGATAAAACTCGTGAGCCGCTAGTCCAGCATCCCTCGCGCTTCGCCAACCTGACGTAAGTGTTGCTGGGACGTCACAGCGCGGACACCTGCTCCCGAGGGGACTTCGTGGAGACGATGGTCGTCCTCGCCGGGTGTGTCCGACCCTCCGGTCAATTCGTCGAGGAGGATGTAACCGCCGTAACCGAGGCCGGCGACGGCGAGGACAGCGGCGTACAGCCGGTCGAGCATCAGTTTCTCCGTATCGTTTTCGGAAACCCCCGAGCCGGGCAAGTATGCCGCGTCGCGGACAGTCTGTGCCCTACCCGATCGGGTAGGTTTACGGGCAGGATTCAACTGACCGTACGATAGGAAACCCGGCGGGCGTCCTACTTGACGGCGATCACGTCGACCGGACGGATGTCGGGGTCCCTCGCGAGCAGATCGGGGCCGACGTTGCCAAGAGCGGCGGGGATCGCTCCGCTCAGGTGCGCCTGCCGACCTTCCTCGTTCTCGAACGTGTCGAAGATGCCGTACGTGGTGTCACTGACCTTGAACGCGTACCAGGTGACGGTGCCTTCCTCCGCCGCCGCCAGGGCGCGTCCCTGCTCCAGGAACGCAGCCAGTTCCTCGCCCTTGCCCGGCTTGGCCTCCAGCAGGGCAAGAATTCCTCTGTCGATCGTCACGATGTCTCCTCCTCGTTCGTTCCGACTCACGTACACCCACCTACGACGCTACGAGCGTCGAGCGGCTGACCACCACCCCTCTGACGCAAGTTGCGAGATCGTTCCTGCAGGTGCCCCGCACTGGCGCGGGACGGACTCGGGCGGGACGATCGATGGTGACGAGCGGAGAGGAGCACCGTGAATCGAAACCAGCCGTTCGTGTGTGAGATGGCGTTCCACATCGTCCACCTGCATCGAGCAGGGGAGACGGACAAGGCGCTGAACCTGCGCAAGCAGCCACAGGGCATGACCGTCGACGACGAACAACTCCACCGCGCGGTCGCGCAGCTCTACGGACTGCCCGACCAGTCGAACGAGGCGATGGAAGAGTGGGTTCGCTCCCAATACCTGGCGGACGGTCGTGGCAAGGGCTACCTGTCCGACGACGACGACGCTGCGCCTCTGTGGCTTCTCGCCGGCAAGGCGCACACCTACTACGGCGATCTGAAACCTCAGGCGAGCTGAGGCCCCGCGCTCGGCTATCCGGCGCGGGTCGCGACGAGTGCGGCCAGGCCGTCGACGATCCGGGCCAGGCCGAATTCGAGCGCATTGTCCCGCCCGGACGAGGAGCCGGCGGAGGCGAAGGCCGCTGCAGCCTCGGGGTAACGCTCGGCGTTGTCGGTGAGGATTCCCTCTTCTCCGCGCCAGAGGCTACTTCTTGAACGCCGGCCGATTAACTGAGACCGGCAGCATCTCCCCAGCCGGTCACGTGATCCGTCACGGGTATGTCGGACGTTGATGGAAGCTCCCCCGCACGTGGACGCAATGGCCCGACCTCGTCGGCGCCGGTCACTCCGATCACCGGCAGCGCGACTTCGATGCTGTCGCCAGCGGCACTGGTCAACTCTGCCCAATGTGAGTTCTGGTTTGGGCAAACTTTGCCAATGTCCGAACGTGCTCGCCCTCATAGCGTGGGCTGCGTTGGAGTTCCGATCGCCAAAAGCTGATCTCGACTACCCCGCAAGCCACGTATAGAGGAGATGTCAATGCCCGAAGCAATCGAGGTCCGCAAGGTTCCCCTGCACAGCGTGTCCGACGCCGGCGAGCTGGCCAAGCTCATCGACGACGGTGTGCTCGAAGCGGACCGCGTCATCGCAGTCATCGGCAAGACCGAGGGCAACGGCGGCGTCAACGACTACACGCGCATCATCGCGGACCGGGCTTTCCGTGAGGTCCTCTCGGCCAAGGGCAGCCGAAGCGCGGACGAGGTGGCCGGGGTACCCATCGTCTGGTCCGGCGGTACCGACGGTGTGATCAGCCCGCACGCAACGATCTTCGCAACGGTGCCTGCAGAGAAGGCAGTGAAGACCGACGAGCCGCGACTGACCGTCGGTGTCGCGATGAGTGAGCAGCTTCTCCCCGAAGACATCGGTCGCACGGCGATGATCACCAAGGTGGCAGCCGCGGTGAAGATGGCGATGGACAACGCCGGCATCACCGACCCCGCCGACGTGCACTACGTGCAGACGAAGACTCCGTTGCTGACGATCCACACCATCCGGGACGCCAAGAGCCGCGGCGAGACGGTGTGGACCGAGCAGACGCACGAGTCGATGGACTTGTCGAACGGTGGCACGGCACTGGGGATTGCTGTCGCCCTCGGCGAGATCGAGATGCCCGGCGATGCCGATGTCATGCACAGCCGGGACCTCTACTCGTCGGTCGCATCCTGCTCCTCGGGTGTCGAGTTGGACCGGGCTCAGATCGTGGTGGTGGGCAACGCACGCGGTGTCGGCGGCCGCTACCGGATCGGGCACAGCGTGATGAAGGATCCGCTCGATCAGGACGGCATCTGGTCGGCGATCCGGGATGCGGGACTCGAACTGCCCGAGCGGCCCCACACGAGCGACCTGGACGGCCGGCTCGTCAATGTCTTCCTCAAGTGTGAGGCGAGTCAGGACGGGACGGTGCGCGGCCGCCGCAACGCGATGCTCGACGACTCGGACGTGCACTGGCACCGCCAGATCAAGTCGTGCGTCGGCGGTGTCGCGTCTTCGGTCACCGGTGACCCGGCGGTGTTCGTGTCCGTGTCGGCCGCGCACCAGGGCCCGGAGGGTGGCGGCCCCGTCGCCGCCATCGTCGACCTCGGCCAATAGTTCGTCGTCGCACCGTGAACGAGGGTGCGTGGCGGCCGCCACCGGGCGCTGCGCACCCTCGATCGCCGGCAATCGCATCCGAAACCGTGGAGAGGTTCACAAGTGTCACACGTCATCGATCCCGTCGACGCAGGTGATTCGCCCCTGACTGACGTCGAACCTTTGGGCAGGCCAGGAGGATACGAAGATCTCGTCATGTGTGACGCGCTCACGCTCAGCGGTTTGATCAAGAGCCGCGAGGTGTCGTGCGTCGACGTCATGACCGCCTATCTCGACCACATCGAACGGCACAATCACAGTGTCAACGCCATCGTTGCCCTGCGGGACCGGGACGAGTTGCTGGCCGAAGCGCGCGAGCGGGACCATCAGCTTGCCAACGGGAATTACCTCGGCTGGATGCACGGGTTCCCGCACGCCGTCAAGGATCTCTCCGCGGCCAAGGGACTTCCGTTCACATCCGGATCATCCATCTTCGCCGACCGGATCGCCGATGCGGACGACCTGTTCGTCGCGCGGATCAAGGCGGCGGGTGCCATTGTCATCGGGAAGACGAACACCCCCGAGTTCGGGCTCGGGTCCCAGACGTACAACCCGGTGTACGGCACGACGGCGACACCGTACGACACGTCACGCACCGCAGGTGGAAGCAGTGGCGGTGCCGCCGCGGCCCTGGCACTACGGATGGTCCCGGTTGCCGACGGCAGCGATTACATGGGTTCACTGCGAAACCCGCCTGCCTTCAACAATGTTGTGGGATTCCGTCCTTCATGGGGGCGCATCCCGGAGGCAGGCTTCATCGCTCAGGGCGCGGTGGTCGGCCCGATGGGACGGTCGGTGGCAGACGTGGCGCAGCTCTTGTCGACGATGGCCGGGCCCGACGCGGGCGCCCCGCTCGGCATCGACGAGGACCCCGAGGTTTTCACACGGAACCTCGAGCGGGACTTCCACGGAACGCGGATCGCGTGGGTGGGTAACTGGGACGGGTACCTGGCGACGGAACCCGGAGTTCTCGAGCTGTGCGAGTCCGCGTTCGACGCATTCCGGAACATCGGCTGCCGCGTCGAGGCGGCGCTCCCCGACTACAAGCCCGAAGACATCTGGCAGCTTTTCCTGAGATGGCGCTGGTGGGCGCAGCTCGGCTTGGTCGACCTCTATGACGACCCGCAGACACGCGAGCAGATGAAGCCCGAATTCGTGTGGGAGATGGAGCACGGGATCGCACTGTCCGCACTCGACGTCACGAAGGCTGCGGCGGCCCGCAACGACTGGCTGGCTGCCCTCACGAAGATGTTCGAAACGTATGACTACATCCTCGCACCCAGCGCCCAGGTGTTCCCGTTCGACAAGTCCACACACTGGCCCACCGAGATCGACGGCCGGCCCATGGATACCTATCACCGGTGGATGGAGACCGTCGCACCGTGGACGATGACGAGCCTCCCGGTGGCCGCGATGCCGGTCGGTTTCGATGACCGGGGGCTCCCGATGGGAATTCAGATAATCGGACGACACGGCGCCGACCGAGCCGTCCTCCAACTCGCCCACGCGTACGAGCAGAAGACGAAGTGGACGCAGCGTGTGCTTCCGCCGGCACTCCTCCCGAACTGAGCTGCACCCGTGGACGCGGTCGATCTGCCGTCACCTGCCGGCTACGCGCTGACGATTCGGGAGGCGCTGACCCTCCCCAGCCTGGCCGGCTCCACGCTCCTCGCGGGGGCGGGCGGACTGGAGCAGAGCGTTCTGCGAGTCAACGTCATCGAGGTACCGGACATCCTGCCGTGGGTGAAACCCAACGAACTGCTGATCACCACGGGGTTCCCTCTGCGACATGCAGATTCGGGTGAACCGTTCGATCCCCGGGCGCTGGTCGAACTCGTCGAGGGCCTCGCCCGGTGTGGCGCGGCCGCACTCGGTGTCAAGGAGGGCCGGTACCTCGGCGATCTCCCTGCCGCGATGCTCGAGGCATCGGACCGTCTCGACATTCCGCTGTTTCTCATCCCGCACGACATCGGTTTCGACGAGGTGATGTCCGAGGTGTTCACACACCTCGTCGATCGGCAGGCGTTCGCCCTCGACGTCGCCGATCGCATGCACCGTGCCTTGACGAAGATCGTCCTCGAAGGTGGCGACCTGCCGCAGATCGCGGACGAGGTCGCCGCGCTGTTCGACGCTGCGGTGCTGATCTGCACGCCGGACGGGCGGGTCAATGCGACAGCGGGTACGACGGCCAATCTGCAGGCGTTGGAGGACCTGCCGCTGTTCGACCCGTCCGGCAGGCTTCGCACCGAGCGCCTGCACCACGGCCTGCAGCGGGCGCCGGGCACGGAGGCCGGCCAGATCGCCGTTGCGCGGGTTCATGCCGGCGGGACCGATCACGGCGTCATCCTCGCCTTCGTGGGAGACGGCGGATTGGGTCCCGTTACCGTGCAAGCGCTGGAGCGAGCCGCAACCGTGGTCGCGCTGGCGGTGACCAAGCAGCTCGCCGTGTCGGCGGTCGAATCAAAGTTTCACGGCGACTTCCTGCGCGACGTACTCAGCGGGAATGCCGGTACGGTTGACCAGATCACGGAGCACTGCGCACAGCTCGAATGGGACGTGAACCGCTCCATGGTGGTCGTCGTCGCGGAGCTCGACCCGGACCCCGCTCGCTCGACAACCGGACCTGCGGTACGGCCGCCGGGTGCCGGACGAATGCCGCAACAGAGACTCACTGCTGCCTGGAAACAAGTGGTCCGGCGCAGGGACCGGTACGCACCGGTGGTCGGGTTCAGTCATGAAGTGGTGGTGTTGATGCCGGTCGGTGACAACGACTCGAGAATGGTCATCGACGATCTGATTGCGGCCGTCACCGGTGACCGAGGAGGCGGCAGGCATTCGTTCTGCACCGGCGTGAGTCGGGTCATCCGCTCGGCTGCCGACATTCCGCAGGCGTACGACCAGGCACGTAGGGCAGTGACGGTGGGGCGTCGCATGCGCGGGAACGGTACTGTCGCACACTTCGACAGCCTGGGCGTCCACAGACTACTCTCCCTGGTCGACGACAGCGGCGAACTCCGATCGTTCGCCACCGAGATCCTCGGTTCGCTGGCCGGCGACTCGGACGAGGCGATCGACCTCCGCCAGACGATGCAGGCACTCCTGGACACCAACTGCAACGTCGCCGAGACTGCACGCGTCCTGCATTTCCACTACAACACGCTGCGGTACCGGATCGGCAAGTTGGAGAGCATCGTCGGCCCGTTCACGACGGATCCCATTCTGCGCCTGGATGTCGCGCTCGCATTGAAGGTAGAGGAGATGGAGGGTCTGTGACCGATCCGCACGATATGAACTCGTCCTCACCGTCCACCGCTCTGTGATAGGACAGCAATGAACGCTCTGCTCTACCCCGGCATCGTGCTTCTCATTGTCTCCAACGTACTGATTCCCCCGTCCCTTCTGCGAGTCCACACCGGAACCAGTCAGCTTCTGAACTGGAATGTCACCCTGTCATTGACAGGTGCGGCGACGATGCTGGTGTGCGCGCTGACTTCCACGGATGCATCGATGGGACAGCGTTGGGCCACAGCGCTTGCCGGGCTTCTGTGCGGCGGCGTCCTGGCTGTGACAATTGCCGTGTTGCTCAGGCCTCGATCCGCTTGATCAGACCGCGGCTCCGCTATTCGGCGCGTTCCGCGACGAGTGCGGCGAGGCCGTCGAAGATCCGGGCCAGGCCGAATTCGAGCGCATCGTCCTGCCCGGAAGACGAACTCGCCGACGCGAAGGCCGCCGCCGCCTCGGGATAGCGTTCGGCGTTGTCGGTGAGGATTCCCGTCATGATCGCGTTCAGGGCCTTCTCGGGTGTGTCGGTTTCGGCGCCGGGGGCCGTCGTCTGCTGAGCGAGGCTGCGGACGTGGCCGGTGATCAGGACGACTGAATCCAGTCGTTCCCCGCCGGTGAGTCCGGTGCCGCTCAGCGCCGCGAGGCCGGTTTCGAGCCAGGCCATTTCGTTCGGTCCCATCACGCGGGGGCCGACGGCGACGTCCACGACCCACGGATGCCGTCGCAATCCCGCCCACATGCGCAGTGCCCACTCGTGGAGCGCTGCGCGCCAGCCGCCGTCGATCTCGGACAGGTCGGGTGCGGGTCCGAGAGCGGCATCGAGCATGAGGGCGGTCAGCTCGGCCTTCCCGGGGGTGTAGCGGTAGAGGGACATCTTGGTGAACCCGAGGTCCTCCGCGAGGCGCTGCATCGACAGCGCGGCGAGGCCCTCCGCATCGGCCATGGAAATGGCGGTGGCGACGATCTGCTCGAGGCTCAGCGCCGGCTTCGGACCGCGCTTCGGTCTGTCCGGCGATCCCCAGAGCAGCTCGGCGGTACGGGGCTGGGTATCCATTTTGCGCTCCTCCGGACGACTCTTGATCCGGAATTGTGTCTACCATACACTTAACTGTGTCCGTCAGACACAATTCATTCTCGGAGGAGTCCCATGCCGAACGAAACCGTCCTGATCTCGGGTGCCGGCATCGCCGGGCCCGCCCTGGCGTTCTGGCTCGCGCGCAGCGGATACGCCGTCACCGTCGTCGAGAACGCACCGGTCCTTCGGCTCGGCGGCCAGGCCGTGGACTTCAAGGGGGAGGTGCACCGCCGGGTGCTGGCAAAGATGGGGATTCTCGACGAGGTGCACCGCAGGCAGACCGGAAGGACCGACCTCCGGATCGTCGACGAACACGACAAACATCTGGCGACCATGCCCGGTGAATTCATCGGCGGCGACGTCGAGATCCTGCGGGGCGACCTGACCGAGATCCTGTACGAGCGGACCGCGGATTCGTGCGAGTACCTGTTCGGTGATTCCGTCACCGCGCTCACCGACACGGAGTCCGGTGTCGAGGTCACGTTCGAGAAGTCGCACGCACGCCGCTTCGACCTGGTGTTCGGGGCCGACGGCATTCACTCGGCCGTGCGCAGACTCCGGTTCGGTCCGGAGGAGAACTTCGTCCGATTCCTCGGGTACTACTACGCCGTCGTCGGCGCCACGGACGCGGTGACTGCGGCGTCGCCCGAGCGGGAACGCGCGACGGGATGGATGTACAACGAACCGGGAAGGATGGCCGTCGTCGGTGGGCCGAAGGCTCCCGAGTTGTTCGTCTTCGCCTCCGACCCGATCGACTACGACCGTGGCGACATCACCGAGCAGAAGCAACTGCTGGCCGCCGCGTACGCAGGTGCAGGCTGGCGCGTCCCCGGGTTGCTCGCGCAACTGGACGACGCACCTGACTTCTACCTCGACTCGATCGCACGGGTCGAGACCGATACCTACACCGCAGGACGCGTGGCCCTACTCGGCGATGCCGCGTACGGAAACACGCTGGGCGGCTTCGGAACCGGTCTCGCCCTCGTCGGTGCATATGTGCTGGCGGGCGAACTCGCCGCCGCCGGCGGCGACCACCGCGTGGCGTTCGAACGTTACAACGAGCAGATGCACCGGTACGCGAAGATTGCCCGCAAGGGCAGCGCCGGACCGTTTCTCGCGCCAAAATCGGCGACTCGAATCAGGATGCGGAATTGGACGTTCAAGTCCAGGGCCCTGTTCGGCGTGATGATGAAGGTGACCGACTTCTTCGCCACCGGCATCGACCTGCGGGACTACCCGGCGCTGCGATCAGCTGGGCGTCCCGGCAATGTTGACCATCCATGAGATACCGAATTGGTCGGTACAGGCACCGAATTCGTCTCCCCACATCTGCTTTTCGAGGGGCACCGACACGGAGCCGGCATCCGAGAGCTTGGCCCAGTAACCGCGGAGGAGGTCACCGTCGTCGCCGCTGAGGCTCACCGCGATGTTGGTGCCCGGGTTGTGTTCCATGCCGGGCGGCGTGTCTGCACCCATGAGCGTGAACCCGTTGTCGGATTCGAGCATGGCGTGCATGATCTTGTCGGCTCCCTCGGCGTCCGGGGCGCCGAACTCACCGAATGTGCTCACCGCCAGGGTGCCACCGAAGACGTCCTTGTAGAACTCCATTGCCTGCCGCGCGTTGCCGTCGAAGCTGATGTAGGGGTTGAGACGAGAGGTCATGGGGCATGCTCCTTCTAGGTGCCGGAACGGACAGCAACGACGGTACAACGACCGACCGACACGATGTGGCGAACGGAAACCTCGGCAGTGCACCAGAGGTTTCAGGGCACCGAGACGGTCGCGAACGCCGCCCACAGCACCGGTGACTGCTCGATCGTCCGTTGGTCCCGCCAGGCCGCGACCCGGTCGCGTTGCCACGCGCAGAGCGCGCCGACCGCGTCGGGCAGTTCGTGTGCCGCGTCGATCGAGCAGATGGCGTCCTGCAGTGGGCGGGCGTGTGGTGCGGCGCCCGCGATGCGCTGGAAGGCGAGGTCCGTCGGAAGGGCCCAGCGGCTCGCGGTGACGAGTTCCGCGCCGCCGGCGATCATCGCGGAGACCAGTCCGAGGGCCTCGCTGAACCGCAGGTCGCCGCCGCTCTCGCAGGCGATGAGCGCAACCCGGCTGGGGATCGGCCACAGGTCGGCGCCGCGGATCGGTTCGTCTGTGAGCGTGTGCGTCCCCAGCAGGAGGTCTTTCGCGGACAACGGCCGGTGCGCGCGCGTCGGCTCCGCGAACCCGACGGCGTCGGCGGCGCAGGCGAGGTGCAGTTCCGCGTGCTCGCTCTGACCGGATTCGGGCGCCGCCGCGGTGACGTGCCCGACGTACACCAGCCGGCCCGCGCCCTCGCGCAACGCCGCGCCGAGCCACGCTCGGTCGACATCTTCGCGGCGGAACACATCCAGCGGTCCGTCCACGGCGGGAAGCAGGCGGCCGTCGTTGGCGTACGTCGCGACCCGCTGCGACAGCGGGCTGTCCGCGGCCATCCGGCCCAGAACGGAACCGAGAACCGAATCGGCGCGGAAGCCCGGCACCCGGGGGTCGAGGACCGCGACGACGGGGAGCCGGTGGTCATCCGTCCAGGTTCGGACAGGGCGGCCGGGGGAGTGCACGATGCTGAGCGGGGCCAGCAGACTGACGTCCGCGATGTCGACGAGACGCAGCCCGGCGTCGGGGGCGATCAGTTCCCACGGCACCTGCGCGACCCGGGGTGACGGCTGGATGCGGAGATGCGGGCGCACGCCGCGGGTGAACAGTTCGTGCAACTGCCGGGCGAGGCCGAACGGAAGAAACGTGCGCGAGAGGAGTTGAGCCAGATCGTGTTCGGACTCGTAGCAGGAGAACGCGCCCGTCGTCAGTGAACGGTGCAGCCCCTGCGGGTCCGTGAGATCGGGCAGGGCCCGGGCCAGCGCGGCGACGGCCTCATCCACTTGCGCGGCGGGGGCGACGCTGACCCCGCCGGGGTGGGAGTCGTGGGTCCACCGCCACGACGTGTACAGGTCGCCGGCGTCGGCCATCCGCACGATCGCGGTGGGCTGCTCGTGCGAGGTCGGCGGGTGAGACAGGTGGGTCGGCACCGCCCCAGCATTCCCTACCCATCCGGGCGGTGGCGTGTGTGCCACGCACCCGGGTGGGCAGGGGTTCAGCGGAGGGCGATCGAACTAGCCGACGGTTGCGGCGGCGGAATCCTCGGCAGGCACGCCCGTGCGGATGAGCCGGTCGAACGCGCTCAGCGCGGCCGTGGCGCCGGCACCGGCGGCGATCACGATCTGCTTGTACGGCACGGTGGTGCAGTCACCGGCGGCGAACACGCCGGGGACCGACGTCTGGCCGCGGTCGTCGATCGCGATCTCGCCGCGATCGGACAACTCGATGCTCCCGGCCAGCCACTCGGTGTTGGGCAGGAGACCGATCTGGACGAAGACACCCTCGACGTCGAGCGTGTGCGCGGTATCGGTCGTGCGGTCCTGGTAGGCCAGAGCGGTGACCTTGTTGCCGTCGCCGACGACCTCCGTCGTGAGCGTGCTCAGGAGGATGTCCGCGTTGGGCAGGCTGCGCAGTTTGCGTTGCAGCACCTCGTCGGCGCGGAGCACCGAGTCGAACTCGATGAGCGTGACGTGCTCGACGAGTCCGGCGAGGTCGATCGCGGCCTCCACGCCGGAGTTGCCGCCACCGATCACGGCGACGCGCTTGCCCTTGAACAGCGGTCCGTCGCAGTGCGGGCAGTACGTGACGCCCTTGTTCCGGTACTGGTCCTCACCGGGCACGTTCATCGAGCGCCACCGCGCACCCGTCGACAGGATCACGGTCCGCGCGAGAAGGGAAGCACCGCTTTCCAGTTCGATCTCCACGAGACCGTTCTCGGTGGCGGCGGGCACGAGCTTCGCGGCCTTCTGCGTGTTCATGATGTCGACGCCGTACTGGCGGACGTGATTCTCGAGCGCAGACCCGAACTGGGGGCCCTCCGTGTAGGGAACGGAGATGAAGTTCTCGATCGCCATGGTGTCGAGCACCTGGCCGCCGAAGCGTTCGGCGGCGATGCCGGTGCGAATTCCCTTGCGCGCGGCGTACACCGCGGCCGCGGCGCCGGACGGGCCACCGCCGACGACGAGCACGTCGAACGGGTCCTTCTGCGCGATCGCGTCGGCGGCGCGGTCGGCGGCACCGACGTCGAGCTTGCCGATGATCTCCTCGAGGCTCATCCGGCCGGAGCCGAAGAGTTCACCGTTGACGAAGACCGTCGGCACGGCCATGATCTGGCGACCGTCGACCTCGTCCTGGAACAGGGCGCCGTCGATCGCGACGTGGCTGATGCGCGGATTCAGCACGGACATCAGGTTCAGGGCCTGCACCACGTCGGGGCAGTTCTGGCACGACAGCGAGAAGTAGGTCTCGAAGTGGAAGTCGCCGTCGAGATTGCGGACCTGCTCGAGCAGTTCGGGGGACTCCTTCGACGGGTAACCGCCGACCTGGAGCAAAGCGAGTGCGAGCGAGGTGAATTCGTGGCCGAGCGGGATCCCGGCGAAGCGGACCTCGGTATCGGTGCCACTGCGGCGGACGGCGAAGGACGGGCGGCGCGCGTCGTCGTCGCGGCGTTCGTAGGTGACCTTGTCCGACATCGCCGCGATCTCGGTGAGCAGTTCGGCGAGTTCGGTGGACTTGGGGCCGTCATCGAGTGAGGAGACGAGCTCGATCGGCAGGGTCAGCCGTTCGAGCAGGGACTTCAGTTGGCCGGCGAGCGAGGCTTCGAGCATGCGGATCTACTCCATCGATCGGGGAGAAAAGGGATCGGAAACCGGAAACCAGCTCTGGGCGGTCCGGAAAGTGTTGGTGCGACACCGATTGCCCCCCACGGGAGCGGAGCACCGGGAACCGCGCGCACGGGCTCAGAAGATCTGAGCCCGTGCCTACGGTCGACTGGGCTACGTCAGATCTTGCCCACGAGATCGAGCGACGGAGCGAGGGTCTCTTCGCCCTCTTCCCACTTGGCCGGGCAGACCTCGCCCGGGTGCGACCGGACGTACTGAGCGGCCTTGACCTTGCGGACCAGCTCGGCGGCGTTGCGGCCGATGCCTTCCGCGGTGACCTCGGTGAACTGGATGACGCCGTCGGGGTCGACGAGGAAGGTGCCGCGGTCGGCCAGTCCCTCGTTCTCGCGCAGAACCTGGAAGTTCTTGCTGATCTCCTGCGTCGGGTCACCGATCATGGCGTACTTGATCTTGCCGATGGTGTCGGAGGATCCGTGCCACGCCTTGTGCGTGAAGTGGGTGTCGGTGGACACCGAGAAGACCTCGACGCCGAGACGCTGCAGTTCCTCGTGGTGATCGGCGAGGTCGCCGAGCTCGGTCGGGCAGACGAAAGTGAAGTCGGCCGGGTAGAAGTAGAAGACAGCCCACTTGTCCTTGATGTCGTCCGCGGAGACGGTGATGAACGCGCCGTCCTTGAAAGCGGACGCCGCGAAGGGCTTGATCTGCGTGTTGATCAGGGCCATTGGAACCTCTATTCGTAAGACTGGAAGCCGACAGCGACGAGGCTATCCAGCAGATTGGAATAGGTCCAATCTATGAGACCTATTCCATAGATTGGATGGGGCTATCAATGACCGTCGAATCGGACGCGTTGCAGGTCAGGGCGGACATTCACCCACGGGGCCAGGGGTGATCGCCGGACGTGCGGTGTGACCACCGTGACACCCTGCGGCCCTGAATCTCCTCGCAGGGAACGGAAAGTGGGATCACCAGGCGGGCACGACGCGGCTGTCGCGGACCTCGCGCCCGTAGCGTTCCTCGGCGGCCGCGATCGAGGAGCCCAGCACGATCCGCCCGTCCGACGTCACGGCGAGCCGCGGGGGGAGGGGCACCGGCAGGCCCGCACCGGCCGCGACTCCGGCCAGTGCGGCGCCGAGCAGGAAGGAGCCGTCGGTGCCGGCGGCGCCCACCGGGGGAGGGTCGGGCAACTGCAAGGGCAGCCGTAACGGGGTGCCGTGCCCGGCGCGGCCGATGTCCACCGTCGTCCCCGCGCACTGCGCCTCGACGAGATCGGCCACCAGCCGGGCGTCGCCGGACGCGTAGGCGAGGCGGAACGCCAATTGCATCGCCGGATCGGCGATCTCGCGGTTCCACTGCTCGCGCTGCCGGCCGTTGGGGAGCGTGTATCGCACGGCGTCGATGGCGATCGCCGCGGGCACGGCGAGCGCGGTGGCTCGCGCCGCACCGTCCGGTGTGCCGGAGGCGGCCAGCGCGGATTCGAGGAGGGTCGCGTGCCAGAAGTCGACCTGCGCGCAGTGCAGCCCGAGTCCCAGCCCGCGATACGTGGCGAACGCGGCGGCGAGCAGTCTCTCGCCCTCATCCGGTCGGCCCTCGGCGAAGGCGACGGTGGCGAGGCGCGTCTCGACGTCCGCGACGTCGAGCACCGCTCCGGACCCCCGGAAGTAGTCGAGGCTGCGGCGATAGAGCGCCGACGCGCGTTCGGCCTCGTCGCGGCCCTCGGCGAGAAACGCCAGCACCTTCGATCCGATTCCCGCCCGGTGGCCGATCCCGGCCCGTTCGAAATACGTCTGGCTCGACAGCAGCAGCGGTTCCGCATCGTCGAGGCGCCCCGTGCGGACACGCATGATGCCCAGGTTCTGCTGTGTCTCGGCGACCGCGTTGACATCGCCCGCCGTCTCGAATGCGGCGAGCGCCTGCCCGGCGAAGTCGTCGGAGAGGTCGAAACGCCCGGTCTCGAAGTGGATGGCGGCGAGGTTCATCAACGGATGGCCGGCCAGACCCGGGGCGAAACGCACTGCCGCGTCCAGGGACTCGGTGGCTACGTCGGCAGCGTGCGCCCACTGCTGCCGGTGCATCGCGACCGCCGTGAGCGACAGCAGGCACGCGACCCGCAGGTCGCCCTGGTCTTCGCCGTCGACCCCGAGCAGTTCCCGCGCCTGCTCGAGCGCGTCCTGGGCGCCGTCGAGGTCGCCGATGTGCTGCAGTGCCTGCGACAGGTTGACCAGCGCCGCCGGACGCATCCGGATCGCGCCGGCAGGCATCACCGCGAGGGCTTCCCGGTACAGGTCGACGGCCTTCGCGTGTTTGCCCAGTTCGTCGGACATGCTGGCCGCGTTGATGATCGCGCTCGTCCGGAGGTCGCCGGTGGCCGCGGAGGCGACCTCATCGAACGTCCGGAGCGCCTCGGCGACGTCTCCGCGTGCATAGGCCGCGGCTCCCGCGGCAAGAAGGTCGCGGCAGGTCTGGTCGTCCACGTCAGAAGTCCGAATCCGAGGCGGCGGCGTCTATCTCGGCGAGCAGCGGCGTGTCCGGTCCGTCGTCCGGAGCCCGTTCCGCGGCACGGCGCAGCCGCAGGCGCGCCAGGGCCCGAACCCGCTCCCGGATGTCCGGGCCTCCGACGTCCGCGGAACCGTTCACGCCGAACCCGGGCAGGTACACGTCCACGGACACTCCCGCTTCCGCGCCGGGTGGTGCGTCCGACGCGCCGAACCAGACGTCTCCCGACAGGTGCAGCGCGACGTCGACGGTGTCCGATGCGGTGCCGACCAGGGCGCGGGGGCGGACGTGCTCGGGCACGGGTCCGGAGACGTCCGGTGCCGCAACGACACTCACGCGCACAGCGGTGCTCCCGGAGGTGCGCACCACCTCCCACGACACCGCGCGCTCGGAACAGTCGACGAGACCGGGAGGGTACCGGCGCCAGTCGGATCCCGTGATGCCCCGCGCCAGCACGAGGGTGTCCGGCAGTGTCGCGCCCGCGGCGCCCGCGGCGAGCGCGTAGTCGTCCGCCCGCCCGGGACGGTCGGCGAGCGTGGGTCCGGACGGTGCGAGCGCGTCGTCCCCGTCAACGAGCAGATCGCAGTCCTCGACGAGCGCCGCGATCTCACGATTCAACAGTCGTGCGTCGAGCGCCGCGATACCGTCGACCGTCGACGTCGGCCACCACCGCGCCGCCCAGTGCGCGAACGCGAGGCGTCGAGCGCCCGCGGCCACCCGCGGCCGTGCCGGTTCGACCGCGACGTCGCTCCCGGTCTCGCCGGCGGCCACGGCGAGCGCCACCTCCTCGCCGAACACCGCCCACATCCAGTTCTGCGCCGAGTCGACGTCGTCGATCACCGCGACCGGGACGGTGTGTTCGGCGAGCACACTCCACGACAGGTGCCCGCCGAGAACTTCGAGCACGGTCACGTCGATGCCCGCTGTGTCGTCGAGGACGCTCGGTGCGTTCTCGGGGGCGATGATCCAGAGCCCGTCGGGGGCGCGGTCGATCCGCACGGTGCCGGTGGTCAACTCGCCCTCGATTCGGGAGCATCCGTCGCGTCCGCGAGCGGAATTGCGCTGAGCGCCTGCTTGACCCGCAACCGGTGGTCGAGGATGACCGACCGCGCCACCCCGTCCAGGAGATCCCACAGTTCGCCTGGTTCGTGGACGGAGAACTCTCGGACGTCGCGGCCGTGGAGGCGGACCCACAGTCGGCGGAGGTAGGGCCGCCACGGCTCGCGGAGTTCGGCGGCGATGGCCGCCAGCGGATTCGTGTCGGGCAGCGTCGCCGCGTCGGCGTTCACGGTGAGGCGCCGCGCCTGCAGGACGTACGCCTCGCGTTGCCAGCGACCGTTGATCACCCGGACGGCGGTCGTGTCCGTGTCCGAGGGAGAGGGTGCGGTCCCGATCGGGTGGAGCCCGGTCGCGAGTGCGGCACCCGTCGTCGCCACGACCCGTAGCGTCTCGTCGAGAAGTGCCCAGGGCGAGCAACTTCGGGCGATCTCGGTGGTGACCAGTTCGTGGATCGGCGGTAGCTCCGCACGGTCGGTCGACGCGCGGAGCACCGTGAAGACGCGTTCGTGGACGGAACGGTCGAAGGGGAGCCCGAGCGCCGAGGTGGACGCCGACGACCCCAGACGCGGAGGCACGGGCACCGGATGGCTCGTCAGGCCCAGCCGGTGGGCGGTGACCTCCGGCGTCGACGTCCAGAGCGCGATGCCGTGGTGGGTGCCCGCATGGCCGGCGACCAGGTCGTCGAGGGCGTGCCGTCCGTCGTCACCGTCCTGCTCGAGCCGCGCGCCGGGACAGGCGTCGAGGACCACGGCCACTGCGGCGGCGTGGTCGCCCGTCACGGTGCCCGACAGCGGTCGCCGCCCCCACGCGAGGTCGATGAGGGCGCTCAGTTCCCGCGCCCGGGCCGGGTCGGTGACGTGGGCCTTCAACGCCTGCGTGGTGCGGCCGGCGGCGACATCGTGCACGTCGCGCAGCGTGTTCTCGGCGACGGCCTCGTCGCGGAGCGGATCGGGCGCCCCCGACCCGGTCGCGAGTTCGAAACACCGCTGGAAATACAGGTCCTGCGGGTTGCCGTCCGTGATGCGCAGTGCTCGGCGGACCCGCTTGAGCAGCGTGAACCAGGCCGCGGTGGCCCGCAGTACGTCGGCGGAGGCGTGCACCCGGGTGGCGAGCAGCTGCGCCCCGTCGGCGGTGACGATCGGACCGGCGCACAGCGGGTTCTGCACCGGGCGGATGACCAGCGGATCGAGGATCAGTTTCACGGTGCGGCTCAGGGGCCCGCCGTCCGGGCCGCTGAGCGGTTCGACGCCGTCCAGCTCGCGCCACACCTCGTCGAGGACCATCGCGCGCGGTCGCCGAGCAGCCGCTGAGCCCCTCGGTCCCGTCCGCATTCGAGCAGGTTACCGCAGGCGCGGCCCGTCGACGCCGCGAGAAATCTGGGATCGGTAGGGCGCGAGACGTTCCTACCTTTCTCACATCGGCTCCAGACCGCGAGCCGAAGGAATCGACGACGGGCGCCGAGCGCCCCTCACGAAACGTGAAGGACGGATCATGAACAAGATCGTTCGGACTCAGAAGCGCGTCTACACCGCAGGCATCGTCGCGGCGGCCGCCGTCGCCCTGCTCGTCTCGGGCTGCAGCGACACGAGCGACAGCTCCGGCGGGGGAAGCTCCGAGCAGACCGCCGCGGGTGCGTCGGCGGCCGCGGTCGACGGCAAGGCGCTGGACGCGAACTTCGACGCGACCTGCGCCAAGCAGGGCGACACCCTGGCCCTGGCGCTCGCGGACACCGGCAACGCGACGTACGGCGACCTGGCGGTCTCCGCGACGATCACCGGCACCGACACCGTGCAGGCGGTCGGGATCGCCGGCAGCAAGGGCGGGTCGAACGGCCTCCCGTACGCCCTCGGCTTCGGGCAGGGCATGCCCGGCGGCTCCGCGAAGGTCGTCAAGGACGGCGACACCTACACGGTCACCGGCGAAGGCGTCGGAGCGCCCGACATGAGCAACCCGACCGCGCAGAGTTCGGCGAAGTTCGACATCACGTTCGCATGCTCGACCGTCGTGGGTGGCTGAGCCCGGCCGACCCCGGGACGCGCGCGGAGTCACCGCACCCCGAGTTCGCGCGCGTCCCACCTCACCCCCAGTTCAGGCACGGAAAGGACACCTCGTGAAGAAGATCGTGCGTACCGCCGCCCTGGTGTTTCTCGTCGGCTCGGTCGGCTACTACCTCTGGTACGGACTCGGCGATCGTGGCCGGACTAACTACGGAATCGACGCGCTGTCGTGGGTCGGCCCCCAGATGATCTGGCCGATCGTCGCGGTCAGCGTGGTCGTGGTGTGTTTCGCCCTCACCGGCGACAGCGTGCTGGCGGCGTTCACGGGGCGCAACAGTGCCGCGTTCCGCAACGGGGCCGTCGGGATCGGGACGGTGCGGTCGGTGCGTCAGACGGGGATGACGCGGGGCGACCAGCCGGAAGTGCGGATCGACCTCGCCGTGGAGGGCGCCGACGGCAAGATGTTCGAGTCGCACGCCAGGATGATCGTGCCGCTGACCGAGTTGGCGCTTCTCCGTCCGGGTGTCGTGCTCCCCGTCCGCTACCTTCCCGGCCGCACCGACAAGGTCGAGATCGACCGCTCCGGCGACGTGGCGTCGGCGCAGGAGGCGTTGAACCGATCCATGATTCGGCAGGGAGTCACCACCCCGGGCAAGCTCGACATCGCGGCCCGCGGCATCCCCGCGCAGGCGGTGGTGCAGTCGCTCAGTGTGCCCGGGGAGATCCGCAACGGGAATTCGAAGGTGGAACTCGGGCTGGCGGTCACCCGGCCCGACGGCACGACGTTCACCACCCGCGTCGAGAAGTTCATGCCGCCGCGCACCGTCGGGCACGTCCAGGTCGGCAGGGTCGTGACGGTCCACTATCTGCCGGGGAACGAGCAGGAGGTCGTCATCGCCCTGCCCGCGAATGTGTGACGCCGGATCAGTCCTCGTCCCGGGGCGGAAGTCCCAGCGACCGGACGAGGTGGAGGAGTTGTTCGCGAAGCGGCCCCACGTCGCCGACCGCGGCGGTGAGGGCCGCATCCTCCTTCTCCAGGGTCAGCAGGTGCCGGTAGATCGCGCGTCCCGACTCGGTGATCGCGACCCGTTTGCGGCGCTCGTCGTTCGGATCGGTCTCCCGGGTGACGTACCCGCCGCGCTCGAGGCGGTCGATGGTGCGGCTGATCGTCTGGTCCGTCACCCGCGAGGCCTTTGCGATGTCGCGTTGCGAGGCGGGCCGGTCGGCGATCGTGTGCAGTGAGATGAGTCCCGCATGGGTCATGTTCTCCGACCGGAGGATGTCCTCCCACGAGTGCTCCACCAGTCGCGCCGCCGTGGACAGCAGGCGTCCGGTGGGCCACTGATCCATGCCGTCGCTCGTCATTTCTTCGCCTCCATTTGCAATTTGCTCAGCATGCTGAACAAAATAGGAACGTCGCAATCCGGACATCCGGTCGTCGAATCGTCCCGCATTGGAGAGCACGTGACTACAACCGCCCGCCCACGCCCGGTTCGTCGACTGCGATGGATTCTGCCAGCTCTGCTGGTGATCGTCTGGCTCGCCGTCGGCGGTTTCGGCGGTCCGTTCACCGGCAAGCTCTCCGCCGTCCAGCAGAACGACAGCACGTCCTTCCTGCCCGCGTCGGCCGAGGCCACCGAGGTGTCGGCGCTGCAGAAGGGCTTCACCGACACCCGGTTCGTGCCCGCGATCGTCGTCGCCGAACGGACGTCGGGGATCACCGTCGCCGACACCGAATTCCTCGCAGGCACCGCGGCCTCCTTCGCCGGATCGGAGGGATTCGGCGACCAGGTGTCACCACCGATCCCGTCCGAGGACGGGCAGGCGCTGCAGATGTTCGTGCCCGTCGACAGCGCCGGGGAGGTCGGCGACAGCGTCACCGAACTGCGCGACGCGCTCGCTGCTGCACCGGACGGACTCACCGTCCTCGTCACCGGACCCGCCGGTCAGGTGGCGGATCTGTCCTCGGCGTTCGCCGGCATCGACGGACTGCTGCTCCTGGTGGCGGGTGTCGTGGTGATTCTCATCCTCGTCGTCGTCTACCGCAGCCCGATCCTCCCGTTCGCCGTGATCACGTCCGCGGTCTTCGCACTCGGACTGTCGAGTCTGCTCGTGTACGTGCTCGCCGACGCCGGCGTGATCGCGCTGAACGGTCAGAGTCAGGGGATCCTGTTCATCCTGGTGTTCGGCGCCGCCACCGACTACGCCCTGCTGCTCGTGTCCCGCTACCGCGAGGAACTGCGGATCGAACAGGACAAGTACCGCGCCATGCGGACCGCCTGGCGGGCGACACTCGAACCGGTCGCCGCCTCCGCGGGCACCGTCATCGCCGGCGTGCTCTGCCTGCTGCTGTCCGATCTCAACTCCAACCGCGGTCTCGGGCCGGTCGCGGCCATCGGCATCGCGGCGTCCTTCGTCGCCTCCATGACGTACCTGCCCGCGGTGCTCGTGCTCCTCGGCCGGGCAGCGTACTGGCCGAGCAGGCCCGCCTTCGACGCGCGGCACGCCGAGAAGGACGAGGCCGCCGACCACAAGTTCTGGGCCGCGCTCGCCGCGCGGATCGGTGCACATCCACGCCGGTTCTGGGTTGCGTCCAGCCTGGTGCTGGTGCTCTTCGCGCTCCTGGTTCCTCAGTTCAAGGCCAGCGGCGTCGCGGAGTCCGATACGTTCCTGCTCGACGTCGACTCCGTTGCGGGCCAGCAGGTCCTCGGCGACCACTTCGACGCCGGCTCCGGGTCGCCTGCCGTGATCATCGCGAACGAGGGCACCCTCGACGCGGTACTCGACGCCGGCCGGGTCGACGGCGTCGGCGACCTCACCGTGCTGACCGCCCCCGGCACCCGGGACCCGCTGGTGGTGGACGGCCGAGTGGCGATCGAAGCCACCCTGGCAGATCCCGCCGACTCCCTCGAGGCCGAGGACACAATCGTCGCGCTCCGCGACGCCGTCCACCCCATCGACGGTGCCGACGCCCTCGTCGGTGGCAACACCGCCACCGACCTCGACACGAAGACGACGTCGACGCGGGACCGCACCCTGATCATCCCCGTCGTCATCCTCGTGGTGTTCGCGATCCTGTGCCTGCTGCTGCGGTCGCTGCTCGCACCGATGCTGCTGATGGGGACGGTGGTGCTGTCCTTCGCTGCGACCCTGGGCATCTCGTCCCTGGTCTTCGAGCACATCTTCGGATTCCCGGGCGCCGACCCCGTCGTCCCGCTGTTCGCGTTCGTGTTCCTCGTCGCCCTCGGAATCGACTACAACATCTTCCTCATGACCCGCGTCCGGGAAGAAGCCCAGCGCATCGGCACCCGCCGCGGCGTGCTCCGCGGTCTGACCGTCACCGGTGGAGTGATCACGTCGGCGGGAGTGGTTCTGGCGGCGACATTCTCGGCGCTCGCCGTCATCCCGCTGATCTTCCTCGCGCAGATCGCCTTCATCGTCGCCTTCGGTGTTCTCCTCGACGCACTCCTCGTCCGGTCACTCCTCGTGCCCGCCCTCGCCGTCGACATCGGGCAGAAGATCTGGTGGCCGAGCCGACTTGCATCGGCACCGGAGCCGGACGAGACCGTCTCTGCGGAGCCGGAATTGGATTCGAGTCGTACGTGAGCGCGCTCGGCGGATGCCGCAAGCGTGATGCCTGCCTGATCGCTCATGGTCGCGCAGCGTTGAACCCTGCCGCCCTTCTTCGGGGACTGTCCTAATCGGAAGTGGCGCGATCGCGAGGATCGCCGACCAACTGGGTATCCATCCGGAGACCGATGATGCGAAGTGGATCGCTGCACTCAAATGTGAGGTGCGGGAACAAGCGGGCCAACCAGATCTTGAAGACGGCGTGCGCATTTTTCGCGGCAGCGGGCCTCGCCCCCCCGAGCGGGAGGTGCCCCCGCGCAAACTGAAGTGCTCGTCGACTACATCGACGCACACAAGGCCGACTACGGGGTCGAGCCGATCTGCCGAGCTCTCGTCCAGGCCGGCGCGGAAGATCGCCTCGTCGACGTACTGTGCCGCGAAAGTCCCGGCCACCGTCGGCCAGGGCGGTCCGAGACGCCGAACTGATACCGAGATCCACTGTGCGGGACGGCCTCGACAGCGCGATGCGGGCGGGCGTTGACCTTCTCGCCCCACCGCTCACATGCGTCGACGAGCTCGGCGAAACTCGGGTATTCCTCGGTTCGCCTCGGTCGGCACCAGATCGGCCTTCGCGATTTTGACCGTGTGCTCGGCGCCGCCCTTCGATTCCTGGTCGAACGGTTCACACGTGTGCGCGACGCAACCGTAATGCTTTCCTGCGGAGACGATGTCGGGGTGGCGGACGGGGCCGCCGGCGATCCGGTCCATCGTGACGGTTCGGGGATTGTCGGTCAGCAGATACGTCGGTGCCCGATCGATCCGGCGCAGTGTGGTGTCCAGGTCGGTGTCGGTTCGGCGACGAGCGGGATGCTGGGGTGGTGGGCGTGTATCCAGTGGATGAGGGCGGTGCCGATCCCGTGTTATCGGCAGTGGGGTCGGTGGCGAGGTGCAGCAGCGTCAGCTGATCCGGTGCGGTTCGGTATCCGATCACACCGACCGGCAGCCGGAGGTTCGGGCGACGGCGAGGACGGTGGATCCTTCCAGTAGTGCACGAGGGCCACGTCTCGTCGCCGAGCCTGGCTCGATTAACGGCACAGCGGCACTGCGCAGTACAACTTGAATGTCGGTGCAGTCAGTAGGGAGGCGACCACGCGTAAACCGCCACCTCGGCCGTTTGACGAGCACAAACGATGGAGGATCGATGCCGACCAGTAGGAACAACGCGAACAAGAACGCTGGCTCCGAACCGAAGCTCCTCTCCGGCGGGAACCCGCAGATGCCGAAGGGGGAGGATGACGGACAGGTGCAGGCCGATCGCCGCGATGCCCGAGTGGAAGTGCTCGCTGGGCGAGCGGGTCGATAGCCTGATCGCGCGGACCGTCCCCGATGTGCACAAGCCGTGAATTGGAACCAACCGTTTTACGGGCACGACGGCGAGGGCTGGTTCCTCAGATTCCGCTGCTACACCAAGCACGTCCAGGTTCAGGTCTTCCGTGGGACCTCGCTGGACCCTGTTCCGCCCAAGGCGTCCAAGCACGCCGAGGTGCGCTACGTCGACATCTGTGAAGACGACGATCTCGACAAGGGCCGACTCCGTTCCTGGATCGAGCAGGCAAGCAACCTGCCCGGCGAGGAGACGTAGAGCTCCCGTCGGAGAGCATCCCGACTCGTCGCCCGGTCGCGGTGCGCACCACGACCTCCACCTGCTCCGCCGACCCCGCATGGGAGGCAAGGTCCATCTGCCAGCTGCCACCGGAGAGTCGTCGGAGCTTGCGGCACTCCCCGGTGATGACGATCTGCATGTCCATGCTCAGATCGAGGTGTGCGACGGTCAGGCGGCGTCCGCGCCGTCCCGCGCATTGCGCTACTGCTGTGTCCACCCTTGTGAACCCTTTCCTCCCCGTACGTACCTTAGTTGCCGGCGCCGACGTGTGTCGTCGGGGCAGCGCACGACGCCTGGCACACGGGCCCGACACCGCAAGAAACCCGTCGAGTGAGCGAACCAGCGCTTGTGACCACAGCAAGGTGCCGTGGATGTGAACTGCGTGGACGCGAGTGAAGTCGGCCAGCGCGATGTCGGCGGTGGCTTCGTTCATGACGGTACCGGCGCAGTTCACCAGACCGACCACCGGCGGGGCCGCCTATTCGATCTGCGCCCGTGCGTCCTTCTGATGCCGGATCGGTGACGTCGCAGGCGATGAGATGTACTCGATCAGTGAAGGCCGGGGGCCTCGCCGGCGTCGAGGTCCACCAGGACGACCTGGCGCTTCGGGCAATCTTCTGAAGGGTACGCGCTGTCGCAAGCCCGATCCCGCCGCGGCCTTCTGTGACGATCGTGGTGTTCACGCCTGTCTCCTCACGTTCAGATGGACGCCGGAACTCCGGTGCGCCCGACCTGCGCGACGGCAACATGAGCGGTCGAGCGTCCTTCGTGAAACTCTTCGAGCGTTGTTGTGTTGCAGCAGAGGTAGAGGGTGTCGAGGTTCTCTCCGCCGAATGCGCACGCCACTGCCCAGGTGTCGGTGACCTCGACCTTATCGGTGATCTGGCCGCCTTCGACGACCCGATAGAAGCCACTGTCGGCGCCGAGGGTCAACGCGTTCCCGAACCAGAGGCCGCCGTCACTATCCAGGGCGATGCCATCGGGATGAAACGATTCGTCGAGCTGCGCCCATACTCGGTGGTTGGTCAGACCGCCATCTTCCGCCATGTCGAACGCGCTGATGCGGTGCGGGAAGGTTTCCGCGACCAGCAGGGTGCCATGGGGGGTACGTGCGCAGCCGTTGGGGAAGATCAGATCTCCAGGCACCTGCGAGACGCTGCCGTCGGCCCGGATGTGGACGAGGTGAGTCGGCTTCGGATCCTCTTCACCGAGCGCGAATCCGAAATTGCCGGCATAAGCGTCGCCCGCCGGTGACACATACAGGTCGTTGCCGATCCCTCCAGCCAGTGCGCTGAAGTCGGCATACTGCTCGAGCTTGCCGCCGGCGGTGATGCGATACACCGACCGCTCGCTCTGCGAGACGACAAGGGGGGTCCCGTCGGGTAGGAAACCGAGTCCGGACGGTCGGCCGGGCACTTTGGTTATCGGCGTTGCGGTGCCGTCCTCGGCGAATGTGAGCACCTGTTCGCTGAAGAAGTCGCTGGCCCAGAATTTTCCGTCATGCCAGCGAGGTGCCTCGAGAAACTGATGCCCGGTCGAGAATACTGTGGGTTGGTAGGTAGCCATCGCGTGAACTCCTTAGTCCGTGCGGGTTGAGGTACTGGGTGATTGTCACTCGGCTGTCAGGAATTGGGTCCCGAGCCAGGATTCACACTTGGGCACGATTGTGGACTGGATCAGCTCCTTGTGGAGAGGGTGGTCGAGATACTGCTGGAAGTCGGCTTCGTCCTGGAAATGGGCAACCAGTGCGTAGCTGGCGTTGTTCGGTCGCGTTCCGAGGTCGATACCGTGTCGGACATTGCGCGCGTACGGTATTTGGTCGACGAAAAGAATTTGAGACCCTTTGGGATTTCGTCGATTTCACTGGTCGAGATGGACGGCTTGAAGGTGAATGTCACGACATGTATGAGCATGTCTACCCTCGGGTTCCGATCGGGGTGGCTGGTCAGGTGAGATCAGACGAGTTCGAACTGCTCCTGATATCCACCGGCAGCAGCCTTCTCGAGGATCTCGAGGTATACCGAAAGACCGCCGGGATACATGAGCATTTCGACGGTTTTGCCGGGCACGTTGGCGCCCATGTACCAAGACTTGGCCAGCGGGAACAGGGTGGCCGAGGTCAGCTCTGCGATATGCGCACCCCAATATTGCTGGGCTTCCGGCTTGGCCTCGATACGGGTGTAGCCGTTGTTCCGCATGTGCTCGACAATCTGGATCAGATGTTCGCCTTCAAGTTCGGCGCATGTCGGACCATTGCAGAATGCGTTCGGGCTCTGGGGTCCGTAGACATACAGGAGATTCGGGAAGCCTACTGTCGCCTTGCCTAGTGCTGTCCGGCTGCCGCCGCGGAACACCTCCTCGAAGGTCTCATTTCTGGTGCCGCGAATATCGATGGCAGTCAAGCCCCCGGTGACCGAGTCGAAGCCGGTGGCCAGCACGATGACATCGACTTCGTGTCGGGTACCGTCCGCGGTGACGATGGTGTCACCGGCGACCTCCCGGATCGGATTGGCAGAGGTATCGACGAGCTCGACATTGTCACGGCACAGGCTCTCGTAGTAGTTCTGCTCCAGGGAGACACGCTTGACGCCCCACGGATGTATCGGCTCGGTCGGTGCAAGCAGTTCCACCAGCTCCGGCCTGGTGATGCGTTGACGTGTCTTGTCCCGCCAGAACGCGTACAGGATGTCGTTGTCGTCCTTGTCGAACAGGACATTCAGGAAGCCGCCCAGCCAGGGCTGCAGTCCACCGTTGGTCCAGAGTTCCTCGAGTATTTCGTTGCGACGTTCTTCGGTCAGATCCTGGATGTTCTCTTTGAGGAAGTCATAATCGAAACCGGCCCAGGTGTTCTTGCGATTGGCGAATCGCTCCGGGTAGGTCTTCTTCATCTCGGCATTGTCCGCCTCGCCAAGCACCCGCTGATTCATCGGAAGCGCGGTGTTGGGGGTGCGCTGGAACACCGTCAGATGATCTGCGACCTTCGAGGCCTCCTGGATTACCTGGATGCCGCTGGCTCCGGTGCCGATGACGGCGACCCGCTTGCCCGCAAGGTCGTAGCCCTCCAGTGGCCAGCGGGCTGTGTGGAAGCAGTCGCCCCCGAACTTCTCGAGGCCAGGAATGTTGGGGAGGAGGGGCTTGGAGCCGGCACCGAGACACATGATCACGAACCGCGCCTGGGTGGTGAATTCCTCACCGGTGCGCTCGTTGCGGGAGACCAATGTCCACGTATGGGTTTCTTCATCGAATCGGCCTGCCAGGACGCGGGTCTCGTAGCGGACGTCTTTGCTCAGGTCGAGCTTCTCGTCGACGTATTCGAAGTAGCGAACCAGCTCGTCACGACCGGGGTACATCTCGCTCCAGTTCCAGTCGCGCCAGAGCTCTTCACGCGAGAACTGGTAGACCGGCGCCCAGGTATCGACGCGTGCACCTGGATAGGAATTCCAATGCCAGACGCCGCCGAGTCCGGTGCCGGCTTCGTAGATCTTGACGTTGTAGCCGAGGGTGCGCAGCCGGTCGAGCTGGTAGACGCCGGAGAAGCCGCCGCCGATGACGAGGACGTCGAGCTCCTCGAGAAGTGTGGTGTTCACGGGATTTCCTTCCGGAAGGGGTACGAGGGAGATGAGGGAGTGCGATCAGACAGCGTTGTCGGAGGTCAGAGCGTCCCGGATTCGGTCACGCAGGACGAACTTTTGGATCTTGCCTGTCGCCGTCCGCGGTAGTTGTTCGACGACTTCGAGCCGCTCGGGCAGCTTCTGGGTAGCCATCCGATGTTCGCGCAGGAACGACGTGAGCTCGTCCAGCGCAGGTGGATGCGCCTGGTCGCTCGGCACCACATAGGCGCAGATGCGTTCGACCATGATCGGGTCGGGCATGCCGATCACCGCGATATCGGCAATACCGGGATATTCGAAGAGCAGGTCTTCGATCTCCTTGGCGGAAATGTTCTCCCCGCCTCGGACGATGATGTCCTTACGCCGACCGGTGATCTGGATGTACCCGTCCTCGTCGATCACCGCCAGATCACCGGTCCGAAACCAGCCACCCGAGGCGAAGGCATCCGCATTGAGTCTCGAATCGAGGTATCCGGTGAACAGGTCAGGGCCGCGAACCTGCAGATCGCCGACCGCGCCCGGCGGGACCGGAGTGTCGTGCTCGTCGACAGTCCTCGCTTCTGCGGACCCGATTGGACGCCCGTCTGTGGTGGCGCGCTTGTCCAGCGGATCGCTCGCGTTTCCGCCGGACAGAGTCGGGAATTCGGTTGATCCGTAGATGCGGGTCGCGGTGCAGCCCAGCTGCTCCTCGGCCTGCCGGATCAGTTCGGGGGGTACGTCGGCGCCACCGCAACCAAAAACCCGCAGGGCGATGTCGTACTCGGCGAGATCCGGGTGGTGTACCAGTCCGTGCAAGAAGGGTGTGGCACCGATGACGAACGTGCAGCGTCGGCGTTGCAGCAACTCCAGGCCGGCGCCGGGGTCCCAAATATCTTGGAACACGACATGGCTGCCGAGCATGAACGGCAATTGCAGTCCGTACAGAATTCCGGTGATGTGACCGACCGGTGAGGGCATGTACACGATGTCCTCGCCGGTCAGGTCGAAGAGTTCGATCATGCTCCGGTTCTCGTAATCCAGGCTTTCGTGGGTGTGTAGAGCACCCTTCGGATCGGAGGTGGTTCCGGATGTGTACAGAAGCAACGCGATATCGGTGCTGGCGTGCTCGACGGGATTGTCGAGTGGAGTTGCGCCCGAGAGGAGGTGGTCGAACTCGTTGTCGGAACCGCGAACGGTGATCACATGCTCGAGGTCGGGAAGCGTGGGCGCCAGCTCGTCGAACATCCCGCGGTGGTCGAAGGTGCGGAACATGCCGGGCACAAATGCGATACGCGCCCGCGACTGCTTCAGAATGAACTGCACTTCGCGATGTCGATAGATCGGGATGATCGGGGTGGAGACGGCGCCGATCCGCAGCGCGCCGTGATGTACGACGATCGCTTCAAGCCAGTTCGGCAACTGCCAGACCACCGAGTCGCCTGGTCGGATCCCACGCTCGAGTAGCACGCTGGCCAACCGGCGGATTCTGGCGTCGAGTTCGGCGTAACTGACCTGACGATCGCCATCGACCACAGCCAGCCGATCGGGGTGATGGTGTGCATACTCGGCCAAAGCAGAATCGATCGTGCTGTTGCTCCACTCGCCGCTGGTGAGGTAGCGGTCGCGGCGCGCGGAATCGGTGTGAGTTGCGGTGATCATCGGTCGACTCCGTCGGTCAGGCGCCGCGAACCGATGAGTGCGTGGAGTTCGTGCTCGTCCCCATACCAGGTCCGCAGGGCGAGGACGCGGCGGTAGTACCAGTGTAGGTCGTGTTCGGTGGTGAAGCCGATCCCGCCGTGCAACTGCAAGGCGTCCTCGACCACCTGTCGTCCGGCGCCGGCGGCATAGGCCTTGGCCGTCCACGTTGCCATCTCGATGTCGAAATCAACCTCAGCAGAGGAAATATCGGAAACCGTTGCCTCGCAGAGCGCCTCCATCGAGATGGTCGCCTGTGCCATCGACGCCGCAATGTGTTTCACGGCTTGGAAGGATCCGACGGGCTTGCCGAATTGCTGGCGCTGCGCGACGTACTCGACAGTTTTCTCGAGCGTACGGCGGGCGATACCACTGATTTCGCACGCGGTGAGAAGCCGGAACCATGCCCGGATCTGTCGTAGGAGTGTGGCCGCTTCGATTCCGGTGGCGAGGATCTCGGCGTCGGTGACAGTTCGCGATGCGATCTCCAGGCGCACGTAGTGCGATGTGGGATCGGAACTGGTGATCGGCGTGAGTGCCAGCGCCGGGTCACTGCCCGGTAGGAGCAGCAGCGCCGGTCCGTCCGGGCCGTCGACTGCCAGTACCAGCGAGTCGGCCTCGGCGCCGAAGCGTACGAGTTCGATCGTTCCCTGGATCTGCCCCGATTCCATGTGCACGGAACCGATCGAGGATGCCCAGTCGAGGGTGACGGCAGGGTCGGCGAAGGCGACGAGCGAACCGTCGGGAATGTCGAGGTACGCCGGCAGGATCAGTTGCTCGACCAGGGGGCCGGGTATGAGCCGATCACCGACCAAGGCGATCAGACCGGCGACCGCGGTCAGGTCGATTCCTAGACCACCGCGGATTTCGGGGCGGGTCAGCTCGGACCAGCCGAGGTCGTCGAGTTCGGCCATCAGCTCCGGGTCCCAGCCGCCGCTGAGCAGGGCATGGTGGTAGTCGGATGTGACACGGCGGTCAAAGAATTCGCGGATCGGGGTGACGAGGTCCACGTCAGCTGCGGTGAGACTCATCATCAGCTCCTGGGTAGGCCGAGCAGTCGCTCGGCAACAATGTTGCGTTGGATCTGTGATGTACCGCCGTAGATCGATGCGGCACGCGAGAAGTAATGATCGTGAATCAACTGCGCGGCGTTCAGCCCGAGAGGTTGTGATTCGGCGTCGAGGCGGAACGGTCCGAGGAGATCGGCGAGGGCGCGGCCGACCACCTGCTCTGCGTCGTTGAGGACGAGCTTGTCGATCGAGTCGAGCGGATGTGGTCCCTCTTCGTCGATCAGGCGTTGCACAGTTCGGCGGATCTGAGCATCCAACACCCGCAGCGCCACGTGTGACTCTCCGATGGCGGTGCTGATCCGACGATTGGTCGTCGATTCCAGGGAGGTGCCTCGTAGTCCGTCGATCGCCTTCTCGACACCCCAGCCGATCTCCACCTGTCGGCGCATTGCATAGTTGCCACGTTCCTGAGACAGGGTGTCGAGGGCAATTCGCCAGCCGTCGTTTTCCTTGCCGACCAGGTTGCCGACCGGGACTTCGACGTTGTCGAAGAAGACCTCACAGAATTCGGCATCGCCTGTCATCTGGACGAGTGGACGGACGGTGATTCCGGGGGAACTCATGTCGACGATGAGGTAGGAGATGCCGGCGTGCTTGGGTTCGGCGTCGCGGTCGGTGCGGCACAGCAATGCGCACCAACTGGCCTGATTGCCCCAACTGGTCCAGACCTTCTGTCCGTTGACGACGTACTTGTCCCCGTCGCGAAGAGCGCGGGTCCGCAGTGATGCGAGGTCGGAGCCGGCAGAGGGTTCGGAGAACCCCTGACACCAGATGTCTTTGCCCGCGAGCAGCGGTGGCAAAAAGCGGGTGCGCTGCTCGGGCGAACCGTACCGGTGGATCGAGGGGCCGACCACATCGAGGCCGATCAATCCGATCGGGGCGGGTGCATGAGCGCGCGCCAGCTCGTCGGAAAAGACTTGCTGGTGCCGCGCGGTGAGGCCACGTCCGCCGGCTTCACGTGACCATCCCAGCCCCATCCATCCGGCATCGAATAGTGTGCGCTGCCATCGACGAAGGACGTTGAACCGTTCCTCCAGCTCCAACGGCACGGTCGGGATCTCTGTTTCGGCAAGCCACCTCCGAGCCTCGCGCCGCAGATCGGCGATCTCGGTGATCTGCTCGACCGGCACAGGTGAAACAGCATTCATCTCATGCTCCCGTGTAGGCCGGTGCGCGATGCTCGAAGAACGCTGCTACGGCCTCTTTGGCGTCTGAGTAAGCGGACAACTCGCCGGAAAGACCCTGCTCGAACTCGTAGCCGCCCTTGAGGTCCTGGTATTCGATCGCATTGAGGCTGCGCTTGGCGAACCGCAACGTGACCGGCGAGTGCCGGACCATCTTGGCCGCCACGTCGTAGGCCACGTCGAGTAGCTGATCGGGATCGACGACTTTCAAGACGCCGCCCTGCTGCGCGAGTTCCTCGGCAGACAGCGGTTCGCCGGTGAGGTGCAGATATCGGACCAACTGCTGTGGTACCAGGCGTGACGCATGTTTGGCGCCGCCCATCACACCGACGTTGACCTCGGGAAGCATGAAGGTGGCGCCCTTGGCTGCCACGACCAGATCACACGACGCTGCCAGGGCCAATCCGGTGCCCACGGCCACTCCGTGGACAGCTGCGATCACCGGCAACGGGCAATCGTAGATCGACCAGAACGCTTCACGGACCGCAAGCATGCGCTCACCGGCGTTTTCCGGCGTCATCGTCTGGAATTCGGTGAGATCGTTGCCGCCGCAGAAGTGCTTGCCGGCGCCGGTCAAGACGATCGCCCGAGCCTCGGGGAGGTACTCCTCCGTGTGGGTGAAGAACCACTTGATCTCTGCGTACATCTCGCGGGTGACCGCGTTGACCGGCGGGCGGGTAAGCCAGACCGTGCCTACCTTCTGGTCGGTCTTCCATTGCAGAAATTGCAGATCCTTCATCGAAGTTCCTTTGTTCGAACGGGCGTAAGTAGAAGCTGTGACCGGCCGGGTGCGGATGGTCGCCTCCATGGGGCGGCATGTCCTTGATCCCTAGTGGCTACTTCGCGAACCGGGTGTGCGTCTACTCACATTAGTAGGCCCAACCCCACAGCTATGTCAATAGCTCGTATCTGAGAATGTGAAACTGCTCGGAGTCGGAGAGGCTGGAGGAGGCATGGTTGATTTTTCGTTCATTCGGAAGCATATGACCTGTTGGGGACACAAATACTAGAAAGGAAGAGCTGCCGATCCGCGAGTGCACCGCGGCAGTGCGAGGGGCGCATCGCCCAGTGTTGATCCGAAAATGTCATGCGAACGTATCTTTCATCGAATCAGGCAGGTAGAATCATGTAACCGAAGTTGTCCATGACTCTTATCGAAAATTGTGCAATGCTGTACATACTGCGGCCGTACGTGGAGACTTCACCTACGCTCGGGCGCAGTGCACCTGCGCCGCCCCGCGTGGGAGGAGGCATTGTGTCCGATCGGCCCTCGAACGGCGGTAGTGCGGGGTACTGCGGGGGACCGTCCGCCGCCGGTATATCGTCAGAAGGCTGTATTAACGGCTGCGCCGCCAGTCCGGACATCGTGTGCATCCCATATGGGCCTCGAGGAGAAAAGGGGCGTCGTGACTGCATCGCAAACTGTGAAAGCGTCCACTGCCACGCGCCGGCGACCCCGTGACCGGCGTGCGCAGATACTCCACAACGCGAGTGAATTGTTCACGAAATACGGGTTTCACGCCGTGCGGATGGAAGACATCGCCGAGGCAACCGACGTCACCGCACGGGCGATCTACCGGCACTTCGCCAACAAGCAGGATCTGCTGTCGCAGGTGGTCCTCGAAGACCAGGACCGACTGCTCATGGCAGCCCAATCCGCCGAGCGCTCCGAAACCGGCGTCTGCAGCTTAGAGGAGCTATTGACGCGGATGGTCGAGGCATCACTGGAGAGCCTTAGACTCGGCCCCCTATGGCAGCGAGAAGCACGGCACCTCACCGCCGATGACTTCGAGCGAGTGCGCGAGGGTACTCGTCGCATCGGAGGCGCGGTGCGAAGGGCCATCGAAAAAGCCGACCCCTCCAAGAGCAGATCCGGTGCCGACGTACGCGCGTGGATGGCGGTGAGCATCATCACCAGCCCAGGGCACTACGACCGGTCACCGTCACAGCGTCGCCTGTCCCCACTGCTGGTGTCTGCTGCGTTGGCAGCCATCAATACCCCCGAATGCGCGTCAGCGTCACCCGAGTCCCGCGATGCGCCAGCGGCTCCAGTCGCAAATGAACGACCAGGTACATCACGTCGCGAACAGATCATCGCAGCAGCGGCGCGCGCGTTCCGGGAGCGCGGTTTCGGTGGAGTCAGCCTCGACGAGTTCGGCATCGCAGGCCCTGCCGTCTACAGGTACTTCGACAGCAAGGCCGACATCCTTTCCGCCATGATCATCCGAGTACACGAATGGATGGCCCTGGAGAGCTCCAGGGCCATGCATCACAGCGCCTCCGATGAACTGGTCATCGAGGGCCTTGTGAGAGGTTATGTTCGTATTGCAACCGAAGCAACGGATCTGTTCGCGGTGTCAGTTACCGAAGCGCTCAACCTCCCCGCTAGTGCTGCCGAGCGTGATCGCCGAATCCGCCAGGACGACCTCGCCGAATGGGTCAAATGGCTACGAACCTCGCGTTCCGAAGTCACCGAGGCAGACGCACTCGCGCTGGTCAATGCGGTTCGCACAGCACTCAACGATCTTGTCCGTATTCCGCACCTTTCACGACACGCCGAGTTCCCCGACGAGCTTGTTGCGTGCTCGATGAATGCTCTTTTGAATACCCCGATGCCATCGGCACGATCGGGTCGGCGGCGTGATGAATAACCGAAGATTGATGTCGACCGTTTGGTCAAAACTCGTTCCATTCAGCACTTTCGCGACATTCAGCATGATTCTGCTGCTCTGATTTTCCCAATGCGGGAAACGGTGATGGGCAGGCCGCCAACGTTCTGGATGACCGAATCCAGCTCAGCAAGCTCCGCCCGCCGATCCAGGTGTGACGCGCTCATGAGGTCCAGGTCGTCGAACGCCAGGACGTCAAAGGGTGAGAATGTCACAGGGATTCGTCGTTGTAACGGCTTCGTCGCGTGTGCAATCCCCATGCGCCGCTGGAGCTGGCCGAACGAGTGCTTGCTGTGATCGAGTACGACGACCTCGCCGTCGAGAACGATGCGTCCGCGGCCGCAGAATGCCGCTGTCAACGCTTCGGCGATCTCGGGATTGAGGGTGTCACTACGAGCGCCTCGCGGACGTACGGCGCCGCTTCCTGTACCCGGGACCGCGCGCTGGATGACGGCGCCGCAGGTACGGTGTTCATCTCGGCCCGCGAATGCGCCACCATGGTCGGTATCCCTGACGAGGTGGCGGTTGTGGTCGTATCAAGGAATGACGTTCTTCCCGAAACCATCACGGCGAATGTGGACTGGCATCGTTGTTGCGGTTGTCGTGATCGGAGCGCTGGTTCTCTGGTTCGGTGGCCCTCGGCTCTACCACTGGTATGGCGCACGATCGGACGAGAAGGTCGCCGCGGAGCTGGCTACAGACCTGGGCCTGCACCTGACGGAGGACGACACCATCGTGTACGCCAAGTACTACGGTTCATTTCCCGACTCGTCCGCATACCTGGTTGTTGACTCGAACTCCGGTGCCCGCGCGAACGCCCTGCGTAATGATGCTGAGCTGACGTCATGTGGCCCCGCCACGGCCGGCGATGTGGGCCGGCCGCCTTCGGAATACAGTCCTAAACCTTCAGAGACCTGGGTCCATTGCGAGTCGCTGCGGCCCGGGCGGGGAGTGCTATCCGCGGTATGGGTTCCTGCGGTGGAACAAGGTCGGCGTAGCTACATCTGGGCAGGCCAGATGTGATAGCTGGGGATTGGTATGTCGTGCTGGAGGGGGATGTCCCTGGGGATTCCGACTCTGCTGCCGCAGGTCGAGCCGTACCCGACGTATCTCCCCCGGCGTGCGCGCGGTGTATCGGCTGGCCGATCGGATCATCCAAGAGCGCGACGGGAAGCGATGAGGTAAATCCGGCGAGGGGTACTGACGCTAGGCGGCCGGCACGAGAAACTTCACCTGGACGTTGTACGGGTAGGTGCCCGGGTTGTCCAACAAGGATTCGATGAGCGCATGACCATCCTCATCGATGTAGAGGATTTGAACTTCGAGACCCCTTGCGGGTCCAGCATCACCGTGTCACCGGTCGTCAAATGCGTGCGAGTTCCCGGATTCTGGTCATACATGACGATGAACTCGTGCGGGTTCGGTGTGCAAGCCCCCGATACCCACCGGGTTCACTCAAGGCCCACCGCCGCCCACGCCCCCGGATCGCCGGTCAGTAGGTGTCGATTCGATCGAGGGGGTGGCCCGAGCGATTCCGGCTGGGGTTTCGTGTCGGTTCGAGTTGGAGACTCGTCGGGGTTGTCGGCGCGGTGGTGTGCGGCGACGACGGCCATGCCCGCGAGGGGGGCGAGGATCGCGAGCACCACGAACAGGGGGAACTCGCCCTCATCCGATGCCCCGGCGGGGACGGCGAGCAGCACGGTGGACGAGAAAGCAATCAACACAAATACCTTTCGGACGCAGGGTCAGGCGATGGGGAGCCCGACCAGGCCGGCCGTGAGGCCGAGGAGGGCGCAGCCCTCGAGGGTGCGCAGCACGGACCAGTTCAATCGGTAAACCATCACCGCGGCGAGAACGCCGATGACCAGGGCGACCGGGCGGATCGTGCTCAGGTCGGGCACCAGCAGGTGGATCGGGCCCCAGTGCAGCAGGGAGGCGTCGGCGAAGAGGGTGTGGATGACGAAGTACAGGGCCAGGTTCGCTATCACTCCGACCACCGATGCGGTGATGCCGTTCAGCGCGGAGGTCACGTGGGTGTTGGTGCGGAGCCGCTCGACATAGGGAGCGCCGAGGAAGATGAACACGAAGCACGGCACGAACGTCACCCACGTGGTCAGAAGCGCGCCGAGCGTCGCGGCGACCCAGGGGTCGAGATCGCCCGGGTTGCGGTAGGCGCCGAGGAACGCGACGAACTGCACCACCATGATCAGCGGACCGGGTGTGGTCTCGGCCAGACCGAGACCACGGACCATCTCGCCGGGGGTGAGCCAGCCGTAGGTTTCCACTGCCTTCTGCGCGACGTAGGCGAGGACGGCGTAGGCGCCGCCGAAGGTGACCAACGCGGTGCCGGAGAAGAACAGACCCTGTTCGGTGAACACACTGTGCCGGCCGGTGAACACCACGACGGCGACCATCGGAACTGCCCACGCGATCAGGCCGACACCGAGGACGAGGACCGTGCGTCGCAGGCTGGGGGCGTCGGCGTGCAGGGCGTCGTCGGCGATCAGCGGCGGCGTCTCGTCGGTGTCCTTCTCGGGTTTGCTGCTGGTGTCGGCGCCATGCGTGCGTCGGCCGATGAGCCAGCCTGCGAACCCGGCCACGGTGATGACGATCGGGAACGGGACCGCGAACAAGGCCAGCGCGAGGAAGGCGCAGACCGCGATCGCCCAGTGGGCGGGCCGGGTCAGCGCCCGTTTCGAGACGCGGGTGACGGCCTGGACGACCACGGCGAGGACGGCGGGGGCGATGCCGGCGGAGATGGCCAGCACGACGGTGGTGGTGCCGAACGCGACGTAGATCGCGGCCAGTCCGAGCATCGCGATCATCCCGGGCAGCACGAACAGCACCCCGGCGATCAGGCCGCCGATGGTGCCGTTGAGCAGCCAGCCGGTGTAGATGGCGAGCTGCTGGGCTTCCGGGCCGGGCAGCAGCATGCAGTAGTTCAGGGCGTGCAGGAACCGTTTCTGCCCGATCCAACGTTTCTCGTCGACGAGGGTGCGTTGCATGACGGCGATCTGCCCGGCCGGTCCGCCGAAGGTCTGCAGGGAGATCAGGAACCACGCCCAGCTCGCCTTCCGCAACGGGATCAGATCCCGGCGGCGCGACGGGCTGGTCGCGGGCGTGTCGGTGGTGGGTTCGCTACTGCTCACGTCGGTCTCCGAAACATGAAAGTCAGGGCGGGGCAGGGTGGTCGGGCCGCACTCGGGGTCAGGACGGTTCGCGGCCGGACAGGACACGTTGGCGATGGAATTCGTAGAGCCCGTCGAAGATGCGGGTCGCCACCGCCAGTGTCTGATCGTCGGTGCCGGTCAACGACAGCCCGCGCAGCACCGAGTCCAGGCCGGGGGTTTCGGGGGCGTCGTAGCGGCCGTCGTCGATGTCGGCCTCGTGGACGATTTCGGCGAGCACCCACAGCACCGGGTCGGTGAGTTCGTAGCGGCGCAGGATCGTCTCGAAGCTGCAATCCCCGTGGTGATGCGACAATTCCACCCCGCGCATGTCGAACGCGGCCGCATCGTCCGGGACGTCCGCCGGATCGGCCACCCACAGGAACTCGGCATGCGGGTCGATGTTGCGGCGGATCAACCACGCACACGCGGCGCGGTCGATGTGGATCCCGGCGCGGGTCGCCCACCTCATTGCGGCACCTGCGTTTCCGCGGGCCGGCCGGCTAATTCCTTGAGCGCGGCCTCCGCCCCGTCGCGCTGCGCGGTGGGGAAGAAGGTGCGTTTTTCGATCTCCCGCATCCGGCGGTGCAGCTGGGTGAGCTTCCTGGTCCGTCCGTCGGTGTCGGGCAGTGAGCGTGCCGCTTCGGCGGCGTCGGTGATCTCGTCGTATTCGGCGGCGCGGTCCGCCGAGAGCTTCGCCCGCATCCGGTCCTGCTGGTTCTGGGTGGTGGGGGCGGCGGTCCACACCTCCGCCTGCCCGTCCGCCTCGACGATCTCCTCGGCCAACCACTCGAACTGCTCGCGGGTGCGGGCCGAGGCGGGCAGCACCACCACCCCGTCGGCGAGCTGGAACACCCCGTACTTGCGGAGTTTGCGCCACAACGCTATTCGCGGTGTCGACGGCTCACGGGGGATCCGGTAGGCGAGCATCACCCACTCGTCGAGACGCTGCTCGGGTGCCGGTATCCGTTCCACCCCCGTGATGTAACCACGGTTTCACTGCACTGTCTATCCGCGGGTTCGCGGGCCGTTGGGGCGACTTGGGCGGCGCGCACGTGAACGACTGCCTCCACGGCCAGCGCATGTCAGTGGCTCAGGCGATGATAGATCTGCTCGTTCGTGGTTCTCGTACTGAGCTCGCGGGCGGCTGAGCGGTCATTCTCCGGTAATACCGACCCAGCCTCGAGCGATTCAGGTGCTACTCACCTGTGAAGGAACCCGGACGCTTCTCCATGAACGCGCTGACGGCCTCCCGGTGGTCGGCGGTGTGATGGGACAGTGCTTGCATGGCAGCAGACAACTCGAGCAAACTATCGAGACTCAGATGCTGTGATTCACGCAAAAGCTTCTTGGCCATCCGCACCGAGTTCGGCGGATTGACCGCTACGCGTTCCGCCAGCCCGCGCGCCTCGTCGAGCAGCTGCTCCGGGGCGACGACCCGGGAGACCAGCCCCCATTCCAGTGCAGTCGCCGCGTCGACGCGGTCCCCGGTCAACGTCATCTCGGTGGCGCGGGCCGCGCCGATCGCGCGTGGCAGCAACCACGCTCCACCATCCCCGGGAATAATACCCAGCTTGACGAAGCTTTCTGCGAAAAAGGCCGTGGCGGAGGCGATCCGCATGTCACACATGAGCGCGAGATCGCAGCCGGCGCCGACTGCGGGGCCGTTCACTGCCGCAATCAGGGGGACGTCGCAGTTGTACATGGCCCGAGGTATACGTTGAATTCCCTTCCGATACCCCTCGCGCTGCTGGTGAGGCTTGCCTCCGAAGAGCCCGCGGCCTTCCGCCATGTCCTTCACGTTACCGCCGGCCGAGAACGCGGAACCGGCGCCCGTCACGATGACTGCTCTGGTCTCATGGCTGGCATTGACAGCGGCCACGCACGCTACGAGCGCGTCGATCACGTCCTCGCCGGAGATCGGGTTGCGTTCTTCGGGCAGATTAATTGTCCAGGTCTCGATAACACCGTCGCGCTGGACGAGAACGGGATCATCCATGAAAGTTGCTCCTTGTGTGAGGGTCAATCAGTCACGATGACTGACTTATAGTTGACGGTCCCGACTTCGGCTGCAGTCCGCAGGTTGTTCAGTATCGCCACGGCCGAGATCTCGGAATCAAGGACGGCAACGCCGACTACGCCGTTTCCGCAACATTTGATGGCATCGACGAGTTTCTCGACGTGGTGCCCTCCGCTCAGCAGGTGAGCGGAGGGCACCACGTCCAGTTGATCGAGGGCGCCGACCTTCAGTGAGAACCGAGGGTGGGTTCCGGCCTCTCGCGCGACCGAGGTGGCCGAACGAGAAGTCGGAGTCGCTCGCCGAAAGTCGGTCAGGCCGGCTTCAAGGCTCGTTCGGTCAGAGTCTCACCGCCGATGGCCCAATCGTCCTTCGACACTTCTTCGATCGTCACCCAGACACTTGCCGGTTTCGCTCCTGTCGCGTCCACGTATGCAGCAGTCAGCTTTTTCAATAGCTCACGCTTCGCTTCGGCGGATTGGCCGGGGGTCTGGGTCACATGCAACAGCGGCATAGCGTGCTCCTCGAGGGTTTTTGATGGGGAAAGGCACTCGACAAACCACTTCGCTAATCGAGATCAGTTGATCGGCGGGAACCGTGCCACGGCCAAGGGTAACAGCCTTGGGTATCGATTAAAAAGGTTGGGGTGCAACGAATATGATGATACAAAATTGGTTTGCCGTGTCACTTAGCTTGCAGTCGAGTAAGTTTCAGACAGTCATTTTTCATTGTAGATAAGATCATCTGTGGAATAACCGCGTTGATGACGCGTCGGTAGTGCGGTGCCAGGGACTAAAGCGCGCAGGTACGAACATGAGTCGTCTGAGCAATTGTGAAGCACCATTACGAGATTGGGCGTGACTCTATGATCGAACTCGATCACGACTGGCCGCGGCTTCTCGTGGTGGCCTCGACCGCCCCGCCGCACTGCGAGACGACGCCGAGAAGCTGCGGGAGGGGTGGCCGACGGCGCGACTTCTGCGAGTCGACGGGCTCGGGCAGGTCCGTCTCACGGAGAAGCATGTGCTGCTGGAACCGTACTCCGGCCGCTACTTCGAGCCTCCCGAGTATGCGGTGCTGCTCGGTGTCTTGGACGGGGACCACGAATGGGCAGTGTGGAACGACGAAGGTTTCAATGATCGCTTACTTTCAGACCGGTTCGATGGCTCGCTTGGATCGAGTTGGACAAGGCGTTCGCGCTGTGGGGTGGACCGCCGCTGGTGCTGCGGATGGACAACGGACCGGAGTTCGTATCCACTGTGCTGCAATCGGTATGCCGTTCTCGGAACGCTCCCGAATGACGGAATTCACGGGTGTCGCGGCCCCGCTACGCCGGCAATACCCCGGAGCCGCGTAGACACGCAACCTCGTTCTCGGAAAATCCGAGCTCGGCGAGAACATCATCGGTGTCGGCGCCGCGGTGGCGAGGGCCGAATCGCACCGAACCGGGGGACTCGGACAGCTTTACCGGTACGCCGACGCCTCGGTACCCGTCGCATTCGATCACCATTTTTCGGTGCCGCACCTGGGGAAGGTTGAGTGCCTCCCCGACGTTGTTCACGGCCCCCGAGGGAACACCGGCCAGTCGAAGTGCGGTGGCCAGGGCCTCGCGCTGCCAACCGCCGATGAGTCCGCCGAGGACCTTCCGCAGCTGTACTGCGTTCGCCATACGATCGGTATTCGTCCTGAACCGCGGGTCCTCGGCGAGCCCGGGCGCGTCCAACGCCTTGGCGAGCGAGCGGAACTGCCGGTCGTTGCCGGCACCAATGAAGAACGGTCCGTCACTGCAGACGAACGTCTCGTAAGGACAGATGGTGGGATGGGCGACGCCGGTGCGTTCCGGTGCGACGCCGGTAGCGAACCATTTGCCGGCGTGTGGGTGCAGGATCGACACCGCGCTGTCGAGCAGCGCGAGGTCGACAAGCTGCCCGCGCCCGGTCTCTCGCCGCACGTGCAGCGCCATGAGGATGCCGTTCATTGCATTGAGGCCGGTGATGATATCCACCAGCGGGATCCCGATCCGCATCGCCTCGCCGTCAGCTTCGCCGTTGATACTCATCAGCCCGGACAGTGCCTGAAGCACTGCGTCGTAGCCGGGCGCGCCACCAAGCGGCCCGTCGGTGCCGTACCCGGTGATCCGGCAGTGTATGAGGCGCGGGAACTCCGCGGCGAGTACGTCGTCGCCCAGGCCCCACCTCTCGAGCGTCCCGGCCTTGAAATTCTCGATCACGACGTCGGCCTCGGCGAGCATTCGGCGCAGGAGTTGCTGTCCTTCCTCGATTCGTAGGTCGACGCTGATGTTGCGCTTGTTGCGGTTGAGCCCGTCGAAGTACGTGCTGTGGTCTTCTCTGACGAACGGCGGGCCCCAACCGCGGGTTTCGTCGCCAGCTGGTGGCTCTACTTTCGTTACGTCCGCACCGTGGTCGGCGAGCATCTGCCCGCACAGTGGTCCGGCGAGCACCCGCGACAGGTCGACGACGCGAATGTCTGTGAGCGCGCCAGTCCGCGGAGGCAGCGCGGCTGAATTGGAAGAGGCGTCCCAGGCGTCGGCCGAAAGGGCGTTGATTGTCGAGTTGGTCATGGCTGCTCATTCTGGTGGGTATTGACGGGTCGGGCCGGCCGAGGGGGAAGGTAAATCATGAAGCCTCTAGGCATCCAATTGAACAGGGAGTAGGGTCGGAAGGCTCCGAGGCGACTAGACATAGATGGACCTGTATTCAAGATAGTAATCCAGCGCCTCGGGGCCGAATTCCCGCCCAATTCCGCTGTGCTTCACGCCACCGAAGGGGGAGCCCATGTCTATCGAAAAATAATTGATCCCCATTGTGCCAGATCTGATACGTGACGCGATATCTAGGCCATGCTCGTGATCCTCAGTAAAGACGACCCCGCCCAAACCGAAGACGGTGTCATTTGCGATACGAACGGCCTCATCCTCGGACCCGTACGGGATAACGGAGATGACAGGACCGAATATCTCCTCCTGTGCCAGTCGACTGTTATTGTCCACGCCTCCAAAAATAGTAGGCGAAACAAACCACCCTCGCGTCAGCCCATCAGGCGGCTCGGCGCCGCCACGGACAAGCTGGAATCCCTCAGACTCCCCGAGCCGGATATAGTTTCTAACTCGCTCTCGGTGTTGATCGCTCACCATCGGGCCCAAAGTGACCGCGTCGTCAAGCGGGTCCCCCATCGCCAGATCATCCACGTAGGCAGCCAGGACATCTAGAACTTCCCGGGAACGACCGTGGGGAACCAAGATACGGGAGTTTGTGGTGCACGTCTGCCCCCCGTTCTTGAACACAGCGTCGTCCAGGCTCCTAGCGAAGACATCCAGATCCGCATCAGGGAGCACAACGGCCGCCGACTTGCCACCGAGCTCAAGCGATACCCTTTTAAGGGACCGACCTGCCGCCTCGCCAATCGCCTGCCCTGCCGCCGTTGAACCGGTAAATGCAATCTTGTCCACACCCGGATGGGCCACAAGAGCCTCGCCCGCGCGAACGCCACCAGCAACAATGTTGAGGACTCCAGGCGGCAGGCCGGCATCTTCCGCTGCTTCCCCGAGCACGTAGGCGTCAAGCGCAGTTTCGGGGGCTGGTTTCAAAACGATAGTGCACCCAGCGGCGAGAGCCGGAGCGATCTTTGCCATAGCCAGCAACTGAGGATAGTTCCACGCAACGATTGCACCGACAACACCGACTGGCTCTTGCCGCACAATGGTGTGCCCCTTCTTGCTGGGACGGCGAGTCTCAAAAGTCTGTGCCTCGGCGAGCTCAGCCATTGAACGCAGTATCGCTACCGGGGCCGCAGCGTTACTGATAATCGATAAAGGCCTAATCATGCCATTCTGCTGACTGACCAAGCGCGCGGTGGATTCTCCTCGGCGCTCGAGGCTATCGGCAAACCGCCGCATAGTCTCGGCCCGTTCGTGCGGGGTGGAACGCCCCCAGGGGCCGTTGTCGAGTGCCGTCCGCGCGGCCAAAACAGCATCGTCAATCTCCGACGGACCACCCATTGCGGCAACGCCCAGCGGCCGCTCGGTTGCAGCTTCTGCAATAGTAAATAATTCTGGGTCGACAGCCTCTCGCCACTGACCGTTAATATAGAAGTGTCTGCGGTCGGCGCCACCGGCTGGGGGCATAATGTAACCTCTCTAAAGTGGTCATATACCTTGTCTTCCAAGGTTGCTTACGAAAGACGATTACGGTCAATACGCTGCCGCAGCCAAACGAAGGGCAAAGCGCTCGAGCGTCTACAGTTGACGCGAATGACTAGATGACTCGGCACCGGACCGATCGGTCCGTCTCGGGCCCGATCGAACTCCGTACGGACGGCCCACATCTAGGGAGATCAAGCCGGCCTACTGTGCGACGCCACGTCGATTCACCTGCGCGGTGCGGACGGTGCCTTGTGACTTACCTTCGCCGAACTGCTCGAGAGTGGTCGCATTGCAAAACATGTACAGCACATCCAGGTCTGATCCGCCGAACGTGCACGCAACAGCCCAGGCGTCAGGCACGAGAACGGAATCGGTGATCTCGCCGCTCTCCTCAACGCGATAGAAACCGCTCTCCGGACCGTTGGTCAGGCCATTGCCGAACCAGACGCCACCTTCGGTGTCCAGTGCAATCCCGTCAGGGTGCATGCTCTCGTCGAGTTGTGCCCACACTCGGAAATTAGTCAGAGAACCATCGGCGTTTACGTCAAAAGCATCAATCCGGTGACCGAAAGTCTCCGCGAGGAGCAAAGTTCGACCGTCTGCACTGAGAGCAGCTCCGTTCGGGAATACCGCATCGCCTTCAACTCTGCTTACGTTGCCCTCGGGTGTTACGTGGGCCAACGTTGTTGCCTTCGGATCCTCAGCTCCAAGGTCAAAGCCGAAGTTACCGATGTAGGCATGTCCGGTCGGCGATACCAGCATGTCGTTTGCCATTCCGCGGGCGATATGCGCGATATCGGCGTACTCGCTGACGGATCCGTCTGACGCGATTCGCACAACCTTCTTCTTCGTCGGATCCAAAAGGACCACTAAGACCGATCCATCCTGTAGGAAACCGAGCCCAGACGGTGACTCGTCGAGCGTCGCGAATGCAGTGTGACTGCCGTCCTCTTCGAAATGAAGGACGTGCTTGCCAAAAAAGTCGCTGGCCCATAGTCGACCATCGTGCCAGCGTGGTGCTTCGAGGTAGCCATGCCCACTGGATATTGTCTGCAGCGAATGGTTCTTCATTGCCTGCCCTTTCGGTGGTAGATATGGCGATTGCAGCTTCGAGTTAACGCGTCCTAGGCGCTAGTCACGCCTCAAATTGCACTACGGTGTATTTCGCCGCGAACTTGGAGAGGAGCTCCTTTGCGCGAATATGAGCAGGATGCACGTCGTACTCGGCGTATCCTGTTGGATCATGAAACGCAGCGGAAATCCCGTAGTCGCTGCTCACGTCGCGCGAACTGTTGTCTCTTCCATGAGCGTAGGCATGTAGTAGTTCTGTACATTCGGCGGACAGCTGATCAAGCGCAATTGCGAAAGCCGATATATTCGAGTCATCGATCGGCCGGGTCCAAGATATAGCGACCAAGTGATGAAAAGTCATGACACGGTCAGCCCATCGGTATATCCGGACTCCTTTTCCTTCTGCCAGAACTGCAAGTATGTCGGAACGCCGTTTAGATACTGCAGCATCTGCATTTTCTTGCCCGGAATGTTGCCCCCGTTATACCAAGACTTCGCCCGATTGAATAGCGCCGCGTCGTCGGTCTCGTTGATGTGCGCGGTCCAAGCTTTGTCCGCTTCAACTGTCGATTCGAAACGGGTGAGTCCGTGTGACCGAAGAAATTCGAAAAAGTCGACCATGACCTCGCCCTGAAGCTCGGCGTTCGTGGACCCGTTCGCAAATGCAGCAGGACTCTGGGGGCCATAGACGAAAATGGCGTTCGGGAACCCGGCTGTGACTGCTCCGAGGTACGCGTCTACGCCCTGGCTCCATTTGTCACGTAAAGTGACGCCATTCGCGTTCTGAACGTGGATCGAGGTTAGTGCGCCGGTGTTGTTGTCGAAGCCTGTAGCGAGAACGATAATGTCAAACTCGCCGTGCTCGACTCCGTCGGCTGTGCGAATCCCATTTTCGGTGAATCCGACGATCGGGGTCTCTTTGGTGGAGACAAGAGAGACGTTCGTCTGATTCATCACCTCATAATAGTTTTGATGGAGGGCCGGCCGCTTGGCTCCGAAGGGATGAGGCGCGATTTCTGGGACCAGCAGCTCTGCTTTGACTGGGTCTTTGATCTGGGGCTTGATCTTGTTCTTCCAGAACTCATATGTCAGCGCATTTGTTTCGTCATTGAATAGATAGTCCGAGAAATTTCCCAGCCAGAATGCGAATCCGCCCTGATTCCAAAGGCGCTCAAAGACAGCATTGCGCTCGTCCTCTGGGGTTTCGACACCGCTCCGGGGGTCGAAGTCGTAGTCGATCGCTGCGTGGGTTTCGCGACATTTCGCGGCAACTTCGGGCATTTTGTTCTTGAGGGCAGCTTGTTCCTCATCATCCAAGTACTTCTGTTGCATAGGCAATGAAATATTCGGAGTGCGCTGGAAAACCGTGAGGGTTTCGACTACTGGGCCTGCTTCCTGCACTACCTGAACAGCGCTTGCGCCAGTTCCGATAATCGCGACGCGCTTTCCCGTCATGTCCAGATCGGAACGCCATCGGGCGGTATGAACCAGTTCTCCTTGGTACGCATCCATATCTGGGATGGATGGTGTGTAGGGTTCCGTGGTCGACCCTGTCGCGAACACCACAAACCTTGCCCGGAAAGTGGCTCCGTCCTGTGTTTCGAGGTTCCACATCCGCTGCTCTTCGTCGAACGTCGCGCTCACGACCTTAGTGTTGAATCGACTGTCCTTGCTCAGGTCCAGTTTGGAATCAACATAATTGAAATAGCTACGCATTTCCTCATGGTCGGGGAACATCTGCGTGAAGTCCCAATCCTTCCAGAGGTATTCGTCGGTGAACTGATATACCGGTGCGTGGCTGTCCACCCTTGCTCCCGGATAGCGATTGAGGCTCCATGCCCCGCCGAAACCGCCACTGGCTTCAAGCAGGATCACAGAGAATCCCCGGTCCCGAAGATGGCGTAGCTGATAAATGCCACCGAAACCACCACCGACAACGATGACGTCATAGGTAGGTGTTTCTGCAGACTGTGCCGGGTCGTTCTTTGGAGCGTGGATTGCGGTCATCGTTTTGGACCTTTCGAACGCTGAGAGGGGGCAGGGTTGCCGCTCGCTCTAGCCCTCTGATCAGAGGTGATGAGAGGGCCGAGAAGCTGGAGGGAGCGAGACCTGGAACCTGTGTGGCTGCGACCAGGTCTCGTTTTGGGATGTGGTGTACACCATAGGCTTCAGGCTTCAAGTCCGCAACTAAAGAGAAAAATTCATAACTACGTAAAATATGGCCGCTTCGCTAGTGTTTTGGTGCTGCGGCCGCGCGGCGCAAACGGGTTATGGCTGGAGCGGCGCACGATGGGCGGGTATGCCTCGATCGACTCGCGGGTGCGGTGGAAGACCGGTCTGGCCTTCAGTTCCGACATGGCGAGGCGGAAGAATTTGCTCGACTTTCCGCAGGTTGTGATAGGCGGCCACGACCGCCTTTCCGACCATCACGGTCGGCTCGATGTCGGTGACGTAGCCCTTGTGGCCGGCGGGCTGGCGGGCCCGCTCGATTGATGCCTCATCCAGGATGACGCGGTCGATCTGCGCGTTGGCGGTGCGCCGGTCGCGTTGGGCGCTTTGCCACTTTTAGTGCCACACCACCCTGCGGTCGCGCCGGTCAGGGCCCTGGCCCATCGAGCGGGTCAGCTCCGCGGCGTCACCTTCGGCGATAGTGTTACCGCGGCGGCCGAAACGATCCTCGAGTTCCCTGGGGGCCTTGGAGGTTCGGGAGGCGACGATGAACGACGGCCCCGCAGGTTGGCGTTGATCGTGTTTCAAGGGGTGCCTGGACGCCGATGTCTTCGAGCGCCCGATCGTGTCGAGTTTGCTATTCGGCTCGATCAGTCGGGCGCATACTAGCGACTTTAGTTGTCTCATCGCCGATCTCATCGAACCCCAGCGCCGAGTACGTCCCGGTCAGGCCCCACAGGACCTCGCTGGAGTGCGAGCGCACCACCGCATCCCAGCCCGCGCGGATCTGCGACTCCGGCTCCAGCTCCAGCTCGAGACGCGTCTGATCAGCGTCGATCCTGTCCCTGGTCACCGCCGTCAACGTCGTGAGATCGCCCTCGGTATAAGCGAACCCGATGTGCTCGACTAACCTGCGGGTCGCTCGCCCCGGGCGTTCCTCGCCGTACCGGGAATGCCGCCAGTGGCACGAAGCTCTCCTGTTGCGGGAGTCCCAGCACCAGCCGTTGGAGTCACTGCTCTCGAGCTGTCGGCCGCTCTGTGGGCGCTCGCGCATCACACCGAGGTTCACCGTGAGGCGCTGGCGGCGTTCGCGGGCAAACGCGCCAACAAGTATCAGGGGCGTTGACACGGGAGATCGCGTTCGTCCTACATCTGTGAGAACGTTCGTGCACTCGGCATTTGCACGGAGTCGCGCGCCTAGAGGTCAGCGAAAGCCCCACTCCTCGGCGTGCCGGAGACATATCTCAGCGAGCTCGTCGCGTCGCTCGATGATCGTCTCACGAACGCCGACCACACCGAGTGTGGCGATGGTTCGGCCGCGTTCCCGGAGAGCCACCGACACGCCGTCACCGCGTTCGACAGCCACGCCCGGGGCTGCACACACGCCGGTGGCCCGTAGTGCCTCTAGGGCGTAGAGGAACTGCTCGATGTAATCGGCGTCGGCCACTGGGCGGGAGTTGAGGTAGGCCCAGATGTCGCGCTGCTCGCGGTCGGCCAGTAGCAGCCACCCCGCGGACGTGCGCAGCAGGGAGCGCCGCAGGCGGTTCTCTGCCAGGTACGCGTACTCCGGTTCAGAGGAGACATGGTCAACGTAGAACAGGTCGTCGCCCACCGAGGTGGACAGCGCGATGGTCAGTCCGGCCTCGGCGTGCACTTGCTGGAGCTGTTCGTGACTTATCGACGTGACAGGGGGGCGTCCGGCGATGACGTTGAGCAGGTAGGGAGCTGTACCGAGGGTGTAGATACGGTCGCGCTCGTCGAGGTAGCCGACGGCGACGAGACCGTTGAGCAGCCCATGCACCGAACTCACCGGGGCGTTGAGAGCCTTTGCCACGGCTGTGAGGGTGAGACCGGCACCGGACCGGGCGACGAGTTCGAGGATTGCCGCGACCCGGTCGATCATGCGATGGCGGGGACGCTCGGGGACCTGCTCGAAAGGTACGGCTCCGGCGGCCGGAGAAGTTTCCGTCATTGCGAAAGCGTAGCAATGGCCTCCGCGCTCAACGGATAGCGTATATACGTAATCTGCTTCACTATTGTGTATCTAGGGCGTTTCTGTGACACTTGCCAAGTGATGCGGGGCGTCCTCCTCGGCAGGGCGACCCCGCGGTCTGGACTGACCCTTGATTTGACTGTGCGCACTCTCCGAACAGCGGCACAGTCGACCCCCCGATCGCCCGGGCGCCGCCCGGGCAGGACTCATCAGGAGGCCCCATGAGTTCGACTCTCGCGCCACCGACCACGGTGGCGACCGATGAAATGAACGCCCTGCGTGCCGAAGTGCGCGCGTTTCTCGCCGAGGAGGTCGACGCCGGGCGGCTCATACCCTGGATCGACACCTGGCTCACCCGCTGGGACGAGGACTTCACCCGACGCCTCGCCGAACGCGGCTGGGTCGGGATGACGATCCCCACTGAGTTCGGTGGCCGCGGCCGAACCCACCTCGAGCGCTTCGTCGTCACCGAGGAACTGCTCTCCGTGGGCGCCCCTGTCGCCGCGCAGTGGGTCGCCGACCGACAGATCGCCCCGTCCCTGCTTCGCTACGGTACCGAGGAGCAGAAGCACGAGTACCTGCCCCGCATCGCCGCCGGCGAGTGCTGCTTCGGCATCGGCATGTCCGAACCGGACTCCGGCTCCGACCTGGCCAGTGTCCGCACCAAGGGCGTTCAGGTCGACGGCGGCTGGCGGATCACCGGGACCAAGGTGTGGACCTCCGGGGCCCAGCACGCGGAGGCCTTCATCGCGCTGTGCCGCACCGAACCGCTCGACACCTCGTACCGTCACGCGGGTCTGAGTCAGGTCATCGTCGACCTGCGCAGCGAGGGCGTCACCATCCGGCCGATCGTCTCCCTCTCGGGGGATCACCACTTCAACGAGGTCGTGCTCGAGGACGTTTTCGTGGCGGACTCAATGGTCTTCGGCACCCCCGGAAACGGTTGGGAACAGGTCAACTCCGAGCTCGCCTTCGAGCGCAGCGGCCCTGAACGGTTCCTCTCCTCGTTCCGCCTGCTCGCCGCGGAGATCGGTGCGATCTCCACCGGAGCCCTGCCCGAGCGCAGCGACCTCGGCCGGACCGTGGCCCGGATGGCCGGACTGCACAACCTCAGCCAGAACATCGCCGGCGCGCTGCAGCGCGGTGAACCCGCCGACACCCCGGCAGCCCTCGTCAAGCTGCTCGGCACCGCCACCGAGGGTGACATCGTCGACACCGTCTCCACCCGGCTCGGCGACGAGCTTGCACCCAATTTCGCCGGCACGAACGGCACCGCCGCGGTCGCCGAGATCCACGGCCTGCTGCGCGCGGGCCTCCACCAGCGCCCGGGCTTCACGCTCCGCGGCGGCACCAACGAGATTCTGCGCGGCGTCATCGCGCGGGGACTGGGGATGCGCTGATGACCACCGCCACGACCGTCGACCTCTCCGTCGACGAGGACCTGCAGACGATGCTCTCCGACGTCGTCTCCGGTTTCTCGGGCCCCGACGTCCGGCACGACGCCGACGCCGTGTGGTCGACTCTGCGGGAGGTCGGCGTCGCCCGGCTCACCGCACCCGAGGACGCCGGGGGCAGCGGAGCCGGGTGGGCCGAAGCCGCCGCGCTCCTGCGCACCGCGGCTGCCGCCGGTGTGGCCGTCCCGTACGCCGAGACTGACCTGCTGGCCGGGCCGCTCCGGCGCGCCGCCGGGATCGACGACTCGTCCGACTCCACCGCCACCGTCGCGCTGCTCGATTCCTCGGGGACCGCGCACGGTGTCCCGTGGGCCGGTGCCACCGCCACCGTCGTGTGCGTGCGCCCCGCCGGCGATACCCACGAGCTCGCGGACGTGCCAACCGACCGGTTGACGATCACGACCATTGAGGGCATCTCGGCAGTGCCGACCGGCTCTGTCACCGTCGGTGAGGGCGTCTCCTGGTCACCCGTACCCACCGCGGCCGTCGAGGCGTACGTCCTGCGCGGCGCGCTCGCCCGTGCATTGCAGTGCGTCGGCGCGATGGACGGCATGCTCGCCTCGGCGATTGAGCACACCACCGCCCGCAGCCAGTTCGGTCGCGCCCTGGCGAAGTTCCAGTCCGTGCAGAACCTCGTCGTCGACATCGCCGCCGAGTCCGTGCTGGCCCGCGCTGCCGTGGACACCGCGCTCGCCGACGCCCTCACCGACGACCTCGACGGCGAGCTGTCCCAGTTCCGCGTCGCGGTCGCGCGCAGCGTCGTTTCGCAGGCCCTGGCCGTGGCGGTGCGCAACGTCCACCAGGTGCACGGCGCGATCGGGACGACCCACGAGCACACCCTGCACCGGGTCACCCTTCCCGCCCTGCAGTGGCGCGGCGAGTTCGGGGCACCGGCGTTCTGGGAGGGGTTCCTCTCCCGCGCGGCCATTGTCGGCGGCATGGACGGTGCGTGGCCGATAGTCGCCGAGGGCGCCCGCGTCGAGGGCGCCGCGAGCCGGTACCTCGACGCCGTAATCGCAAGGTCCGTGTCATGAAAACGGAACCGCCACGATCTCTTCCGCAGCCGAGCCTTCAGCTCCCTACTCGAGGCTGCACACAGAAGCCGACCACAGCCGACACCCTCACACCTCCGCCCAGTCCGCCCACACCGAACCGATCCACCACCGCGGCAGCCGCGACATCGATCGCCACCACGTCACCACACCCGGTGCCGGGGTTGCCTTCTGGATCTGCACATCGACCCCCGCGGACACGGCGACAGCGGGCTTACACGTCGAAGATCAACGACACGCCGATCAGTGGGAAAACCTCAGGCAGCAGCACGAAACTCCGGAAAGGAACCTGTGCTCGTTCCATATCCCTCGCCGCCGTCGCCGGCCCACAATCTTGGGGGTACCTCCCGCTCGCGGGGGCGATCTCGCGTTCTCCGGAAGCCGTGACGCTCGGCGGTTCGGATCGTCACCGGCGTAGCCCGGCCGTGGTCGTCAGCGGCCGCCCGGGGTACTGGGGACATGTCGTGCCGGTTCTGTGAGCCCGAGGGGGTCATAGTGGAACGTGATGTGCACACGACGAAAGGAAGATCGTGGACCATAGCGCGCTGTTGACCGACGCCTTCGATCGCATTCAGGAGACCGTGCATTCGACGCTGGCCGATCTGCCCCCGGACGCCCTGACGTTCCGGGTGGACGCGGACGCGAACACCATCGCCTGGCTGATCTGGCACCTCACGCGGGTGCAGGACGATCACGTCGCCGGGGTCGCGGGCACCGAGCAGGTGTGGACGTCCGGCGGGTGGGTGGAGCGATTCGGCCTGCCGTTCCGGGTCGCCGACATCGGCTACGGGCAGTCGTCGGACGAGGTGGCGAAGGTGCGGTCCGGGGCCGACCTGTTGCGGGAGTACCACGACGCCGTGCACGATCGCACGGTCGATTACGTCCAGACGATCGGCACGGACGACCTCGACCGGATCGTCGACGAGAATTGGGATCCGCCGGTCACTCTCGGGGTTCGCTTGGTCAGCGTCGTCTCCGACGATCTTCAGCACGCCGGGCAGGCGGCGTACGTGCGCGGCATCTACGAGCGTCGCTGAGTCCGCGTCGGCGTCTCGTTCGCGGCCAGCCACGCCTCCACTCGCTGACGGGACCGCCGGCCGACGCGGTCCCGCATGGCCGGACTCACCCGCGCCGCACCGTGCATCGTCCCGTTCCCGGCGAGTGCCAGCGGAACGAACCAGGCAGGCACGACCGGCAGTCCGAGTTCCTGCATGCCCCTCTTGCCGGAGAACATCCGCTGAATGCTGAGCAGGCGCTGGCGGTTGAGCCGGCGTCGCAGGGCCTCCGCGCGCGGGTAGTGGAACGTGCCCCACGACTTCTGCAGTGAGTCGGCCAGCACCCGGGAGTTGTCGTCGGGGCCGGGCGCGAACATCCCGATCTGGCACATGTTGCGGCGCCCGGTGTTCTCGTCGTCGACGAGCCAGTGGTCGTCGATGCCCATCAGCCAGCCGATGTACCGCCACAGGTGCATGACGTCGGCGCCCTCGTCGGCGGACACCCACACGCCCAGCGACCGGAGGCCGACGAGGAACGTCGTCGAGAAGAGGGCGAGCGTGCCCGCCTGATCCGACTGGTTGATCGGCATGCCCCAGTCGGACACGTCCCAGTCCTCGTCCTGCAGCAGCGTCAGATTGACGAATGCGTGCATCAGCCGGACGTGGACGGACAATTGCCAGCCGCGGCGGTCGCGGTCCAGGCCGCCCGGCAGGACGCACTCGTACCACCACCGCACGGTCTCGGCGACCCGCTGACCGGCGCCGTCCCCGACGAGCCTGCCGGTGGCCACGAGTTGGCGGGACGTGGCGGCGCTGCGGTAGCCGTTCATCAGCGAACCGGTCGCGAGGAGGTCGAGTCCGGTCATCCCGCTGCGCAGGCAGACGGCGGCCCCGCGTTCGAGGCGACGGTCGTCGACCCACGGCGGCCGGTGGTCCACTGCTTCGAAGAACGCGGCCAGTGGCGGCGCGGGGTCGGGCACACTGCCGATGCCGTCGGACAGTGCCCGGGAGAACTGGGCCATCGTCACGGTCTTGTCGACGAGCACCGCCCGCGCGAGTGCGGCACCGATCTCGTCCTGACTCACGACCGCCCGGGCGTGGAGTTCCCGCTCCGCCGCGGTGGGCGTCGGATCGCCGTGCACGAACCGCGACAGCGTCCGCATCGAGCGGCGACCCCACTCCGAGTCCATGTCGAAGCGTCGCGGCGGCGTGAAATCGGAGAAGCCGGGGGCGGATTCCCGAGACTGGGTTTCTGTCATTTTCGAGGTACTCGATTCGGTCGTCGAGAGGGACGTCCTGGTGGCTCAGCCCCCGCTCGAGTTGCTGTGAGTTACAGTTCACTCCACCGGATCGGACGGGTACAAGTCGCATTGCGTGACAGATCGGGAAGGCTACGCGAATGGGCACTGGCCAGCGGAAAGACCCCTCCCAGCAGCGCTCTCAGGCGACGGTCGCACGCATCCTGTCGGCAACTGGTCAGGTTTTGCGGGCGAAGGGGTACACCGGTTGCAGCACGAATGCCATCGCGGACGCGGCAGGCATCTCGAAAGGATCGGTGTATCAGTACTTCGCGAACAAGGACGAGATCATCGAGGTCCTGATGGACAAGATCATGGAGGAAACCACGGCCGCGTTCGGGGCGCAGCTCGAGCAGTCGGTCGCGGAGGGCACGTTCCTGAAGGACGCGGCCCTGCAGGCTCAATTCCTCGCCGTCCTGGACGAGTACCGCGACGTCCTCGGTTCGCTGCTCAACGATGCCCCGCACCTGTCGCTGACGGCGCACCGTTCGGTCCGGATCGAGGAACGCTGCCGCGACCTGTTGCGTACGTATGTGACGTTGAATCCGTCCGCCATCGGTCCGGGTGTGGACCTCGAAGCGCTGCTCGTGGTGCTCACCGTCAGCTACCGGGAGGTGGGTCTCGAGTACCTCCGCCGGGACCTGCGCGGCCGGCGAAACCAGCTGGCCACGGCCCTGTACGACATGACGATGGGCGGTCTCGCGGGGACCGCGACACGCGGGGTGTAACGCGGAGGGGGCTTCGGGAGAAATACCTGTTGAGCCCATGGTGCTGTCGGACCCCGACCCGGCAGCACCAGGGGCCTTCTCTTTTCCGCCCGGCCGCTCCTACCGACGCCGCCGGGTCGGAGATCCCGGCACCTCCAGCGACACGACCCGCGCGAGTGCGCGCAAGTCGCTCTCGATCCTTCGGAACAACTGGTACACGGCGATGAAGGCGAAGATGCCGCCCAGGCACAGCGCGCGAACGGTCGCGTTGACGGCGTCGCCGGTGCTTCCGCCGACGAAGCTGAGCCCGGCGACCCCGATCAGCGGGACGGCCGCGGCGACGGCGAGGTACCGCGGCATGCTTCGGCCGAGGGCCCGGATGTTGCGGCCGTCGCTTCCGCGCAACTCGCCGTGCGACAGCAGGATCGGGCAGAGGCACCGCACCGCGTAGAAGGTGAGGATGAAGAACGGGTAGGCCAAGGCGACCGCCCCGCACACCGCAAGGGACGCGAGGAGTTGCGTGTACGCGCGCAACGGGATGCCGCCGGCCGTGAGTTCCAGGGCGATCGGGTAGGCGACCCCGGCGACGACCCACAGCCCGAAGCTGACCACCACCGCCCGATGTCCGAGCGCCAGCGTCGTGGCCCGTGCCTTCTCCAGCACCTCGGAACTGTAGGTTCGGCCGTTGCGGAGACCGCGCGGCACCGTCAGGGACAGCCGACACCAGTAGACGATGAGAACCGCGCCCAGCGGGAACGCGATCCCGCCGATCACCAGGTGCACGAATTCGAGATCCTGCTGCGCTTCGACGGGCAGCGTCGCGATGATGAGCACCTTGTTGTAGTAATAGTTGTATCCCGCAGCCAGCAGATTCGGGATGCCGACCGCGGCGAGCACGATGGGCAGCGCCCAGCGCCACATCGTCGACCGGATGCTTCCCGGCGCCGGGTCGACGAGATCGCGGGCGTGCGGGTCGAGGCAGAGCGCGAACTGACGCGTCAGCTTCCTGCCACTCGACCACCGGTCGTCCCGGTCGGGTGCGAGCGACTTCACCAGGATCCGCCGCATCGCGGCCGGGCAGTCCTCGGGGAGCGCGGACCGCTCGGGGTCGACTCCCCGGCGCCGCGATTCGAGAAGTACCTGCGGCGACGGCGGCGACGCGGTCCCGTCGTCGTCCGGGAACGGCCGCGCCCCGGTCAGCAGTTCCCACAGCATGACCCCCAGCGCGAAGATGTCGCTGCGGGTGTCGAGGTCGGAGGCGGTCCGGCGGGTGTCCGGGTCGATCACCTCCAACTGTTCGGGCGACATGTAGGCAACGGAGCCGCCGATGAATCCTCCGGCACCGCGGTTCTCGACGCTGTCGCTCGAGCTGACGTTGAAATCGGCCAGCTTCGGGATGCCCTCCAGACCCAGCAGCACGTTCGCCGGTTTGATGTCGCGGTGCAGGACGCCGTGCGCCCGCGCGTAGTCGAGTGCGTCGGCGAGCCGGAGGCCGATCCAGGCGACGGTCTCCGGCCACGACAGCGCGGCGATCTCGTCCCGCACGCTCGAGTACTCGGGCCGGATCTCGCCCCGCGCCTCGAGGACGCGATCCACCGAATCGAGCAGCAACTGTCCGGAGCGCTGCTCGGGTGCTGTCTTGCGGACCTGCCGCACCACGTCGAGGAGCGTGCCGCCGGGGACGTACTCCATGAACAGCACCCGCAGACGGCGATCCTCCAGCACCCGCTGGTCGTAGACGCGGACGATGTACGGGTGGTCGAGCTGCGCGAGGGTCTGCGGTTCGTTGCCGATGTTGCGGGAGATCTTCAGCGCCACCCACCGTTGCATCGACCGCTGCCGGGCCAGGAACACCCGCGCGAACGCGCCGTGGCCCAGTTCCATCATCAGATCGAAATCGTCGAGGCGCCCGCCGACGTCGAAGTCGTCGTCCGGGCCGAGTGCCGCGCTCGCCGAGCGCCGGTCCATGCGCCGGTCGTCTTCGAGCAGGGTCTCGAACCGGTCCGCCTGCTGCGGGTACTCGGCGACGTACTCCTCGGGATCGACGTCGGCGCCGCTCCGACTGCGGACCCGGTACTCCAGATACACGAGTTCCGGTGGTAGCGGTTCGGCCAGCAACTCCGGGAATTCGAGGCAGTACTCCGAGATGCGTTTCGGGCAGCCCGACCGCAGCCACCGGTACTCGAGATCCACCTTGATCAACTCGATCAGAGCCGCACGCCGGATCGCGGCGGTGTCGGGCAGGTACTCCGTGAGCTCGGCCGGCGAACCCGACGATTCCCAATCCGCGACGAGGCGTTCGACGCCACTGTCGACGACGAACACCGGTTCGGCGCCCGACGTCGTCGACGGCGGCAGCTGGGTTTCCTCGCCCAGTTCGGTGGGCGGCCCAGTCGCGACCGTCGAATCACTCGGCGGGCGCTCGGTCATGACGGTTCGATTCCGGGGGTGCAGAGTCCAGGCGGTGCAGGGCGTGCACTTGCCAGGGTATTCCGGACGGCGCGTCGAGGGGTGCGGAAAGGCGGCGCCGTCGAGGGCCTGTCCGGTTTGTGAACAGTGCTGCTCACGCAGACTTGCGGCAGCTGGGCAGAACGGCCTCGTCCGGCGCCGGCGGATAGGTCGCGACCGAGGTGAGGATCGGGCGATTCCGGGTGCGCCGGGTGACCATCCGGGTCGCCGAGACGAGCACCGGGACGTACACGAGCACGAAGATGTTCTGCAGCACGAACGCGACCGGCCACGACGGCGGAAACAGGAACAGTCCGACGACGGCGAAGTCCGGACTCCACCAGTACGGCCACGCGGCCGTCGACGCGAACAGCGCGGCGCACACGAACCACCACCGCCTGCTGTCCGAGACTGCGCGGTGCATCAGGTAGACCATCAGCGGCACCAGCCACACCCAGTGATGGCTCCACGAAAACGGCGACACCACCGCCGCGGTGAGCCCGCCGAGCACCACCGACAGCAACCGTTCGCCGCGTTCGTAGAGGCGCACCGACACGACGAGGCCGACGACGGTGACGGCTCCCGCGAGGATCAGCCACAGCCACGGCGGCACCTGCCCGTCCGTGAGCCGGGCCAGCGTTCCCCGCAACGATTGATTGGACGGGTGCGCGTCGTCGGCGATGCGGGTCGAGTCGAAGAACGTGCTGGTCCAGTACCGGCGGGAGTCGTTAGGAACGATCACCCAGGCGAGCGCCACCGTGCCCGCGAAGACGGACGTCGCGACTGCGGCGGCCCGCCACTGCCGCAGGGCGAGGAGTTGGATGACGAAGAAGCCGGGGGTCAGTTTGACGGCCGCACCCAGCCCGATCCCCACCCCGCGCAGCACGCTCCGCTCCGTGCGGGAGAAGTCCCAGAGCACCCACAGCATCAGCACCAGGTTGATCTGGCCGTAGAACAGCGTCGTCCGCACCGGTTCGACGAAAGTGCAGGTCACCGCCGTCAGCGCGGCGACCGCCAGCAGGTGCGGGGTGATCCGGTACCCGAGGATGCGCCAGCACAGGAGGACGCAGCACGCCAGTACGCCCAGGTTGAACGCCATCCACAGGTTGTCGACGTACGCGCCGGGTATCCGTTCGAGCGGCACGAACGCGATCGCGGAGAACGGCGTGTAGGTGTAGAGCAACCCCAGAGCGACGGGTCCGCTGTACAGGGGCAGGCCGTGCAGCACCCGCCAGCCGCCGTCGCGGTAGACGTGCAGATCGGCGCCGCCGGCGAACAGCCCGACCTTCGGCGTCCACGGGTCGACGGTGCCGAGCAATGCCACGACGGCCACCGTCGCGCACACTGCGAGCACCACCACGATCGCGGGGCGGCGAGGAAAAACGCGTGATTCCATCCCGCCCCCTCGGTGTGCGGACGTGTGCCGACGGGTTCGACGCTAACGGCGCCCGCGAGATGCCCAGGGCGGCGGCAGGCGTGTCGTCCGCATTCGTTACCGATCCGTACCGGCGCCGAGACACCGCGAAAAGCGTTGACGGAGCATCACGCACGTGCGACACTGAACTTGATGGTTCAGCATTCGGCTCTCGACGCCACGTTCGCCGCACTGGCAGACCCCACACGGCGGGGGATCCTCCGCCGGCTCGGCGAGGGCGCCTGCTCGATCAGCGACCTCGCCGAACTCTTCGAGATGACGCTCACCGGCATCAAGAAGCACGTGGGACTGCTCGAAGACGCGGGGATGGTCGTGACCGAGAAACGTGGCCGGGTGCGGTACTGCATGTTGGGGACCAATTCCCTCGAACGTGAGGTGGCCTGGATCCGCGACTACCAACTGTCGCTCGAAGGGCGCCTGAACCGTCTGGACGAATTCCTCAACCGAACGGAAGGCACGTCATGAGCACCTCGCAGACTCCCGCGACCTCCACCGTCTCGACGCCGACGGACCGGGAAATCCATGTCGAACGCGTCTTCAACGCCCCACGCGACCGTGTGTGGGCGGCCTTCACGAAACCGGAACTGCTCGCCCAGTGGTGGGGCCGCGGAAACGAACTCGACGTCGAACGCTGGGAATTCGAGCGCGGCGGGCACTGGCGCTTCGTCGAACACGCGGACGGCGACTCGCACGGATTCGAGGGCCGGTTCCGGGAGATCGCTCCGGAAGAGCGCCTGGTGTACACGTTCGAATGGGACGGCATGCCCGGTCACGTCATCGTCGAGAACAACACCTACACCGACCTCGGCGACGGACGCACCAAACTGTCCGTCGTCAGCCAGTTCCACACCCCCGAGGAGCGCGACGGCATGCTGCAGTCCGGCATGGAAAGCGGCATGAACGAAAGCTACGCGGCGCTGGATGCAGTTCTGGCGCAGACGAGCTGGTGATCGGGAAGATCTCGGGCTGTACTGGTGTGTGGTTCAACGGCGAACAGGCGATGCGCCTTCGTCGGCGACGCGCCCGCCGGTTGCGTCAGTCGATCGTAAAATTCAATCGATTGCATCAGTGTGATCGCCACCGCAATTGATGTCAAGTGCCGAAAGGTGCGCTGACCACGGCGCTTACTCGCGCAGTTCGAGCGACAGATCGGATGAGGTGGGGCCGCTCTTGACACTGCACAGCACCCACGTGCATGCTGCTATTGCAAAGGATTGCAATTGCGAGTCGATGAGCGAGCACAGGCTCGACGGTCATGCACCCGAGTGTGAAGAGGAGTACTGCAGATGAGCACGGTTGCCTTCTTGGGACTTGGCAATATGGGGGCGCCGATGGCAGCGAACCTGGTCAAGGCCGGGCACGAACTCGCGGTCTGGAACCGGACGGCGACCAAGGCGGAGGCGTTCGCCGCCGAGCACGGCGCCACTGCCGCCGCCAGTCCGGCCATCGCGGCCAAGGGCGCCGACTTCGTGGTGTCGATGCTCGCCGACGACTCCGCGGTACTCGATGCCTATACCTCCGAATCCGGAGTGCTCACCACAATTGGCGACGGCGTGATCGCGATCGACATGAGCACGATCGCGCCCGACACGGTCGCCTCGCTTCGTCGTAGCTCCGAGGAGGCGGGTGGGCGGTTCGTCGATGCGCCGGTGTCCGGTAGCGTCGCGGCCGCCAGCGCAGGCACCCTCACGATCATGGCCGGAGGGGACGCTCGCGATGTCGAGGACTGCACGAGCATCCTCTCCGCGATGGGTGATCCGGTCATCGCCATGGGGGCCAGTGGTCGTGGTGCTGCGATGAAGCTTGCGGTCAATGCGATCGTGCATGGCCTCAACGGGGCGGTGTCCGAGTCGCTGGTACTGGCTGAACGAGCCGGCATCGGCCGCGAGGCCGCCTACGCGGTGTTCCTCAACAGTGCGGTCGCCGCGCCCTTCGTCCAGTACCGGCAGGCCGCCTTCGAGCGGCCCGACGAGGTTCCCACGGCGTTCCGACTGGCCTTGGCGGCGAAGGACCTGCGCAACGCGTTGGCGCTCGCATCCGAGACGGGCGCCCACCTGCCCCACGCGGCCCGAACACTCGAAATCCTCGAGCAGGCGGCGGCCGCCGGATTTGCCGATCACGACGAGTCCGCCGTCGCCGAATACCTTCGCCTCGGCCGCGACTGACCGCACCGAACTCTCCTCGGGAATGACGTTTCCCGCCGTCGGCCGGCGAAGACCACACGAGATGCGAACAGCCGCAGCCGATCTCCTCGATGTACTAGGAAGGATCCCCCCGCCATGACGAAACACCTGCGCCCTGCGCCCGCACCGGGACACATGGGAGTCGACTACGAAGAGCGCGTCGATTTCGCACGCCTGCGCGACTACCGACTCGGTCGAGCGAAGGCATCGCTCGACGCCAGCGAGTGCGGCGCCTTCCTGCTGTTCGACTTCTACAACATCCGGTACACCACGCAGACTTGGATCGGCGGCGCTCTCGGCGACAAGATGTCGCGCTACGCGTTGCTCACTCGCAGCGAGGACGCACCCTACCTGTGGGACTTCGGGTCGGCTGTTCGGCACCACCAGCTGTACTCGAACTGGCTGCCGGACGACAACTGCCGGCCCGGCATGCTCGGCCTTCGCGGCGGCGTGGCCCCGAGCGTCGGCCTGATGGAAACCGCGGTTCGCGAGATCAAGGGCCTGCTCGAGGACGCAGGTGTGGCGGACCTGCCCGTGGGTATGGACATCGTGGAGCCGCCGTTCCTGTTCGAGATGCAGCGCCAGGGTCTGAAGGTGGTCGACTGCCAGCAACTGATGCTCGACGCCCGCCAGATCAAGTCGTCGGACGAGATCATGCTGCTGTCCCAGGCTGCGGCGATGGTGGACGGGGTATACCAGGACATCGCGGAGATCCTCAAGCCCGGCATCCGGGAGAACCAGATCGTCGCGCACGCCAGCAAGCGCCTCTACGAGATGGGATCCGATCAGGTCGAGGCGATCAATGCGATCTCCGGTGAACGCTGCAACCCTCACCCGCACAACTTCACCGACCGGTTGATTCGCCCTGGCGATCAGGCGTTCTTCGACATCATCCACAGCTACAACGGCTACCGCACCTGCTACTACCGCACCTTCGGTGTGGGCAGCTCCACCCCCAGCCAGCGCGACGCCTACACCAAGGCCCGCGAATGGATGGACGCCTCCATCGAGATGATCAAACCGGGTGTCACCACCGACCAGGTCGCCGCGGTGTGGCCCAAGGCCGAGGAATTCGGGTTCGACAACGAACTCGCCGCCTTCGGTCTGCAGTTCGGCCACGGCCTGGGTCTCGGACTGCACGAACGCCCCATCATCTCCCGGTTGAACAGCATGAAGGAACCGGTCGAACTTCAGGAGGGCATGGTGTTCGCCCTCGAAACGTACTGCCCGGCAACCGATGGTTCCTCCGCCGCCAGGATCGAGGAAGAGGTCGTCGTCACGGCGAACGGACCCCAGGTTCTCACACTGTTCCCGGCACAGGAACTGTTCGTCGCCAACAAGTACTGACGGTGAGACCCCCGACTACCGATCGCACCCCGACTCTGATGGAGAAGAACACATGACGGGCCCGAACATCGACCTCATCGCGACGTGTTGGACCAGTGCAGGCGACGTCACTCCGATGATGCCGAGCGAGAAGAGCCCGCTCGACATTCTCGACCGTGTTCGCGAGGTCGCCGCGACCGGGTGGTCCGGTATCGGCATCGCACACGACGACCTCGCCCACGTCGACGACACGATCGGGTTCGCGGCACTGCGTGAGGCCATCTCGACGGCCGGTCTCCGTTTCACCGAGATCGAGTTCCTCGTCGATTGGTGGGAGACCGATGAGAAGCGCATCGCTTCGGATCGGACACGTGATCTGCTGATGCGGGCGGCAGCCGAACTCGACCCCATCCACATCAAGGTCGGCACCGCTGTGGCCGCGCCGCTGGAGTCCACCGATTCGCTGGTGGGTCCGCTGCGCGACCTGGCCGATCATGCCGCGGGACACGGGGTGCGGGTAGCGATCGAGCCGATGCCGTACACGATGCTCTCCTCGGTTCCGTTGGCGGCGGATGTGGTCCGTGCCGTCGACCGCACCAACTGCGGTGTCATGGTCGACGCCTGGCACGTCTTCCGCGCCGGCACCACACTCGACGACCTGAGGAAATCACTCACCCCGGACATCATTTTCGGTGTCGAACTCGACGACGCCGCCGCCGACGTGGTCGGAACGCTGCTCGACGACTCCATCAACGAGCGACTGCTGTGCGGCGAGGGCACCTTCGATCTCGTCGGATTGGTGCAGACTCTCACCGACATCGGGTTCCGCGGACCGTGGGGCACCGAGATCATCTCGCACACCCACCGTGCCCTGTCCCTGCACGAGGCTCTCGACAAGGCACGCCGCGCCTTGGACACGGTCGTCCGGGCAGCCATGACAAAGGAGTTCACATGACCACGTCCCGGTTCAACCAGAAGACCTGCATCGTCACAGGCGCGGCTCAGGGCATCGGTCTGGCCACCGCCCAGCGGCTACGCGACGAGGGTGCCACCGTCCACGGATTCGATCTTCGAGTCCCGGCCGACGAGCAGGGAATCTCCTGGCACGAACTCGATGTCACCGACCTCGACCGCTGGGGTCGACTCGTCCGCGAGGTGGCGGGAGCCGACGAGCGGATCGACGTGCTCGTCAACAACGCGGGCCTGGTCGGTTCGTACGAGAACCTCGTCGACATCACGATCGACGACTGGAAACGCGTCGTGGACATCAACCAGAACGGTGTCTTCTACGGGCTTCGCACCGTCCTGCCGTACATGGTTGCCGCCGGTCGAGGCTCCATCGTCAACGTCTCCTCGATGTGGGGATTGATCGGCGCGTCAGGCGTGTCCGCGTACCAGGCCTCGAAAGGGGCGGTGACGATGATGACGAGAAACGCTGCAGCGACCTACGCTTCGACGGGGGTGCGAGTGAACTCGGTGCACCCCGGATTCATCGTGACGCCGATGACCGAAGCGCAGGACAATGGCATCTCGCAGGGGCTGATCGACCAGACCCCCATGGCGCGCGCGGGCTCCGCCGAAGAGGTCGCCTCGTGCATCGCGTTCCTCGCTTCGGACGACGCCTCCTTCGTCACCGGTCAGCAATTGGTTGTCGACGGTGGATTCACGACGGTCTGAAACCGGGCGTCCGGCCGATCCGACGACCACCTCGCCGCACACCCCGGGTGTAGCGGGCCCTGCCGCATTTTCCTCCCGGATCGGGGAATGGTTGTGATGACCAGTGCGCTGGGTGTGCAGTTCGTCATCGCGGTCGTCTGCGCGGGATTGTCCGCGGTGATCGCGGGGAAGAAGCATCGCGACACACTGGGCTTTCTGATCATCGGATTCCTCGTCGGACCGATCGGTGTCATCGTCGCCGCCGTCGCCGCCCCAGGGCCCGCCGAGCCCGAGCATTCGTAGGCGGTGCGGCGGCGACGCGCGGTCAGAGATGTTTGCACCCGGGTTTGCCGCGCTGCCTCCCGCCTCCGTGGCCGCTTCCCATCGCGGGTGAAATGGCCGGTGATCTGCAGTTTCGTCGCCTCCGACGGCGCTGCGTTCGGGGTGGTGGCGATGTCCGTTGTCGACTACTCGCAATGGTTTGCATACACTTCTGCAGTGTGATCACCAGACGCGAGAACGAGACCACTCTCAAGGATGTCGCCGAGCGTGCGGGCGTCCATGCCGCCACGGTGTCTCGTGCTCTGGATCCGGCACGCCAACACCTGGTCAACGCGAAGACCCGGGAAAAGGTTCGGGTGGTCGCCGAGGAACTCGGATATCGCGTCAACACGGTTGCGCAGAGCCTGCGCAAGGGACTGACCGGCTTGGTCGGTGTCCTGGTCGCCGACGTGGCGAACCCGTTCGTTGCACCCCTGTTGCGGGGCATCGAGCAGGAATTCCGGACGCACGGGGCGATGCTGATCATCGCCGAGACTCACGACGACTCGCAGACCCTCGCCACCGCGCTCGACAACTTCGCGAAGCGGCGGGTCGACGCGGTCATCCTCACCGCCGCCCTGCAGGGCGACGAGCCCCAGGTGCGTGACGCCGCCGGTGGGATGCCCGTGGTGTTGGCCGTGCGCACTCTCCCCTCCGGTGACTGGCCGAGCGTCACCCATGATGATGTGCTCGGCGGCAGGCTGGCCGCCCAACATCTGGTGGATCTCGGTCATCGCCGGTTGGCGCAACTGAAGGGATCGTCTCGGAACTCGTCGTTCCTCGGGCGCTCGACCGGGTACGAGTCGGTCATGGCGACGACGACGGCGCGGGACGTGACGGGTGATGTCATTGCCTCGGCGCCGACCGTCGAGGAAGGGTTCCGGCTCACGACAATGTTGCTCGAGCGGGACGAGAAGAACGTGCCGACCGCGATTTTCGCCCACAACGATCAGCTTGCCGTGGGTGCGATCGCGGCAATCAAGGAACGCGGTTTGCGATGCCCTGATGACCTCTCGGTGGTCGGCTACAACGACTCACCGCTGGCCGGGCACCTTGATCCGCCCCTGACGACGGTGCGTCTTCCCACGTGGGAGCTGGGCAGGCAGGCCGCTCACGTCGTGATCGAAATCCTGGGGGGCGCCGAATCGGTGGAGCCCACACCTCCACTGCCGCCCGAGCTCATCGTGCGCGGCTCGACGGCTCCCGCGGCGGTCGACGCCGAACTCGCCTCCAGCTGACGACACGAGTGCGATTGCTCGTGCCGGTCGCCGGACAGGCAGGGGTTCAATGGGTTTCGAGAGCGCCGTGCCAGTCGCGCATGCCGTGCACGCCGAGCAGATTGAGGTCACCGCTTGTGCGCCGGTGACCGTCCGGTGTTCCGTTGGAGTACGGGCCGGTCTCCGTGCTGATCGACCCCTCGAGCGTCTGCCGCGCCCCGTCTTCCAGCGCTCGGCGTACTTGTGCGAACCGCGCGGACATTGTGCTGTACCAAGTCATCTCAGCGTTCTCCTCGCCGTTCGATGAGCGAACCAGCAACCTAGGCGGCGGGTCCACTGTCGCCGAGCGAGGCCAAGGCGGAGGGCAATTCGCGGCCGTGGTGGGCCATCGCCTGTGCGTAGAGGCGGCCGGCGCGGTACGACGAGCGCACGAGCGGTCCGGCCATGACGCCGGCGAATCCCATCTCNTCGGCGGCCTGGGAGTGTTCGACGAACTCTTCGGGCTTGACCCACCGCTCGACGGGGTGGTGCCGGGGGGAGGGNCGCAGGTACTGGGTGATGGTGAGGATGTCGCAGCCGGCGGCGTGCAGGTCGAGCATCGCCTGGTGNACCTCNTCGGGGGTCTCGCCCATGCCGAGGATCAGGTTGGACTTGGTGACCAGCCCGAAGTCGCGGGCGGCGGTGATCACGCCGAGGGAGCGTTCGTANCGGAACGCGGGGCGGATCCGCTTGAAGATCCGGGGCACGGTCTCGAGGTTGTGGGCGAGGACCTCGGGGCGGGAGTCGAAGACCTCGGCGAGCAGGTCCGGCTTGCCGCCAAAGTCGGGGATGAGGTTCTCGACGCCGGTGCCGGGGTTGAGCTGGTGGATCTGGCGGACCGTCTCGGCGTAGAGCCAGGCGCCGCCGTCGGGGAGGTCGTCGCGGGCGACGCCGGTGATGGTGGAGTACCGCAGTCCCATNGCCTGGACGGATTCGGCGACGCGGCGGGGTTCGTCNCGGTCGAGGTCCGTGGGTTTGCCGGTGTCGATCTGGCAGAAGTCGCAGCGGCGNGTGCATTGCTGCCCGCCGATGAGGAANGTCGCCTCGCGGTCTTCCCAGCATTCGTAGATGTTGGGGCAGCCGGCTTCTTCGCAGACGGTGTGCAAACCCTCGCGCTTGACGAGGCCCTTGAGCTCGGAGTATTCCGGGCCCATCTTTGCTCTCGTCTTGATCCAGTTCGGTTTGCGTTCGATCGGAGTCTCCGCGTTTCGGATCTCGAGGCGGAGCAATTTGCGTCCTTCTGGGGCCACAGTCACGCGAACGATGCTACGCCCGGCCCGACGCGCACGACGGGCCGGGGAGCGGTCGTCAACCGTACTGAACAGTAGTGAAGGTGGGGGCGGCGGACGCCTTCTCGGCCGTCGCGGAGTCGAACGTGACCCGTTCGATGTCGTGGTCGGTCACCGGGAGGGTGCCGTCCAGCGCGGCCACGACAGCGGCGGTGACGGCCGGAGTGACCTCCTCGACCGTGACGTCGCGGCCCAGTTCGCGCGACAGCGACGTCACCCCGGCGTCTCGGATGCCGCACGGGATGATCGCGTCGAAGCCCGTCAGGACGGAATTGCAGTTGAGCGAGAAGCCGTGCAGAGCGACACCGCGCTGCACCCGCACCCCGATCGCCGCGACCTTCCGCTCGGGCAGCCACTGCCCGTTGTCGAGGGAGGCGGGCAACCACACGCCGGAGCGGCCGTCCACCCGGCCGCAGACGATGCCGAGGTCGGTGCACACGGAGATCAGCGCCTGCTCGAGCCTGCGGACGTACCGCACGACGTCGACCGGTTCCGCCAGCTTGACGATCGGATACCCCACCAGCTGTCCCGGGCCGTGCCAGGTGATCTTCCCGCCGCGGTCGACGTCGATGACGGGAGTGCCGTCGGTGGGACGGTCCTCCGGTTCGGTGCGGCGTCCCGCGGTGTAGACGGCGGGGTGTTCGAGCAGGAGCAGCGTGTCGGTGCCCGCGTTCTCGGCGCGTTCGGCCGCCAGCTCGCGCTGTCGGTCCCAGGCGTCGACGTACCCGATCGTGCCGAGGTGTTCGACGGCGATCGGGGAGGGGCTGAAACGGGCGGATTGTGTCGCGCTGCTCATGCGCTAGAGGTTACGCCGGGGCGGTGGCCGTGCCGCCACGAGCCGGGTTCACCGGACGAGGGCGGCGTCGAGCGCTTCCCCGATGGTGTTGTGCCGGAACCGGAATCCCGCGTTCTCGAGCACCGTCGGGATCGCGCGCTGCCCGGCCAGGATGCCCTCCTGCGCGAACTCGCCCACCAGCGCGCTGAGCGCGAACCCGGGCACGATCCACGGGGCGGGGCGGTGCATCGTCCGCGCGACCGCGCCGTTGAACTGCGCATTGGTGACGGGCGCCGGACCGGTGATGTTTACAGGGCCGGCCACGTCGTCGCGGGAGAGCACGAACTTGATCGCATCGACCTCGTCCTCCAACGAGATCCACGACAGGTACTGGCGGCCGTTGCCGAGCCGGCCGCCGAGCCCGAACGAGTACAGCGTCTTCAGCCGGCCGAGCAGGCCGCCGTGGGGGGACAGGACGATGCCGCTGCGCAGTCGCACCGTCCGGACCTTCGAGTCGTCGGCGGGGGCCGTCGCCGCCTCCCAGTCACGGCAGGTGTCCGCGAGGAAACCCGTCCCGGACGGCGAGGTCTCGTCGACCACGTGGTCGCCGGTGTCGCCGTAGTAGCCGACCGCGCTCGCATTCACGAACACGGGCACCCCGGCCTCGGCGACGGCCTCGGCCAGGACGTCGGTGGCGGCGATCCGGCTGTCCCGGATCAGTTGCTTGTACGCGCCGGTCCAGCGTTTGTCGCCGATCCCGACGCCGCACAGATTCACGACCGCGTCGGCGTCCACGAGGATCCCGGTGTCGAGCCGGTCCTTCTGCGGATCCCAGCGCGACTCGTCGGGACCCGCCGCCGACCGGCGGACCAGGCGGACGACGTCGTGACCGTCGCCGCGGAGGGACGAGACGAGAGCGGTGCCAATCAGCCCGGAGGATCCGGCGACGACCACGCGCATGTGCAACAGCCTCCTTCACAGCGCAGGGGCACCATTCCTGCTGGAAATGGTGCCCCTGCGAAACTACGTTCGGCTCGAAGTCCGGTGACGGATCAGAGGCCGAGATCGGCCTCGAACGCGCCCTGCTCCAGACGCTGCTTGATCGTCGTCAGGAAGCGGCCGGCGTCGGCACCGTCGACGAGGCGGTGATCGTACGTGAGCGGCAGGTAGCACATCGAGCGGACGCCGATGCTCTCACTGCCGGACTCGTCGGTCACGACCACGGGACGCTTGACGATCGCACCGGTTCCGAGCATCGCGGCCTGCGGGGGCACGAGGATCGGGGTGTCGAACAGGGCGCCTTGGCTGCCGATGTTCGTGATCGTGAACGTGCCACCGGACAGCTCGTCCGGCTTGAGTCCACCGGAGCGGGCGCGCTTGGCGATGTCCGCGATGGCGCGGGCCAGTCCGGCCAGCGACAGGTCGCCGGCGTTGTGGATCACGGGGGACAGCAGGCCCTGGTCGGTGTCGACCGCGATGCCCAGGTGCTCGGCGTCGTAGTAGGTGATCTGCTTGTTCGCCTCGTCGTAGCTGGCGTTGATGTTCGGGTGCGACTTCAGCGCCTCGACGACGGCCTTCGCGAAGAACGGGAGGAACGTGAGCTTGACGCCCTCGCGCTCGAGGAAGGTGTTCTTGGCCTGCGCGCGCAGGGCCGCGATCCTGGTGACGTCGATCTCGAAGGTCTGGGTGAGCTGCGCCGTGCTCTGCAGCGACTCCCGGGTCTTCGTGGCCGTGATCTGGCGAATTCGGTTGGCCTTCTGCGTGGTTCCGCGCAGGTGCGCCAGTTCGGGGCGGACCCCGGCGGAGGCGGCTGCGGGAGCAGCAGCGGCAGCGGGCCGTGCGGCCGCAGGCGCGGCAGCGGCGGCCGGTGCCTTCTTGGCCTCGGCGGCAGCGAGAACATCCTGCTTACGGATGCGGCCACCGACTCCGGTGCCCGTCACCGAGGACAGGTCGACGCCGTTGTCCGCGGCGAGCTTGCGCACCAGCGGGGTGACGTACGGGGTGCTGTCCCCGGACGTGGCCGCGGGAGCGGGTGCAGCGGCGGCGGGAGCCGGCGCGGATGCCGCCGGTGCGGCGGCCGGAGCCGGAGCGCTCTGGGCGGGTGCGGGCTTCGCCGGTTCCGGGGCCGGAGCGGGCTTCGCGGGCTCGGGGGTGGGCTCGGGCTTCGGTTCCGGCTTGGCGGCGGGCGCGCCGGAACCGATGACGGCGAGCTGACCGCCGACGGCGACGGTGTCGTCTTCCTCCGCGCTGATCTCGAGGAGCGTGCCGGCGACGGGCGACGGGATCTCCGTGTCGACCTTGTCGGTGGACACCTCGACGAGCGGCTCGTCCACGGCGACCTCGTCACCGACGGCTTTGAGCCAGCGGGTGACGGTGCCCTCGGTGACGGACTCGCCCAGTTCGGGCATGTTCACCGCGGTGCCCTCGGCGGAACCGCCGCCGGACGCTGCGGGCGCGGGCTCTGCGGCCGGTGCCTCCGCGGCGGGAGCCGGCTCTGCGGCGGGCTCTTCGGCGGCGGGTGCGGGAGCGGAGTCGGAGGCGGGAGCCTCACCGGCGTCGCCGATCACGGCAAGCTCGCCACCGATTTCGACGGTGTCGTCTTCCTGAGCAACGATCTTGCTGAGAACGCCGGCCACGGGAGACGGGATTTCCGTGTCCACCTTGTCCGTGGAGACTTCGAGCAAGGGTTCGTCAACTTCGACCGTGTCTCCTTCCTGCTTGAGCCACCGCGTGACAGTTCCCTCGGTGACACTCTCACCAAGCGCTGGCATCTGGACGGAGAAGGCCATGTCTTTTGACTCCTCGACAGTTGTGTTCGGGTTGTTGAATTTTGTCGACTTGTGGTCGTGAACCATTGTGCTCGAGATGCACGTGTCTTGCGTCTACTTGCAGGTAATTCCGATTCGTCGTCACCCACTCGCTGTGTCGGCGCTCCACATCTTTCCATTGATCCGACGGGCGCGTCCGTCGAGGGGGACCCCCCGGTCACTCCGGTGTGTCGCATCGAAATCCCTACTGGCCGGTAGTTTGCGGTCGCGGCGGAAACCGGATGTTCGCTGGCAAACTTGGAGGACATCGCGGGCACCGCCCCGCGCACGCACTCGAGGAGGCTCGACGTGGGGTTGTTCGACCGTTTCTCGCGGCCTCGGTCCGGCCGATCCCAGGCGTCCCCGGAGGATGCCGCCCATCTCGCGAACTGGACTCGCACCCATCTCGGTGTGGAGGCGTACGTAGAACCTCGGACGACAGTGACCGAAGTCACCGTCGTGCTCGTCGCGGCGGACGGCGAGTGGACCCGGCGCCGGGTGGGCGGCGAACGCGGCGCACGCAAACTCGGGGAGGATCTGCGCATCCCGGTGTACGACGTCCGCAAGACCGGCTACCCGCAGCGGATGCGCGACCACGACGCGCGGCGCCGCATCGAGCGGAAGCGGGAGCGCGAACGCGACCTGTAGGCGGCTCCGCCGCCCGTGCGCCTTTGTGGTTGCGGGGGCAACCGGAAAGGCGCACGAGCGCGAAGCGCCTACCCGTTGGCGGCGATGTCCTCGATCACCGAGATCATCGTGCGCACCGGCACGCCGGTGCCGCCGCGGCCGGTGTATCCCCACGGTCCCGACGAGTTGTAGGCCGGTCCCGCGACGTCGATGTGCGCCCACTGGACGCCGTCGGCGACGAACTCCTTCAGGTACAGGGCCGCCGCGAGCATGCCGCCCCAGCGGTGATTCGTGACGTTGGCGAGGTCGGCGATCTTCGAGTCGAGGTCCGAGCGCAGTTCGGCGGGCATCGGCATGGCCCACGCGTTCTCGCCGACCCTCTGGGAGACGGCGGCGACGCGGTCGCGGAACTCGTCGGTCCCCATGACGCCGGGGGTCCGGTTGCCCAGTGCCACCATCTGCGCGCCGGTGAGCGTCGCCGTGTCGATGAGGTAGTCGGGCTCGTCCTCGCAGGCGCGGACGATGGCGTCGGCGAGGACGAGGCGTCCCTCCGCGTCGGTGTTGATGACCTCTACAGTGGTTCCGCCGTACTGGGTGAGGACGTCGCCGGGGCGCTGCGCGGTGGACGACGGCATGTTCTCGGCCATCGGGACGGTGGCGGTGACATCGACGGGCAGTCCGAGTTTGGCGGCGAGGACCACGGTCGCGACAACGGCTGCGGCACCGCCCATGTCGGACGTCATGTTCTCCATGCCTGCGGCGGGCTTGATGGAGATGCCGCCGGTGTCGAACGTGATGCCCTTGCCGACGAGCGCGACCTTGGGGGCGTTCCGCTTCTTGGCGGAGTAGCTGAGGCGGACCAGTCGCGGCAGCCGGGACGAGCCCTTGCCCACCCCGAGGATGCCGCCGTACCCGTTCTTTTCGAGTGCCTTCTCGTCCAGGACCTCGACCTTCAGTCCCGCATCGGTGCCGAGTGCCTTTGCGCGGTCGGCGAATTCGGCGGGAAAGAGGTGGCTCGGGGGAGTGTTGACGAATTCGCGTGCGGTGGCGACGGCTTCGGCGATCGCCGACGAGCGCGCGAGGGTGTCCTTCGGCTCCTTCGCCCGCGGGGACGACACCAGCAGCTCCACACGGGAGACGGGCTGTGCGTCCGGGCCGGGGGCGGACTTCGCGGACTTGAATTCGGTGAACCGGTACGCGCCGAGGGCGAAACCTTCCGCTGCCGCACCGAGATCGAGTGCGGACAGCGTGGTCGCGACGGTGTCGACGCCGCTGAGCGCCCGTGCCGCGGCGCCCGCGGACCTGCGGATCTGCTCGGCGTCGAGCTTCCCGGCCGAACCGAGTCCAACGGCCAGCACGCTGTCGACCGGCAGCGTGCCGGGCGCTGGGATGCGGGTGGTCTCCTCGGCCTTGCCGGAGGCGCCCACCGCGACGAGCGTGTCGAGCAGATCGGTCAGCACCGATTCGTCGACGATGCCGTCTCCGAGGGCGATTTCGGGGCCGTCCGGGCTCGACGTCAGTCCGATCACCAACACGTCCACGCGCTTGCCGACGGTGCCGGCCAGTGCGAGTTGTGGTCCGAGGGGTCGGGCTGTGCGAGTGCTCACGGTGTATCTCCTGCAGCGGTGGGGGGCGGGTGGTGTCGGGTGGCCGACGTCGGTCCCGATGGTAGTGCTCCGTCGCCGCCGGCTACCCGGTGCGCGGCTACCCGGAGGTCCGATAGGTTGAGGCGCATGACCGAGGAGCAGTTGTCGCAGGGGCCCGTCCACGCCGTCCACGTCGAACTCGGGGCCACGTTCGCTCCGTTCGGCGGCTGGGAGATGCCCGTGTCGTATGCCGGCACCGTCGCCGAGCACACCGCGGTCCGCGAATCGGTCGGAGTGTTCGACGTCAGCCACCTCGGCAAGGCCCTCGTGCGGGGCAGCGGCGCCGCCGCCTTCGTGAACTCGGCGCTGACCAACGACCTCGACAAGATCGGCCCCGGCAAGGCGCAGTACACGCTGTGCTGCACGCCGTCGGGTGGGGTGATCGACGATCTGATCGCCTATTACGTGGGCCCGGACGAGGTGTTCCTCGTCCCGAATGCCGCCAACACCGCGGACGTGGTCGCGGCGCTGGCCGCCGCGGCGCCCGACGGGATCACGGTGGAGGACCAGCACCGGGACTTCGGCGTGATCGCCGTGCAGGGCCCGAAGTCGGTGGAGGTGCTCACCGCGCTCGGCCTGCCCACCGACATCGACTACATGGCCTTCGCGGACACCACCTGGGACGGCGTTCCCGTCCGTGTCTGCCGCAGCGGGTACACCGGCGAGATCGGGTTCGAACTGCTGCCACGCTGGGAGGACAGCGAGAAGCTGTTCCGGGCGGCGGTCGAGCAGGTTCGCGCGCACGGCGGCCAGGTCGCCGGTCTCGGCGCCCGGGACACGTTGCGTACCGAGATGGGGTACCCGCTGCACGGGCACGAGTTGTCGCTGGAGATCTCCCCGCTCGAGGCGCGATGCGGCTGGGCGATCGGCTGGAAGAAGCCGAAGTTCTGGGGCAAGGAGACTCTCGCCGACGAGAAGGCGTCCGGCCCTGCCCGCAAGCTGTGGGGCATCAAGGCGCTGGACCGCGGGGTCCTGCGCGCCGGTCAGACCGTGCTCCGCGACGGCGAGTCGATCGGCGAGACGACGTCGGGCACGTTCTCGCCCACGCTCAAGGTCGGGATCGCGCTGGCGCTGCTCGATTCCGGGTCCGGGGTGTCGGCCGGAGACGAGATCTCCGTGGACGTCCGGGGACGTTCGCTGCGCGCCGAGGTGGTGTCTCCGCCGTTCGTGGAGATCAACACCAAGTAAGCACCTGTCGCGGACGACCTGTCGGCGGCGGGGCGGCGGAAGGCGTTCGATAAGATCACGGGCATGACAGGTGTCACCGAGTTCGTTCGCGTCCCGCATCCCGCCCCCACCTCCGACGAGGTACGGCGAGAGATACTGGCGGCGCCCGGATTCGGCCGGTACTTCACGGACCACATGGCGTCGATCACCTACTCCACCGAGCTCGGCTGGCACGACGCGAAGGTGGAGCCGTACGGGCCGCTGCAGCTCGACCCGGCCGCGATGGTCCTGCACTACGGGCAGGCCATCTTCGAGGGACTGAAAGTCTACCGGCAGCCCGACGGCGGCATCTCGACGTTCCGTATCGAGGCGAACGCCGAGCGGCTCGCGACGTCGGCTCGCCGTCTCGCGATGCCCGAGCTGCCGGAGGAGTTGTTCGTCAAGTCGATCACCGAACTGCTCGAGCTCGATCACGAATGGGTGCCCGCGGCCGGTGGTGAGGACGCGCTGTACCTGCGCCCGTTCATGTTCTCCACCGAGGCCGGTCTCGGTGTGCGTCCGGCCGACGAGTACCGCTACCTGCTGATCGCCTCGCCCGCGGGCGCGTACTTCCCGCGGGGAGTGAAGCCGGTCAGCGTGTGGCTGTCGACGGAGTACGTCCGGGCCGCACCCGGCGGCACCGGTGCCGCCAAGTTCGCCGGCAACTACGCGGCGTCGCTCCTCGCGCAGGCGCAGGCCGCCGACGAGGGCTGCGACCAGGTGGTGTGGCTCGACGCCATCGAGCGGTCGTACGTCGAGGAAATGGGCGGCATGAACCTGTTCTTCGTGTTCGGCTCCGGATCCGACGCCCGCCTCGTGACGCCGTCCCTGTCCGGTTCGCTGCTGCCGGGGATCACCCGCAATTCGCTGCTGACCCTCGCGATCGACGCCGGTTTCGCGGTCGAGGAGCGGCGGATCAGCACGGACGAATGGCGCACCAAGACGAAGTCCGGCGAGATCACCGAGGTGTTCGCATGCGGAACGGCGGCGGTCATCACGCCCGTCGGCAGGGTCAAGTCCGCCGAAGGTGAATTCACGATCGCCGACGGCGAGCCCGGCGAGGTCACCATGGCCCTACGCGACACGCTGACCGGAATTCAGCGGGGAACGTTCGCCGACACTCACGGCTGGATGACCAAACTGCGCTGAGCCGTGTCGGCGGTCGACTGCGCTGAGCCGTTTCGGCGGTCGGTCAGAAAGCGAGACCGATCGCCGACAGGGTGACGGTGATCTCGAGCGCGGCTCCGAGCACGTCACCGTTCAGGCCGGCGAATCGCCGGACGCAGTGGGCCACCAGCAGTGCGATGAGTGCCAGTGCAGTCGCCACGACGACCGGTCCCTGCCACCACGGCGACGTGCACCATGCGGCCGCCGCGAGCAGCGGGACGGTCCAGGCGAGACCGGTCCACGGTGACTGGGTTTCGGCGACCAGCGCGCCGAAACCTTCCGTGGAGGACGCGGGGATTCCGCGGCGGCAGGCGAACACGACCGCCACCCGCCCCGCCGCCACGGCGACGGCCACACACGCGAACTGTCCTGTGGCGGCGAGAGATCCGAATGCCAGTCCCTGCGCGCCCAGGCAGATCACCAGGGCGCACACTCCGAACGGGCCCGCGCCGCCGCTGTGCATCACGGCCCGCGCCCGCTCCGGCGGCCCGTAGCAGCCGAGTCCGTCGACGGTGTCGGACAGTCCGTCGATGTGCATGCCGCGGGTGGCGAGGGCGTGCGCCCCGACCGTCACCAGGCCGGCGAGGGCGGGATCGAGACCGGCGGACACGAGCACCCACAGCAACCCGGCGGCCAGGGCGCCCAGCGCGATGCCCGTCACCGGTGCCGCCCGGATCGCGCGGCGGCCGGCCGCGCGGTCGACGGAATCCGGTCCGCGCACGGGGAGGACCGTCAGCCAGGAGAACGCGAGCAGCACGCCCGTCACGGTCAGCCCGCGGTATCGGTGGCGGAATCGGTCCCGGTGCCGGAGTCGGTCCCGGTGTCGGAGCCGGAGTCGTCTTCGGCGTCGCGGGTGCTGACCCCGGCCTCCGCAAACGTGGCCATCTCCGCGAGCGTCGCGACGGCCCCCTGCAGGATCGGCAGCGCGGTGACGGCGCCGGACCCCTCGCCGAGTCGCATGTCGAGTTCGAGGAGCGGGTCGAGTTGCAGATGCTTCAGCGCGATCGTGTGGGCCGGTTCCGTGGAACGGTGGCCGGCCAGCCACCACGCGCGGGCGCCGGGCGCCAATTCCTCCGCGACCATCGCGGCCGCCGTCACGACGACGCCGTCGAGGATCACCGGGGTCTTGCGCGCGGAGGCCTGCGCGAGGAACCCGGCCATCGCGGCGAGGTCGGCGCCCGACACCGTGCGCAGCAGTGCCACCGTGTCCCGGAGCACCGGCCGGGCGCGGCGCATCGCGTCGCGGATCGCCGCCGTCTTCCGGATCCAGCCGGCGTCGTCGACACCGGTACCCCGTCCGACGGCCGCGACCGGTTCGGTGTCCGTCAGCGCGGCGATGAGGACGGTGGCCGGCGTGGTGTTGCCGATTCCCATGTCGCCGGCGATCAACAGGTCTGCGCCGGAATCGATTTCGGAGTCGGCGATCGACCGCCCGGCCTCGATGGCCTTCAGGGTCTCTTCGTGCGTGAGCGCGTCCTCGCGATCGATCGCACCCGACGAGCGCCGAATCTTGAACGTGGACACCGACGGATCCGTGTCGCCGTCCACCGACAGGTCGACGACGCGGACGCTCGCGCCCGCCCGGTTCGCGAGAGCGTTGACGGCCGCCCCGCCGCCGACGAAGTTGGCGACCATCTGGGCCGTCACCTCGGGCGGATACGCGGAGACGCCGGTCCGTGCCACGCCGTGGTCGCCGGCGAACACCACCACCCGTGCCCGTGCGAACGGGGCGGGCGGGCAGACGCCCTGGCAGGCCGACGCCCAGCATGCGAGCGTCTCGAGACGTCCGAGCGATCCGGCTGGTTTGGTGAGCTGAAGCTGGCGGGCCTCGGCCTGCGCGCGAATCCCTTCGTCGGGTGGGGTGACGGGGTCGAACCGACCGGGGTCGGTGCTCACGGACTCGCTGGTCACGCTTGGCCTCTCGCTCGAGTGGAGTCTGCCCCGCACGATGCGCGTGCGGGATCGTCTTTCAGAGTCATGGTCAGGCCGGCCACGACGAGGACCACGCGATCGCAGACCTGCGCGAGTCGCGCGTTGAGGGCGCCGATCTCGTCGCGGAACAGGCGACCGGACCGGGTCTCGGGGATGACGCCGAGTCCCACCTCGGGGGTCACCAGCACGAGCGCCCCGCGGTAGTCGCGGACGCTCGCGACGAGGTCGTCCGCGCGGGGGCCGATGGTGCCCCGCGGCGAATCCCAGGCTGCGGCGCCGTCGAGTTCGACGGTGAGCCAGGTGCCGAGGTCGTCGACGAGGGTGGCCGCCGCGTCGGTGGGGGAACGCAGGTGATCGGCGAGGTCGCGGCGGTGCGCGGTTTCCACGGTGAGCCAGCTGTCGGGGCGCCGGTCACGGTGCTCGGCGACCCGGTGCTCCCAGTCCTGGTCGTCGGGGTCGCGGTGGCTGGTCGCGACGTAGCGCACCCGGCCTGCCCCGGCCAGCGCCTGGGTCAGTTCCTCGGCGTGCGCGGATTTACCGGAGCGTGCCCCGCCGAGTACCAGCGTTCGCGTGGGCTGGTTCGGGTGACCCGGGTGGTCCCGGGGATCGGCGATGGGCACGGACGGAAACGCTACCAACCCGCCGACGTGGCAGTATTTTGACGAAGAACGTCAATTCCGCCACTGTTGGCGGGAAGTGGGCGGGAAGAGAATTTCAGCCATGACCGAATTCCTCGTCCTCGTTGCACTTCTCCTCGTGCTGCAAGCGGCCGTGACATACGCCGGTCGGCACCTGGGTCCACTCCACCCGCGACTGCGGAACAGCTACCGCGACAACTTCTTCCGGCCTGCCGATCCCTTGACGGACCTGTCGCGCGACCGCGACGCCGAACTGGGGCGGCTGCTCGCCGAGACGCACCGCGCGCCCCACAACTGATCGTCAGATGGCGTCGCCGGGCCGCACGCGCGGCTTGGGGGCCCGCAGCTTGCGGATCTGCGACGCCCGCACGAACGCGTACCAGCCGAGCTTGAAACCGCCGTCGGGGGTGTCCGGGAAGCGTTCCCGCACCTGGTTGTTGATCTTGCGGCCCAGCCAGACGCCCTCGATGGCCATGAACATCATCATGATGAGCATGGCGAGGGTCACGATCGCTTGCAGCGCGGGGCTGACGAACATCGCCATGATGAGCACGAGCGCCAGTGGCATGAACAGGCCGACCAGGTTGCGTCGGGCGTCGACGATGTCCCGGACGTACGCGCGGACGGGACCCTTGTCGCGGGGGAGGAGGTACTTGTCCTCGCCGGCGAGCATTCGGGTGCGCCGCTCCGCGGCGGTGGCGCGTCGCTCCGCCGCGGCAACCTTGCGCTCTTCCTTACTGCCGCGGGTCGCCTTCTTGCGGGCCCGGGCCTCTTTCGCGGTCAGGGGTGCGGGCGCGACCGGTCCGCGGCGCTTCGACTCTGCGTCACGTCGCTTGGGGGTCGGGCGGCCCTTGCCTGCCTGCTCGACGGACTCCGCCTCCTGGGCCGTGGACGACTCGGCGACCTCGACGTCCCGCTTGTCTGAATTGTCCGAATCACCGCGGCGTAGCAATTTCACCCTTCCAGACTATGGGAAGACGCCGGTGAGTGGAAAACCGCCCTCACATCGAAATGCCGGGTCGCGCCCGTCGCCATACACTTCGCCGATGCGAGTGTTGATCGCGCCGGACTCCTTCGGTGAAACGCTGACCGCCGTCGAGGCGGCCGCCGCCATCGCGGCGGGATGGTCGGCGGTGCGCCCCGACGACCAGCTGATCGAGGCCCCGCAGTCCGACGGCGGCCCCGGCTTCGTCGACGTGGTCGCCGCTGCGGGCGGCACCGTCCGGACCACGGTGGTGGAAGGGCCCCTCGGCGTCGACATCCCCGCCCGCTGGCTCCTCGACGGCACCGACGCCTACCTCGAATCCGCTCAGGCCTGCGGACTCGGACTGCTCGGCGGACCGCCGACGCCCCGCACCGCCCGAGACGCGCACAGCCGAGGCGTCGGGCAGCTCGTGGTGGCGGCCCTCGACGCCGGAGCCCGCAGAATCGTCGTCGGTCTCGGCGGCAGCAGCTGCACCGACGGAGGCCGCGGCCTCGTCGAATCCCTCGCGGAGGGATTCGGCAGTGCGGACGCCGCCGTCGCTCGGCTGCGCGCGGTGGAACTGGTGGCCGCGACCGACGTCGAACACCCGTTGCTCGGCGAGCACGGCGCTGCCCGCGTGTTCGGACCGCAGAAGGGTGCCGACCCCGGCACCGTCGCCTTCCTCGAGGACCGGAACACCGCGTGGGCCGCGCAACTGCATCGGGCGACCGCCCGGGACGTCGCGGCCGAGGCCGGCGCCGGAGCCGCGGGTGGCATCGGCGCCGCGCTGCTCGCGCTCGGCGGCACCCGCGAATCCGGCGCCCACGTGGTCGCCCAGCGCACCCGGCAGGACCGGCAACTCGCCTCCGCGCAGCTCGTGATCACCGGCGAAGGTCGGCTCGACCAGCAGTCGCTGCGCGGCAAACTCGTGATCGCGCTCGCCGCCGCGGCCCGCAGGCGGGCCATCGCGACGCTCGTCCTGGCCGGGCAGGTGCTCCTCGACACGGCCGATCTGGACCGCGCCGGCATCGACGACGCGCTGTCCCTGGTGGATCACGCCGGGTCGGTCGAACTCGCGATGTCGGACGCATACGCGCAGCTGAGAGACCTCGCCGCCGCCGCGGCCCGCGGATGGGACGGCGCAGCCGCACGGCAGTAACCCGAAACCCCGGCGTCGGATACCATGGACGTGGATCGATCTGCGGACGCTGCCGCAGCGAATGGAACCCGGGAATAAGTCGGGCGCGGAGTACCGTTGAAGCGTTCACGGGTTTGTTACGAACTACAGGGAGAGCCCATGACTGTGCAGAACGAGACCGCCGTCCACGGCGTCAAGATGACCGAAGCCGCGTCCGCCAAGGCGAAGGCGCTGCTCGATCAGGAAGGTCGTGACGACCTCGCACTGCGTATCGCCGTGCAACCCGGCGGCTGCGCAGGACTGCGTTACCAGCTGTTCTTCGACGACCGCAACCTGGACGGCGACCTGATCGTGGACTTCGGTGGCGTCGCCCTCGCGGTGGACCGGATGAGCGCGCCGTACGTCGAGGGTGCCTCGATCGACTTCGTCGACACCATCGAGAAGCAGGGTTTCACCATCGACAACCCCAACGCGACCGGTTCGTGCGCCTGCGGCGACTCCTTCAACTGAGTCCCGGGCCGAAGTACAACTGAATCGACAAGTCTGACGCGGCGCCGACCGGCTGCCGCGTCAGACTTTTTTCGTGCCCGACCTCGCCGTCCCGCGTCCTCGTGCTGCCGACCGAACATGGTGGTACGCCGGGGTACGGTGAGAAATCCCGACCGAACTCACCGAAAGGCATCCGCCCGTGACAATTGCGGTAACCGGTTCCATCGCCACCGACCACCTGATGCGGTTTCCGGGCCGGTTCGCCGAGCAACTGCTCGCCGATCAGCTCAGCCACATCTCGTTGAGCTTCCTGGTCGACGATCTCGTAGTGCGGCGCGGGGGAGTGGGCGGCAACATCGCCTACGCCATGGGTGTGCTCGGTGGTTCCCCGCTGCTGGTGGGCGCTGTCGGAGCCGACTTCGCGGACTACCGCCAGTGGCTCGAGGGCAACGGTGTCGACTGCACCGCCGTCCGGATCTCGACCACCGCGCACACCGCGCGTTTCGTGTGCACCACCGACGAGGACATGGCGCAGATCGCCTCGTTCTATCCCGGGGCGATGAGCGAGGCCCGCGAGATCCAGCTGTCCGCCATCGCACCGGACGCCGACACGCTCGAACTGGTCCTGATCGGCGCCAACGACCCCGAGGCGATGATCCGCCACACCGAGGAATGCCGCCGACAGGACATCCCGTTCGCCGCCGACCCGTCGCAGCAACTCGCGCGCCTGAACGGCGAGGAGGCTGCGGCGCTGATTCGCGGCGCGAAATACCTGTTCACGAACGAGTACGAGTGGGGACTGCTGCAGCAGAAGACCGGACTGTCCGAAGAGGAGATCCGCGCGCAGGTCGGCGTCCGCGTCACGACGCTCGGCTCCAAGGGTGTGGAGATCGTCGACGCCGAGGGCAACCGGACCCGGGTCGCCGTCGTCCCGGAGAAGGCCAAGGTCGACCCGACCGGTGTCGGTGACGGCTTCCGTGCCGGATTCCTCCTCGCGCACAGCGCAGGCCTGAGCTTCGAACGCTCCGCACAGCTGGGGTCGCTGGTGGCCGTGCTGGTGCTGGAGACGACCGGAACCCAGGAATGGACGTTCGACCGCGACGAGGCTGTCAAGCGCCTCGCGGATGCCTACGGCTCCGCCGCCGCGGACGAGATCGCCGCGATTCTGCCGTAAGGCGGCTCCGCCGCTCGTGCGCCTTTTTGGCAGTGGGAGCTACCAAAAAGGCGCACGGGCGCGAAGCGCCTAGATCGAGACCGGGTACGCCGGCTCGGCGATCTCCGGGACGATGCGGTTCTCCACGAAGATGCCGTGCCAGACCATGAAGATCAGCACGGTCCACAGGCGGCGGCTGTGGTCGGACACGCCGTCCCGGTGATCGTTCAGCATCTTCGTGATCGCGGCCTTGTCGAGCAGGTGATCGGTGCCCGAGGCCGCGATCTGCTCATGCGCCCAGTCGAACAGTTCGGTGCCGCGCAGCCAGTGCCGCAACGGCACCGGGAAGCCCAGCTTCGCGCGGTGGAGCACGTGCCCGGGGACGATCCCCTCCAGCGCCTGACGCAGGGCGTACTTGGTGGTGCTTTTGGTGATCTTCTGATCCAGCGGCACCCGTGACGCCACCTCGAAGACCTCCGGATCGAGGAACGGCACCCGCAGTTCGAGCGAATTGGCCATCGTCATCTTGTCGGCCTTGACCAGGATGTCGCCGCGCAACCACGTGAACAGGTCCAGGTGCTGCATCCGGGCCACCGGATCCCACCCCTGGGACTGCGCGTAGATCGGGTCGGTGACGTCGCGGTGCGTCCACTCGGGCCGGAAGTCGCGCAGGACGGCGCGCAACTGCGCGTCGTTGAAGCTGCGCGCGTTGCCGTAGTACCGCTCCTCGAGGGTCAGCGAACCGCGGTTGAGCAGGCTCTTGCCGCGGGTGCCGTCGGGGATGCGCTCGGACAGCTTCCCGGCGGCCCTCCGCAGCCCCTTGGGCAGGTACTCGAACGGCTTCAGCGAGATCGGCTCGCGGTAGATGGTGTAGCCGCCGAACAGTTCGTCGGCGCCCTCACCGGACAGCACGACCTTGACGTGCTTGCGTGCCTCCTTCGCCACGAACCACAGCGGAACCAGCGCGGGGTCGGCGACCGGGTCGTCGAGGTACCACACGATCTCGGGGATGGCGGCGGCGAACTCGGCGGGACTGACCACCTTCACCACGTGGCGTGCGCCGATGGCCTCGGCGGATTCGGCCGCGACGTCGACCTCGGAGTAGCCCTCACGCTCGAAACCGGTGGTGAACGTGATCAGGTTCGGGTTGTGGCGCATGGCGAGCGCCGCGATGGCCGTCGAGTCGATGCCGCCCGACAGGAACGAGCCGACCGTCACATCGGCGCGCATGTGCTTGGCGACCGAGTCCTCGAGCGCCTCCGCGATCTCGCGGTACCGGGCCTGCTCGGTGCCCGCGGCGAACGGACGCACCGGGAACGCAGGTGCGAAATAGCGGGTGATCACGGGTTCTTCACCCGGGCGCACCCGCGCGAAGCACCCGGACTCGAGCCGGCGGATCTGCTTGTGGAGCGTTTCCGGCTCCGGCACGTATTGGAGGACGGTGTAGTGCTCGACCGCACGCGGATCGAGTTCGGTGCCGATGCCGATCAGGCTCGCCAGTTCCAGCAGGCTCTTCTTCTCGCTGCCGAAAGCGGTGCCGCCGGTGCCCGTCGCCAGGAACAGCGGCTTGATGCCGAACGGATCGCGGGCGATGAACAATTCCCGCGTCTCGGTGTCCCAGATCGCGAACGCGAACATGCCGCGCAGGCGGCGGACGGCATCTTCACCCCAGTAGTGGAACGCGGCGACGATGGCCTCGCTGTCGCCTTCGGTGACGAACTGCGCGCCGAACTGCTCGGTGAGTTCGGCCCGCACCTCGAGGTAGTTGTAGATCTCGCCGTTGAACGTCAGCGCGTAGCGTTCCGGATTCTCCGCCGGACCCCACCGCAGCGGCTGGTGGGAGTGTTCGATGTCGATGATCGACAGCCGATTGAACCCGAAGACGAGGTGGTCGTCGTGCCAGGTCCCGTGCTCGTCCGGCCCACGGTGCCGCAGGCAGTGCATCGCCTGGTCGACCTGTGAGACGGCGTTGTCGCTGGTTTCTCCAGAGGTCAGTAGCCCGAGCAGTCCGCACACAGCGTCCGGTACCTCAATTCAGAATCTTGGAAGGCTCCACGAGGTGGAGGGGTCATGGATCTCTGCCGGAAAGTATGCCGCAGATTGCCGAAGCGTCCGGTTCGGGCCGTCGCAGGCACCGCCGCGACCCGAACACCGGCACCGCCGCGGCAACGACAGCGACACATCGCCCGACCCGAGGATGGAGAGCCGCCACCTTTGGTCTACGCTGCGTAGTAATTGGGCCTTCCCATCGGGTGTGCCCTAGTGGAATTTGCGGCGATCAGGAAGGCGTGAACGTGGCGCAAGGTCGGATCCTTCGGCGGGCAGGGTTGGCAGTATCTTTGGGCATTGCTGCCTTGCTGCTGTCGGGTTGTTCAATCGACAACGAGGTGCTTCGTTTCGGGTGGCCTTCGGGCGTAACCCCGCAGGCGCACCGCATGCGTGAACTGTGGACCTGGTCGGTCATCGCCGCCCTCGTCATGGGTGTGCTGGTGTGGGGACTCACCTTCTGGGCGGTGATCTTCCACCGCAAGAAGAAGGACTCACCCGAGTTCCCGCGTCAGACGGCATACAACGTGCCGCTGGAGTTGGCGTACACCGCGGTTCCGTTCGTCATCATCGCGGTGCTGTTCTACTTCACGGTGGTCGTGCAGAACCATGTCCTCGAGAAAAAGGACAACCCCAACGTTGTGGTGGATGTCACTGCATACCAGTGGAACTGGAAGTTCGGCTACCGCTCCATCGATCTCGGTGAGGGTGGCGGCCTGTACGACGGAGTCGACCAGGAGGCGCAGGCCGCCGTCGAGGCTGCATCGGCGCCCAAGGCGGAGGGCGAGGGTGAGCACGCCCTGCCCGGACCGATCCACGGCAAGGTCCCCCAGGACCTGTCCTACCTGCACTACGACAAGATCGAGACGGTCGGTTCGAGCAACGAGATCCCGATCCTCGTCCTGCCGACCGGCAAGCGGATCCAGTTCGAACTGGCCTCGGCCGATGTCATCCACGCGTTCTGGGTGCCGGAGTTCCTATTCAAGCGCGACGTGAACCCGAACCCCAAGGAGAACCACTCCGACAACGTCTTCCAGATCAGTGAGATCGAGAAGGAAGGTGCCTTCGTCGGGCGCTGCGCCGAAATGTGCGGCACGTTCCACGCGATGATGAACTTCGAGGTTCGCGCCGTGAGCCCGGACAAGTTCGCGCAGTACGTCGAGTTGCGCAAGCCGGCGAGCGAGGGCGGCCGGGATCTGACCACGGCGGAGGCTCTGCAGGCCATCGGCGAGTCCCCTGTCGCGACGTCGACGTCTCCCTTCACCACCGACCGCGGCTACAAGCAGGCGAGCGGTGTCGAAGGTAACTGAACCTGCTGCTGATACTCACTGACCAAGGACAAGTGCTGATATGAAGATCGAAGCCAAGCTCTTCGAGATCCTGACGGTATTCTTCATTCTCGTCGCGATCGTCTACGGCGTCTTCACCGCCGTTTCACGAACCGGTATCGAGTGGGCGGGTCTGACGGGCATCTGCCTGTCGGCGGGACTGACGCTGATCATCGGAACGTACTTCCGGTTCGTCGCCCGTCGCCTCGACACTCGTCCCGAGGACTACGAGGATGCAGAGATCGCCGACGGCGCAGGCGACCTGGGCTTCTTCAGCCCCGGTAGCTACTGGCCGATCCTGCTCGCCGCCGCGGCCGCGTTCGTCGCAGTCTCGATGGCGTTCTTCCAGCCGTGGATGCTGGTGGTCGCCGTGGTTGCCGTGCTGGCCGCCGCCGCGGGTCTCGTCTTCGAGTACTACGTCGGGCCCGAGAAGCACTAGTCCACACCTGATGTGACGGCGGAGGCGCCGAATCCCTCTGGGGTTCGGCGCCTCCGCTTTTCGTCGTCAGCCTTGGCGGTTCCGGGCGGCCGCCGCGGCGAGGAGGGCGGTGGCCTGTTCGGACGCGAGTCGCACCGCATCGGGGAACACTTGCAACCCGTGCGCGACCAGGGCGCCCTCGTGAAGCAGCAGGACGGTGCGCGCGAGTGTCTCCGGATCGGGCACCGCTGCGTCCCGGCACACGCCGGTGAACAGGTCGAGCATCCACCGCTTCTGGCCGATGATGATCGCGTACGCCGGATGTGACGGGTCGCTGATCTCCGCGTGCGCGTTGACCATGCTGCACCCCTTTGCGCTGTTCTCCGCGGTCCATTCCCGGGACGCGTCGAAGATCGCCGTCAGCCGTTGTTCGGGTGAGTCGCCGACGGTGTCGAGGTGGTCTGCGAGAAACGCCCGCCACCGCTCGTCCCGGTCGGCGAGGTACTCGACCACGATCTGTTCCTTCGAACCGAAACGGTCGTAGAGCGTCTTCTTCGTGACGCCGGCCTCGGCTGCGATGAGATCGACGCCGACCGCGTGGATGCCCCGCTCGTAGAACAGCGTGCCCGCCGCGGCGAGCACCCGCCGCGCGCCCGGCGTCAGCGTGATGCGCTGCGGTGCCTGCACAGACTCCATGACAAAAGTATACAGATCGGTGTACTTTCGGGAAGTAAACCGATCTGTATACCTGGGTGGTGGTCTGTCGTGAACGTGGCGTTCGCCGTGATGTTCGTCCTGTGCTGGAGTTCCGGGTTCATCGGGGCCAAACTCGGCGCCGGGGACGCGGACCCGCTCACAGTGCTCACCTGGCGGTTCCTCCCATTGGCCGTCGCACTCGCCGTGGGTGCGGCGCTGTTCCACCGCACCCGGTGGCGGGGAGTCGGATTCCGTGCGGTCCGCCGCGGGGTGGTGGTGGGCGCGCTGTCGCAGACCGGGTACCTGCTGACCGTCTACCAGGCGATCGGACTCGGCGTCTCGACCGGCACCACCGCACTGATCGACGGCACCCAGCCCCTGGTCGTCGCCGTGCTGGCAGGCCCACTGCTCAATCAGAACATCGTGGCCAGGCAATGGTGGGGGCTGCTGCTCGGACTGACGGGTGTCGTGATCGTCACCGCCGGCGACGCCACCTCGGTCTCCGGCGTGGCGTGGTGGGCGTACCTCGTGCCGTTCGCCGGGATGCTGTCGCTGGTGGCCGCGACGTTCGTGGAGAGCCGTTCACCGGACGACACCGACCCCGCCGTGGCCCTCACGGTGCACTGCGCGACCAGCGCCGTGCTGTTCACCGCCCTCGCCGCGTGCGCGGGAAAGCTGTCGCCGCCCGCGGCGGCACCGTTCTGGTGGTCGGTGGCGTGGCTGATCGTCCTGTCCACGGTCGGCGGCTACGGCCTGTACTGGCTCGTGCTGCGCCGGAGCGGAATCACGCGGGTCAATGCCCTGATGTTTCTGATGGCGCCGGTGACGGCGATCTGGGGAGCCGTGATGTTCGGCGAGCCGTTCGGGGTTCTCACCGCGCTCGGACTTGTCCTCGGTCTCGGGGCGGTCGTGCTCGTGTTCCGTGGGCAGCCGCGGGGGAGGGGAGCGCGCACGGCCCGGACAGACGAGCAGAGCCCCGAACCGGAAGTGGTTCGGGGCTCTGCTCGGTTGCGGAGGTGAGGCTAGTGCGCCTCGCCGTTGCCGGACGATCCGTTGCCGGACGCCGACGAACCGTTGCCGTGGGCACGGTCCTGGTACTCCCGCAGCATCGTGAGTTGCTCGTGCTCGCCGTGGTGCAGGGCGTGCTCGAGGGCCAGGCTCTCCTCGACCGGGTCGGCCGTGACGAGGCTGCCGGACCCGGGCTTGCCGGCGGAACCGAGCTTGTTCATCTTCTTCGGGACGGTCGCACCCTGGTACTCGAGCGGGATCGGGTGACCGTGGTCGTCGACCGGGCCGAGCGGCTGGTGGATCTCGATGTACTGACCGTTCGGCATCCGCTTGATGATGCCGGTCTCGATGCCGTGCTCGAGAACCTCACGGTCGCTGCGCTGGAGACCCAGGCAGAACCGGTAGGCCACGAAGAAGGCGATCGGAGGCAGCAGCACCATGCCGATACGGCCGATCCACGTCATCGCGTTCAGGGAGATGCTCAGGTGGTACGCGATGATGTCGTTGATGCAGGAGATCGTCAGGACGGCGTAGAACGCGATCGCCATCGCACCGATCGCGGTACGCACCGGAACGTCGCGCGGACGCTGCAGCAGGTTGTGGTGAGCATCGTCCTTGGTCAGACGCTTCTCGATCCACGGGTAGGCGATCAGGACCGTGAACACCAGACCCATGATCAACGCGACGGCGAACACCGACGGGATGGTGTAGCGGTTGAACAGGTAGACGTCCCATGCCGGCCACAGACGAGCCAGGCCGTCCGTCCACATCATGTAGATGTCGGGCTGCGAACCTGCCGACACCTGCGACGGGTTGTAGGGGCCGATGGTCCAGACCGGGTTGATCTGCAGCACGCCACCCATGACGGCGAGGACACCGAACGTGATCGCGAAGAACGCACCCGACTTGACGGCGAACACCGGGAGGATGCGCACACCGACGACGTTGGTTTCCGTGCGGCCGGGGCCGGGGAACTGCGTGTGCTTCTGGTACCAGACGAGCGCGAGGTGACCGGCGATCAGGGCGAGGATGATGCCCGGGAACAGCAGGACGTGCGCGACGTACAGGCGGGGGATGATCAGGTCGCCGGGGAAGTCGCCGCCGAAGATCAGCCAGTGCATCCAGGTGCCTGCGATCGGGATGCTCAACGTGATGCCGGAGAACGCGGCGCGCAGGCCGGTGCCGGACAGCAGGTCGTCGGGGATGGTGTAGCCGAAGAATCCCTCGAACATTGCCAGGATCAGCAGCAGGCAGCCGATGACCCAGTTGGCCTCACGCGGACGCCGGAAGGCGCCGGTGAAGAAGATGCGCAGCAGGTGCACGACGATCGACGCCGCGAACATCAGCGCAGCCCAGTGGTGGATCTGACGGACGAACAGACCGCCGCGAACCTCGAACGAAATGTTCAGCGTGGTCTCGTACGCGCGGGACATCGTGACGCCGCGCAGGGGCTCGTACGCACCGTTGTAGACGACGTGCGCCATCGACGGGTCGAAGAACAGGGTCAGGTAGACACCGGAGATCAGCAGGATGACGAAGCTGTACAGCGCGATCTCGCCGAGCAGGAACGACCAGTGGGTGGGGAAGACCTTGTTGATCTGCCGCCGCATTCCCGCTGCGAGGTGGTAGCGCGAGTCCATCGCTTCCGCCTGGCCTGTGGCCATCGCGCTCAGTTTGGACGGTTTGTTGTCGGTCACGGTCGACGCTCCCAAAATGCCGGGCCGAGAGCTTCGATGTAGTCACCCGTTGTGACTAGGAAACCCTCTTCGTTCACTGTAATAGGCAACTGCGGAAGTGCACGAGCGGCCGGACCGAAAATCGGCTTTCCGTAGGTCAGCGCATCGAACTGCGACTGGTGGCACGGGCAGAGGATTCGGTTGGTCTGCTGCTCGTACAGGGAGGTGGGGCAGCCGAGGTGGGTGCAGATCTTCGAGAAGGCGAAGTAGTCGCCGTAGTTGAAGCTCTCCTGGCCCTTGCGCTTGGTGACGTTTGCCGCGTCCTCCGTGCGGAGGCGGATGAGCATCGTCGCGTTACGGATGCCGCGCAGCGCCTCGAGCAGTGCGTCGTGGTCGCCGCGATCGGACTCACGGAAGGGGAACACCGTTTCCATGGCGCCGGCGTCCAAGTCTTCCGGGCGAACCAGGACGACGTCCTCGGGACGACCGGTGTCGCGGCGCAGGTAGATGGTTTCGCCCTCGTAGCGGGGGGTCCATCCCGACACCCACAGCGGGGAGTCGTCGCGCTTGGCCCACGGGTTCTTGATCAGACCACCGAGCGGCATGACGGACATGATGCCGAGGGCACCGCCACCGAAGATCAGGGTGCGCTTGAGGAGCTTGCGGCGTCCCAGCGTCGACGTGTCGAACGAGTCGCCGAGTTCCGCGACGATCGTCTTGCGATCGACCTCGGACGATCCACCGTCGTGGCGGTCCTGGATGGACACCTCTTCGGGGATGAACTTCTTGGTGAACTGCACCGCGCCGACACCGAGGCCGAGGATGGCCAGACCCATGGTGAGGCCGATCAGCGGCGTGTACAGGCTGTACGCCGAGTAGTGCTCCTCGCCGGAGCCCGCGTACTCCCAGGGCCAGAAGAGATAGATCGCGATGAACGCGATCGCGGAGATGCCGGAGAGCGCGAACCAGAACGCGACCGACCGCTCGGCGCGCTTCTCGGCCTTCGTTCCCGGAACCGCCCAGCGGTTGCGGCGGAACGCGACATCGACGTGGTCGAGATTCGTGCCGAGCTCGACCAGGTCGTCGCGGCTCAGGTTCTCGAGTTCTGCATCCGTGTACTTCTTTGGCGTGGCGCCGCCCGGCTGGCCAGCGTCGCTCATGACCTTGCTCCGATCCACAGTGCTGCACCGACGACAGCGATGATTCCGACGACCCACATGGCCAAGCCCTCGGAGGCGGGACCGATGCCGCCGAGTCCGTAGCCACCGGGCTGCTTCGTCTCGCCCGACGACTTGATGTAGGCGATGATGTCCTTCTTCTCCTCGAGGGTCAGCTGACGATCCGAGAACTTGGGCATGTTCTGCGGACCGGTGACCATCGCGGTATAGATCTGCTGCTCGTTGGCCGGGTCGAGGACCGGCGCGTACTTACCGGACGACAGCGCACCGCCGCGTCCGGTGAAGTTGTGGCAGGACGCGCAGTTGAGACGGAACAGCTCGCTGCCGCGTCCGATGTCGCCGCCGCGCAGCGAAGACTGGGCGACTTCGCCGTTCTCGTCGCGAATGACCGTGGGGCCGCCGCCGTTGGCCTGGACGTACGCGCCGATGGCGTCCGTCTGCTCGGCGTCGAACTTGACGGGCTTGCGCTCGACCTGGGCCTCGTTGCGCGATGCGGGCATACGTCCCGACGACACCTGGAAGTACACGGCGGCCTCGCCGACACCGATCAGGCTGGGGCCGCGGTCCTGCACACCCTGCAGGTTCGCGCCGTGGCACGTGATGCACGAGGTGTCGTACAACTGCTTGCCCTCGCGGATCAGTGCTGCCTGATCATCGGAGGCGGTGGCCACCTGCGGGGTCGGCGTCAACGCGGACGCGAGGAAACCGGCGCTGACCAGTCCCATCATCAGGACCAGGGCGCCCATGGCGCGCCTGCGGAGCTTCCGCTGGCGGCGTGCCTTGGCGGCAGACGCTGTGGTGTCGGATGCGGGAGGGGGGGATGAACTCATCTGTATCCCTTTGGTATGTCGGGACGGACTGGACGTCAGGGGGCTGCCTGGGGCGTTCAGCTGATCAACGGATGAAATAGATCGTGGCAAACAGGGCGATCCACACGATGTCGACGAAGTGCCAGTAGTACGAGACGACGATGGCGGCGGTGGCCTGGGCGGGCGTGAACTTGCTGACCTTGGTGCGGGCGATCAGGAACACGAACGCGATGAGGCCGCCGATCACGTGCATGCCGTGGAAGCCGGTGGTCATGTAGAACACCGAGCCGTACACGCTGCTCGAGATGGAGGTGCCCTCTTCGATGAGGTGGATGTACTCGTATCCCTGTCCGAGGACGAAGAAGGTGCCCATCGCCAACGTGAGGAGGTACCACCGGCGGAGGCCGAAGACGTCGCCGCGCTCCGCTGCGAAGACGCCCATCTGGCAGGTGAACGACGAGGCGATCAGCACCAGCGTCACCGGCACGGCCAGGAACAGGTTCAGCTCGGTCGGCTCCGGCGGCCAGTTTCCATTCGCCTGCGATCGCGCCACGAAATACATGGCGAAGAGCCCTGCGAAGAACATGAGCTCACTTGACAACCACACGATGGTGCCAACGCTGACCATGTTAGGTCGGTTCAGCGAGTGCACGCGTTGGGTGATTGCTGATCCTGAAGTCCCTACTGCGCTCGTCACAGACAGAAGTATGACGCTTCGTCGTAAGAGACGACTACCCGGGTCCACCCTCGGCGCGCCGAGGCGCCCCGCTTGTCCGATTCTCCCTGCTGACAGCCTGGTCGCGGACCGTGAAAGGGTGGAGTCATGCGCTCTGGAGACAACAGTACGGGGTGGCTGCGGCGACTGTTCGGAAGTCGGAAGCAGACCCCTCTCGATCAGGATCGGCCCGACCTCGTGGTCGTCGCCTCGAGCTTCGACGACGTCGAGGCGTGCTCGACCGCGCTCGACCGTGCCGCCACCGAGGATCCGCGGTGGGACGCCGACGCGGAAGCGGTACTGCGGCACCATTTGCGGCTGCCTGCGTCCTCGGTGGCCGACGCCGTGTCGATCGCCGCCCAGGACGGGTACCGGCCGCAGCATCCGGACGGGCAGGCATCCGCCGCCGAGGACGGTGCGACCGTCGAACTCGTGCTGCAGCGGGTCCAGGTCCTCGATGCCCTGCACTGCTCCCAGGAACGGTCGAGGATGGCCGGGCTGGCCCAGCGGCTCGGGGGCTCGGTCGACGGATGGGACGCGACGCAACCGGCGCGCGAGTCCGATCCGCCCGGTGACTAGGCTGCCAGGGATCGGATCCGCCACTAGTACAAGGGGACACGACGATGCAGAGCCCGACTGCTCAGGGGACCAACGACGGTGTGCTGCCTGCACGCACCTGGCCGTCGGTCCTCGGTGCGCTCACCGACGGACGTGACCTCGCGGTGGACGACGCGAAGTGGGCGATGGACGAGATCATGTCCGACAACGCCACGTCCGCGCAGATCGCGGCATTCGGCGTCGCCCTGAAGATGAAGGGCGAGACCCCGGACGAGTTGCGCGGCCTGGCGGACTCGATGCTCGGGCACGCACGCAGGGTCCCCGTCGACGACGACGTCGTCGACATCGTCGGCACCGGCGGTGACCGATCGAACACGGTGAACATCTCCACGATGGCGTCACTCGTGGTCGCGGCGTCCGGCATCCGCGTCGTCAAGCACGGGAACCGGGCGGCGTCCTCCAAGAGCGGTGGGGCGGACGTCCTCGAGGCGCTCGGCGTCAAGATCAATCTCGGCCCCGACGAGGTGGCCCGCTGCGTGCAGGAGGTCGGCATCGGCTTCTGCTTCGCGCCGGTGTTCCACCCCGCGCTGCGGTTCGCGGGCGCGCCCCGCAAGGAGATCGGCATCCCGACCGTCTTCAACGTGCTCGGTCCGCTCACCAACCCGGCACGTCCGCGGGCGGGCCTCATCGGCTGCGCCTTCCCGGGCCTGATCTCGGTGGTGGCCGGTGTGCTCGCGCAGCGCGGTAATTCGGCGCTGGTGGTGCGCGGCGACGACGGTCTGGACGAATTGACGACGTCGACCACGTCGACCGTTCACATCGTCGCCGACGGATCGGTGACCACCCGTCAGTTCGACCCCCGCGACATCGGGATCGCGCGGGTGTCGCTCGACGAACTGCGCGGCGGCGACGCCGACGTGAACGCGGCGGTGGCGCGGCGACTCCTCGCGGGTGAGACCGGGCCCGTCCGCGACGCGGTCCTGCTCAACGCCGCGGCGGCGATCGCCGCGTTCCGGGGACTCGCCGGCCGCACGCTCGAAGACGGACTGTCGGACGGGCTCTCGACGGCGGCGCAGTCCATCGACAGTGGAGCGGCCGCGACGCTGCTCGGGCGGTGGGCCGAACTCACGTCGGGCCTGGCCACCAGCAAATAGCCGCGGAGCTATTCGCCGATCGAGAAGCCCGCTTCGACGTCGGCGCTGGAGTAGGACTGGAACGCGATGTGCGTCGCCGTCCGTGAGACGCCGTCCACCTTGTTGATTCCCTCGGTGACGACCTCCGCGATCTTCGCGTGGTCCCGGACCCGCACGATCGCGATGAGGTCGACGTCGCCTGCGCAGGAGTAGACCTTGTCGACGCCCTCGATGTCGGCGACGGCCTGAGCGGTCTCCGGGATGCGGTGGGCTTCGGCGTGGATCAGGACGATGGCGTTGATCATGATCGCCAGCCTAAGCGGTGGTCGGCGGAACCCGGTGCGGGTGGTCGGGTCTCGGCGTCCCGTGTCGACGCGCTGCCTGCGAGGGCGAGTGCGCACCACTCGGACCAGGATCCGGCGCCCCGTGCGGGCTCGCACCACCCCGAGGATGCGCTGACGATGCGGGTGTCGTCCTGGTCGAGCCAGCGCGCGAGCAGTCCGGCCTCCTCGGGGGACGCGCCGCGAAGCGGAGTCGCGTCCGGAACGACGGTCTCGGCGGTGAGGACGAGCGCATCGACCACCGGCATCGGGTGAACTCCCAGCCGGGCGCAGCCCGCGGACGCGAGACGCCCGGAACGGATCACTGCGAACTCCCAGCCGCCGGTCGCGGCCGGGCGTGCGGCCACGAGCTGATCGAGGGCGGTCAAGGCCGCCAGGCGCTGCATTCTGCGCAGTGCGAGGACGACCTCCGCGGTGCGATCCCGCAGCCGCGCGGCGTTCTCGAACAACTCGCCCGCGGCCAGTTCCTCCACCCGTGCGCGCATCCGGTGCAGCGGCGCGTCGTCTGCGCCGCGCAGGAAGAGCCGGAAGAGCTCCGGACCGGGACGGTAGGCGTCCTCCGTGTCGCGGCCGTGGACGGATGCGGGGCAGCGCCCGAGCTCCCGGGGCGGACACTGCGCACCGTGCGCCCGTCCCTTCGGGATCCGGCTCGTGCAGGTGCGGAGAATGCAGTACTCGGCGAGGACGTCGGCGACGTCGGTGGCGGTCGAGCGGGACCGGAACGGACCGAGTGAATCGGTGGCCGGGGTCCGCACGACCGACAGCCGGGGGAACGCCTCCGCGGTGAGAGTGATCCACCAGCCGCGCTTCGGGTACTTGGACCGCCGGTTGTACGGCGGCGTGTGGGCGGCGAGCAGCCGGAGCTCGCGCACACCCGCCTCGAGAGCGTGCGCGCATTCGACGTGGTCGATCCGGGTGGTCAGCGCGACCATCTCCTTCATCCGGCCGCGCGTCTCGGAGCCGGTGAAGTAATTGCGCACCCGGCGGCGCAGATCCGTCGCCGTGCCGACGTAGAGGACCTCGTCGGACGGCCCGCGGAACAGGTAGACGCCGGGCGAACGGGGGAGATGACTGGCGAGCGTGCGTTTGGCCCGCTGGTGCGAGGAGACGTCGGGAAGGTAGTCGACGAGCTCGGTGAGACTGTGCACTCCCTGGTTGCCGACCCGGGCGATGAGGGCGTGCAGGACGTCGACGGTGGCGCGGGCGTCGTCGAGGGCCCGGTGGGTCGGGGTGGTCCCGACGTCGAACAGCCGGGCCAGCGACGAGAGTTTCACGGACGGCGCCTCGTCGCGGGTGAGGACCCGCCGGGCAAGTTTGACCGTGCAGAGCACGGTGAACTTGGGCCAGGGAGTGTCGGTGGCCGACGCGGCGGCCTTGAGGAAGCCGGTGTCGAAGGGGGCGTTGTGGGCGACGAGCACCGCCCCGCGTGCGAACTCGAGGAACGCGGGCAGCACGCGCTCGATCCGTGGTGCGTCGATCACCATCGCGGTGGTGATGCCCGTGATCTCGACGATGTGCGGCGGGATGGACCGTCCCGGGTCGACGAGGGTGGCCATCTCGGCGATCACCTCGCCGCCGCGGATCTTCACCGCACCGATCTCGGTGATGGCGTCCTCGCCGGGCCGCGCTCCGGTGGTCTCGAGGTCGACCACCACGAACGTGGTGTCCCGCAGCGGGGTGTCGAGCTCGTCGAATCTCAGCTGTTCGGGTACGCCGGGGACACTCACGGCTCAGAGCGTATGGACGGGCACCGACAGACCCGCCCGGGGAGCCCGGAGAGACGAGGATCACACTGCCCGTTTGCGGGCTGCGGTGGCGAGTGGAGGGGCGGCCCGGCGAGCGACCCGGAATTGGGGTTCCCGGAGCGCGGGGACCGCGGGCGGCGAGTCCGGTGCGGATGTCGAGCTGCGTTCGCGGCACCCCCATTGAACAGCGGGAACGCGGCGCGAGGCACGGCCGGGGGAGTCGCCGGGCGACGCGAAATGCCCACTCCCGCTGTCGAAAAGCGAACGGAAACATACCGCTTGTTATCCAGTCGTTACCGAATGTGGGTATCGCGCGCCCGCAAACCCCGAAACGGTGCAAACGGACACTTTCCGCGTGTTCCGGTCGACATCGGGGTATTCCATTTCGTAACCTTCCTGAGACCTAGCGGAGTCTCGCAGCCCCAACACCGGGGCAGCATCGCTAGTCACCGCCTAATCGGCCACTCGCGAGAGCGGTCGTACCGGGAACCCAAGTTTCTACTGGGGTGAATCCCGCCGGGACGTCCTCACGCACCGGTGGGTAGGGCTGATCTTCCCAGCCCGAACCCGTCAGCTAACTCGGTCGGCGGATGAATGGAAGAAACGGAGTACCCCTTTCGTGGCGTCACAAGTTTCCAAGCGGAATGTGCGACGGGCAGTCGTCGCCGGCGCGCTCGCAGTCGGAGCGCTCACCGCTACCGCGGCCCCCGCGGCCGCAGATCCCATCACCATCCCCGGTGTCGGAACCTTCGAGATCCCGGGTGTCGTCATCCCGCAGATCCCCGGTGTCCCGAACCTGCCCGCGCCCGGCAGCACCGCAGGTGACAAGGCCGTTCAGGCCGCTCAGACCAAGCTCGGCTCGCCGTACGTCTACGGCGCCGCAGGTCCCAACTCGTTCGACTGCTCCGGCCTGGTGCAGTGGGCGTTCAAGCAGGCCGGACTGAACCTGCCGCGCACCAGCTACGCGCAGGCGGCCGCCGGTACCCCGGTGTCGCAGTCCGATCTCCGCCCCGGCGACGTGATCTCCTTCTACGGCGGCTCGCACTCGGGCATCTATGCCGGCAACGGCAACGTGATCCACGCCTCCACCGAGGGCCAGCCCGTCAAGTTGGCGCCCATCGCGTCCATGCCTTTCGACGGCGCACGCCGCTACTGATCCCACCCGAGGCGAGGCATCCACCGAGTCGAGGGCGGGGATGCACGGGGTAGCTTCGCAGGATCTCGCACGACCACCGAGGGTGGGTTCGAATCACGATTCGAACCCACCCTCGATGTCGTTGCGCCCCAGGCAGACAGCGTGTCGTTCGCCCGGCCGGTGGTCCCCGCCACCCCCGTCGTGACATGGGTGGACACAAACGTATGCCATTCCGTAACCTATCCGAGACCTTGCGAAGTCTTGTCGCGCCAACCGGGCGGCAACGCCGGGTCACCACCTCTTCGGCACTCCGCGGTCGCACCGGCCGGGGAAATTCCTGAGCCGCGCATCGGACAACCGACCCGGCTGGTGGAGATCGACGATCGGAGAACCGCATTTCCGTGGCCTCACACAAGTTGAAGCGCTCCCTGGGTAGCGTGCTGACAGCCGGAGCGCTGTCGGTCGCGCTCGTGTCGCTGCCCTCGATCCAGGCGGGTGCGGACCCGGTCACCACCAACCCGACCGAGGCGCTGACGAAGCTCGGAGACCTGTCCCGGCAGTCCGAGCAGACGTCGGAGGCCCTCCACAACGCGCAGATCGATCTCGAGGCCAAGCAGTCGGCCCAACGCGACGCGGACGCCCGGCTCGCGGCCGACCAGGGCGTGCTCGACGAGGCCAACGCGCGAGTCGCCGTCTTCCAGCCCGTGGTGAACAAACTCGCCACCGCCAACTACCAGGGCGCCCGGACCAATCGCCTGTTCGCCGTGATGGTGAGTGATTCACCGCAGCAACTCCTGGACCAGATGTCTGCTCTGGATGCCATCTCCAACGACACCCGCAATCAGGTCGCGCAATTCCAGTCGGCCACGTCGGACGCCACGAAGGCCGCGGAGGCGTCGAAGCAGTCCGCGGATTCCGCGCGGGCGGCCACCGAGCAGGCCAAAATGGTCAGCGACGACCTGCAGCGCAAGCAGAGCGACCTGCAGGCGCAGATCGCCGACGTGATCAAGGCGTTCGGCGATCTCACCGGCGCCGAACGCGACCAGTTGGCGGGGACGCCCTTCCCACCCGGCTTCGATCCCAACACGATCCTCGCGCACCTCACCCCCGGCTCGGGCACGAGCGCGCTGCAGGCGGGCATGACCCGCATCGGCGACCCGTACGTGTGGGGCGCCACCGGGCCCGACCAGTTCGACTGCTCCGGGCTCGTCGTCTGGGCGTACAAGCAGATCGGCAAGACGCTCCCGCGGTCCAGTCAGGCTCAGGCCAGCGGCGGCACCCCGGTGTCCCGCGACGAACTCCAGCCCGGCGACGTCGTCCTCTTCTACAACGACGCGTCCCATGTCGGCCTCTACGCAGGAAACGGCAACATTCTCCACGCGTCGACGTTCGGTGTGCCGGTGAAGATCGAGTCGATGGCGAAGTTCCCCTTCTACGGGGCGCGCCGCTACTGACGGCGACCGTCCGGCGACGGCACGCGGGCGTGCTCATACACTCACCGGCGTGCCCGCATCAGACCCGTCTCCCGCAACGGAGCCGACCTCACGCCGTCAGGCGCGCCCGTGGGAGCTCGCCGCGCTGGCCGGACTCGTCCTCGCCGTCGTCGTCGTACTCGCGCTGACCGGGTTCTCTCACGACGAGCGGGGCACCGACGGGGCCGTCGGCACCGCGCAGGCCGATACGGAGGCGCGTGCAGCGGCCGTCCAGGCGCTCCTGGACACGTGGGCGTCGGCCGTGCGGACGAACGACACGGCCCGGCTGTCGGGTCTGATGGATCGGTCGGCGTCGCCGGGCTTCCTGGCGGCGGAGACGCGCCGCGCGAGCAACGTTGCCGGGGTGGAATTCTCGGACTGGGGTTACGAGATCACCGAGAGTCCCGAGACGGCGGTGCCGTCGAGCCTCGTCGACGCGCTCGGGGCCGACGAGGTGTGGGCGCCGGCCGTGCGACTGCGCTACGCGATCGCGGGGGCGGACGAGAGCCCCACCCGCAAACCGGTCGCGCTCGTCGTCGCCCGGCGCGGCGACAGCTGGGCACTCGTCAGCGACAGCGCCACCGTGGACGGCGAGCGGCGGACCTGGCGCGGACCGTGGGACTTCGGAACCGTCGTGTCGCGCCGCGTCGACACCGGCGACGGCCGGACGTCGGTGGTGCTCGGACATCCCGAGAACGTCGCGATGGTGGACCGGCTGGCGGAGGAACTCCCCGCCGCCGTCGTCAACGCCACCCAGCTGTGGGGACCGGACTGGGCGGGCCGCGCACTCGTGTGGGTCGCCGGATCGCAGGACGAGTTCACCGCCCTCGTCGGTCCCGATCACGACGGTTTCGGCATCGCCGCAGTCGCCATCTCGGACGCCGTCGACCCCGACGCCGGCGCGGTCACCGGGCAGCGGATCGTGTTCAGCCCCTCGTCGGCGGAACGGCTCACCGACGTCACCCGGCGGGCGATCCTGCGACACGAACTCATCCACGTGGCGGCGCGCGCCGAGACGGTGGACCGCTCACCGATGTGGGTACTGGAGGGCTACGCCGAGTACGCCGCCTACCGGGGAACCGGTGAGGCCGCACGGCAGATCGCGCCAGCCCTGACCGCGCAGGTGGGCGCGGAGGGTCCGCCGACCGGATTCCCCGAGAACACCGACTTCTCCGAATCCGGCGAACGCGGCTCCGTGGCCTACGAGACCGCGTGGTCGATCAACGCGTTCGTCGCGGAGCAGTACGGCGAATCGAAGCTGACGGAGCTGTACCGGGCGCTGGCCGTGGGGGAGTCCGATCCGGACACGGTCGACGCACGACTGTCCGACGTCCTCGGCGTCGACGCCGAGCAGTTGCGGGACCGCTGGACCGACTGGGTGGGCGCTCACCTGGGGTGACCCTGCGTCGGTGACCGCACGGCCGACCGCTTACGGTGATCACATGCGCCGAACCCTGTTGGTGACGAACGATTTTCCGCCACGACCCGGTGGAATTCAGTCGTACCTGCACACCTTCGCCAAGCACCTGCCCGCCGACGACCTGGTCGTCTACGCCCCGCGCTGGCGCGGCGACTCGCACATCAAGTTCGATGCGCGGCAACCGTTTCAGGTCGTCCGGCACCCCACCACCCTGATGGTGCCGACACCGTTCGTCGCGCGCCGCGCCACCAGGCTGCTCGCCGAACACGACTGCACCGGCGTCTGGTTCGGTGCGGCGGCCCCGCTCGCCCTGCTGAGTTCGACGCTGCGCCGCGCCGGAGCGGAACGGGTGGTCGCGAGTACCCATGGGCACGAGGTCGGCTGGTCGATGCTCCCCGCCGCTCGCCAGGCCCTCGGCCGGATCGGCGACGGCACCGACGTCGTCACGTACGTCAGCCGCTACACCCGTGGCCGATTCGCGTCCGCATTCGGCGCCGGTGCGGCACTCGAGCACCTGCCGCCCGGAGTCGACACCGACCTGTTCACCCCGGACGGCGGGGCGCGGTCCGAACTGCGGGCCCGGTACGGGCTGGGGGACCGGCCGACGATCCTGTGCCTGTCCCGGCTCGTGCCGCGCAAGGGCCAGGACATCCTCATCAAGGCGCTCCCGAATATCCGCGAACACATCGACGGCGCCGTCCTCGTGATCGTCGGCGGCGGCCCCTACGAGGACCGCCTGCGCTCCCTGGCGCGCTCGGCGGGTGTCGAGGACCACGTCGTGTTCACGGGAACGGTGCCGTCCGCGGAGTTGGCGGCGCACCACACGATCGCCGACGTGTTCGCGATGCCCTGCCGTACGCGGGGCGCGGGACTCGACGTGGAAGGCCTCGGCATCGTGTTCCTCGAGGCGTCGGCCTCCGGTGTCCCGGTCATCGCCGGACAGTCCGGTGGCGCCCCGGAAACGGTGCGGCAGAACGAAACCGGGATGGTCGTGGACGGCACGTCGGTGGCAGAGGTCGCGCGATCGGTGATTGCGGTGCTGTCCGATCGCGACAGGGCGGCGGCGATGGGCGCCGCCGGCCGGGACTGGGTCAAGGCGCAGTGGCGTTGGGACGTGCTCGCCGCCAAGCTGCAGTCGCTCCTGGCGTGACCGCCCCGTGAGTACTTGTCAACCGCGGGCGGTTGATAAGTACTCACGGGCCGCAGGCACTATTTGGCGTAGAGGGCGGCGATGTCGTCGGCGAAGCTGTCGTGCACCACGTTGCGCTTGAGCTTCATCGTCGGCGTGAGCTCGCCGGTCTCCTCCGTGAAGTCGACGGGCAGGATACGGAACTTCTTGATGGCCTCCGCGTGCGACACGAGCTTGTTGGCCTCGGCGACGGCGTCGTCGATCTCGGCCGTGAGGTCGGCGTCGGCGAGCAGATCCGCGACTGTCGTGCCCGCGGGCTTGCCGTTGCGCTCGTTCCACGCGGGCAGTGCGTCGGCGTCGATGGTGATGAGCGCACCGATGAACGGCTGCTGGTCGCCGACGAGGATGGCCTGGCTGATCAGCGGGTGGGCACGCAGGTGATCCTCGAGCTGGGCGGGGGAGACGTTCTTGCCGCCGGCTGTGACGATGATCTCCTTCTTGCGTCCGGTGATGGTGATGTAGCCGTCCGCGTCGACCGACCCGAGGTCGCCGGTGTGGAACCAGCCGTTCTCGATCGCGTCGGCCGTCGCGTTCTCGTTGCGCCAGTAGCCGCCGAAGACGACCGGCCCCGACAGCAGGATCTCGCCGTCGTCGGCGATGCGAACCGAGTTGCCCGCGAGGGGCTTGCCGACCGACCCGACCTTCTGCTCGCCGATCGTGTTGACGGCGAACGCCGCGGACGTCTCGGTGAGGCCGTAGCCCTCGTAGATGGTGATGCCGATGCCGCGGAAGAAGTGGCCGAGGCGCGCGCCGAGCGGGGCGCCGCCGGAGATCGCCAGCTGGCACTTGCCGCCGAGCGCGGCCCGCAGCTTCGAGAACACCAGCTTGTCGAACAGTGCGTGCTTGGCCCTGAGGACCAGCCCCGGGTCGCCGTTGTCCTGGGCCTCGCTCCACGCAATGGCCGTCTCGGCGGCGGCGTCGAAGATCTTGCCCTTGCCCTCGCCGTGGGCCTTCGCGCGGGCGCTGTTGTACACCTTCTCGAACACCCGCGGCACCGACAGGATGAAATCGGGACGGAACTCGCCGAACGTGGGCACGAGGTTCGGGATGTCGCTGGTGTGTCCGAGTGCGGCGCCGGCGTCGAACGACGCGATGCTGACGGCGCGCGCCAGGACGTGCGCCATCGGCAGGAACATGAGGGTGCTGACGCCGGGCGTCTTCAGGAGGGTGCCGAGGCTGGAAGCGAGGATGCCCTTCGACTCGGCGATGAGGTTGGCGTGGGTGAGCTGGCAGCCCTTGGGCCTGCCGGTGGTGCCGGACGTGTAGATGAGGGTGGCCGGATCGCTGGACTTCAGCGCGGCGACGCGGGCCCGGACCTCGGAGTCGGGAACGCCGGCGCCCCGTTCGGTCAGTTCCTCGACGACGCCGCGGTCACTTTCCGACGCCTCGATCCGGTAGACGCCGCGGAGCGCGGTGGCGTCGGCGGCCACGGACTTGACCGTGGCGGCGTGCGCCGCGTTCTCGACGACGAGGTCGATCGCGGCGGAGTCCTCGAGGATCCAGCGGACCTGCTCGGCGGAGGATGTCTCGTAGATCGGGACGGTGACGCCGCCTGCCGCCCAGATCGCGAAGTCGACCAGCGGCCACTCGTACCGGGTGGCCGACATCAGGGCCACCCGGTCGCCCTGCTGGACGCCGATGGCGATGAGTCCCTTGGCGACCGCGGTGACCTGCGCGGCGAACTCGGCGGCCGTGACGTCGGTCCATCGTCCGTCGATCTTGCGCTTGTACACGACCAGCGTCGGGTCGGCCGCGGCATGGGCGAACACCGAGTCGACCGCGGACGCGTCCTCCGCGATCGTGAACGACTGTGGCGCGCTGAACTCGGGCACGAAAACCTCCGACACTGAAAATACTGACGAGTAGGATTGCGTTCCCAACTTTAGACCTTCCCCAGCCGGCTCCGCCTTCTGGCCGAACGCGGGTGGTCAGAGGCCTGCTCGCGGGCACCGCGGAACCCCGCCACGGCCGTATGTGAAGCTTGTCGCCGTGAGCAGCATTCAGGTCGCAGACCAGACGTTCATCGCGGCCCCACCGCAGCAGGTCGCGGCGGCGATCGCGCAGCCTGCCCGCTGGCGCCGGTGGTGGCCCGATCTCACCCTCGCCGTGCGCGAGGACCGCGCCGAGAAGGGCATCCGCTGGACCGTGGCCGGACCACTCGACGGGACGATGGAAGTGTGGCTCGAGCCGGTGCTGGACGGAGCGATCGTGCACTACTTCCTTCACGCCGAACCGGCGCGCAGCGAGCCCGCCCCGGATATGGCCGCCCTCAACCGCCGCAGGCGGGTCGAGGGCAAGGTGATGTCTTTCGAGGTGAAGAAGGAACTCGAGGCCGGTCGAGCAGCGGGAGAACCGCCGTCCTGAGCCCGATCCGGCCGTCGCGGCGGGGTCGGCATTGTGTCAGGGTGCGGGAATCGTGTGTGATAGTCGGGCACCACACAGACATACGGAACCGGTAACGGCGTGGCCCCGCGATCGAGAGCGGGTCGGCCAGGCGAAAGGAAGCGTTCACTCCATGCCCGAGAGGACCAAGAGGTCGATCAGTATCGAGGCGCCGCCCGCCCGGGTGATGGATGTGATCGCCGACTTCGACGCATACCCCGCGTGGGTGGCGGCCGCGAAATCCGTCGAGGTCATGGAACCCGGGAAGAACGGCCGCGCCGACCGCGTGCGTTTCGTGCTCGACGCCGGCATGGTCAAGGACACGTACGTCCTCCGTTACGACTGGGCGCCCGACGGCAAGTCGGTCAGCTGGGAACTCGAGTCCGGTGAGATCCAGAAGTCGCAATTCGGTTCATACGTCCTCGAGGACGAACCGGACGGCGGCACCACCGTCACGTACGAGCTCACCGTCGACCTCACCATTCCGATGATCGGTCTGTTCAAACGCAAGGCGGAGAAGGCGATCACCGACACCGCGCTCAAGGAACTCAAGAAGCGGGTGGAAGGCTGAGCAGCGAGGGCCGTGCCGGACCTGCGCGGGTCCAGTTCTTCGTGGGGAAGGGGGGCGTCGGTAAGACGACGCTCGCGGCCGCGACGGCACAGGCGGCGGCCGAGTCCGGGAACCGGACGCTCCTCGTCTCGCTCGACCAGGCGCATTCCCTCGCCGACGTGGTCGGGATCGCCGCCGCCCGCGACGTCGTGTCCGTGACCGACACCCTCGACGTCCTCGAACTCGACACCCTCACGTTGCTCGAGAACAGATTCCGCAGCCTGGCAGCGGTTCTCGCGGCCGCAGGCACGCACGACCACGGCGCCCAGTTGTCCGCGCTCGAACCGGAGGAGCTGACCGGGCTTCCCGGCGTCCAGGACGTGCTCGGGCTGGGCGAGATCGTCCGGTTCGCCACCGAGGGCGACTACGACGCCGTCGTGGTCGACTGCCCGCCCACCGCGGACTGCCTGCGGACGCTCGCCGCGCCCGCGATGACACTGGAGTACCTCGAACGGGTGTGGCCACAGCACCGCCGCATCGCCGCGCTGCTGGGATCGGACCCCCGCCTCGTGATGCTGGTGTCGCTGATCGAACAGGTCGTCGCCGCGGTCGGCGAGGTCCGGGAGTTGCTCGCGAATCGCGCGAAAACCACTGTGCGACTGGTGACGACGCCGGAGCGGGTGGTGCTGACGGAGACCCGGCGCACTGTCGCGGTGGCCGCGCTGTCCGGTCTGCGCATCGATGCGATCCTGGTGAACAACCTTCTGCCGCACTTCGATTCGCCGGCAGGACACGATGATCCCGGTGTGGCATGGTTGATCAGGCGGCGTGCCCTGCAGCAGCGGGTGCTCGCCGAGCTGACCGCCTCCGCGGGCACCACGGTGATCCTCTCGGTCACCCGGTCGGTGACGGAGCCGGTAGGGTGGGCCGATCTCGGCGGTATCGCCCGGGAGTTGTATGCCGACGACACGGACGCGGTTGCGGTGTTGGGGAAGAACCCGCCTGCGGTGCGGGTGGGGCTGGAATCGGGGGCCGGTGTGGATTCTGTGTACACGATGCGGATGTATCTGCCGCTCGTGAACCCGTCGACCCTCACGTTGGGTCGAGTGGAGGACGACTTGGTCGTGGGAGCGGAAGGGGTGCGCCGCCGGGTGCGCCTCGCCTCGGTCCTGCGCCGGTGCGTCGTCGCGGGCGCAGAACTCGACGGAAGCGATCTGGTCGTGCGCTTCACGCCCGACCCGCAGGTGTGGCCGGTATGAACGACGACCACGCGCAGTTGCTGGCGGAGTTGCGGGCGCTGGCCGAGACCGCCCTGGACCGTCTCGAGCCGATCCTCCAGCGCGCGGCGGCGCCGCACGCTGCGGCGGACTCTGCGGGAGCGGCCCCCGGCACCGGCCAGTGGTCGGGATGCACGTGGTGCCCGGTGTGCGCGCTCGCGGCCCTGATCCGCGGCGAGCAGCACGATCTGGTGACCCTGCTCGCCGGCCAGGCGTCCGTGCTGCTCGCCGTGCTGCGGCAGATCCTCGATGAGCACACCGATCACGATCCCTCGGGCCCCGGTGCTCCGGAACCGGGTCCAGGCGACGGCGGCGGAACGCCCGAACCCGACGGCGGCACGGCGTTCGAACCGATCACCATCACGTTCAAGCGCTGACGGCGCCTGCCCCAGGCGGGATCGGCGGACTCGTGCACGTCGGCGATCCGGCATGGGCACAATCATCTTCATGAGCACAGGCACGGGCAGCGATCGCAACCCCGGCTCGGCGCTGACCATTGGCATCGACGTGGGTGGAACGAGCATCCGTGCGTCGGTGGTCGACTCGGCCGGCGAGGTGCTCGACTCGCTCCAGTCGCCGACCCCGGCGTCGGCGACGGCGCTGGAGAACGGCCTGGACCGGGCGGTGCGGGAACTGTCGGCGCGGCACGACGTCGCCGCGGTGGGGCTGGCGGTCGCCGGGTTCATCACCCCCGACCGCACGACGGTGCGGTTCGCGCCGCATCTGCCGTGGGTGGGTGCGCCCGTCGGCCGGGACCTGGGGCAGCGCCTCGGTCTGCCGGTAATTCTCGAGCACGACGTGAACGCCGCCGCGTGGGCCGAGCACCGGTTCGGTGCGGCGGCGGGCGGCCGGAACGTGGTGATGCTCGCGATCGGCACGGGCATCGGGGCGGCGCTCCTCGCGGACGGCCGGCTGTACCGCGGCAGCCACGGCGTCGCACCCGAACTCGGGCACATCCAGGTCGTGCCCGACGGTCGCGCGTGCGCGTGCGGCAAGCACGGCTGCTGGGAGCGGTACTGCAGTGGGACGGCCCTCGTCGACACCGCGATCGAACGTCTCGCCGCGGATCCGGCGACGTCGACCGTCCTCGCGCGGGAAGTGGCGGTCGATCCCGGGGTGCTGACGGGCAGGCGGATCGCCGGTGCCGCACAGGACGGCGACCCGCTCGCGCTGGAGACGATGCGGGACTTCGCCCGGTGGCTCGGGGTCGGCCTGGCTCTCATCGGTGACGTGTACGACCCGGATCTCGTCGTGATCGCCGGCGGCGTCGCGAGTTCCTCTGCGCTGTTCATCGACGAGGCCCGCGAGCACTACGCGGCGCTGACGACGGGAGCCGGGCACCGGCCGCTGGCCCGGATCCGGCCGACCCAGCTGGGGGAGGCGGCGGGCATGATCGGGGCGGCCGAACTCGCGCGGGCGGTCCTGCCCGATCGGGTGGGTTGACGCCCGGCCTACCTCTGTAAACCCGCAGAGTGTGATGTTGTGCGGGCCTCCCCGCCGTGTGTAGCGACCCTCACCCACCCGAAGTAGAGTCGAGCCGAACGAAGCTTGGGTTGTGAACGGGAGGGACGCCATGTGGTACTGGCTCTTCAAGTACGTGTTTTTGGGGCCGGTTCTCTGGGGGTTGGGCAGACCGACCGTGGAGGGTACGGAGAACATTCCGGCGGAGGGCGGCGCCATTCTGGCGAGTAACCATCAGGCCGTGCTGGATTCGTTCTTCCTGCCGTTGCGTGTGCCGCGGAGGATCACTTTTCTCGCCAAGAGCGAGTATTTCACCGGGACGGGACTCAAGGGTGCGTTCCAGCGCTGGTTCTTTTCGGTGGTCGGCCAGGTGCCGATCGACCGGACGGGCGCCGACGCCGCGCAGGACGCACTGAACGCCGGCTTGCGGGTCCTCTCGCAGGGCAAGCTGCTCGGCATCTACCCGGAGGGCACCCGGTCGCCCGACGGCCGCCTGTACAAGGGCAAGACGGGTCTGGCGCGCATGGCGCTCGAGTCCGGTGTGAAGGTCATCCCGGTCGCGATGATCGGAACGGAGAAGGTCAACCCGATCGGCTCCCGGGTGTGGCGTCCCGCGAAGGTCACCATCCGCGTCGGCGAACCCATCGACTTCTCGCGGTTCGAGGGGATGGGTGGCAACCGTTTCGTCGAGCGGGCTGTCACCGACGAGGTCATGTACAAGCTGATGAAGCTGTCGGGTCAGGAATACGTCGACATCTACGCGGCCTCGTTGAAGAAGAAGGCCCCCGCCGCGGACGGTTCCGCACCGGCTCCGGTGGCCGGCGTGGCACCGGAGAGCGATGCGAGCACCGTCACGCGACTGCCGGATACCCGGGCGAGCTGACCGCCGCGACCTCTCAGCCGACGGGGACGGTCAGATCGTCGGAGTTCTCCGACCGATCGTCCTCGTCGGGCTGCGAGGTGCGGGTGCGGAAGGCGAAGATCGCGACCAGCACCACGGCGAGCCCCCACCACACGTAGGACGACGCAAGGAACTGATCCCACAGATTCCAGTGGGTTCCGCTCCAGCGTCCCACCCCGAGCTTCCAGTGCGCGGCGAGCTTCACGACGACGACGCCGACGGCGGCCGTGACCGCGAGGGCGGCACTCCTGCGCCAGTAGGCGAGGACGCCGAGCACGAGGACGACCGGCACCGCCCACACCCAGTGATGCGACCAGGACACGGGGGAGACGAGCAGTCCGAGGACGGCGTTGAGTCCCAGCGCGAGCGCCGTCTCGCCGGCCCGCAGCGCCCGCACCATCGCGACGATCACCAGTCCTAGAACGACGACGCTGAGCAGCAACCAGATCGGGGTGCGCATCCCGTCGCTCAGGCCGAGCCGGGCGAGAACACCGGTGATGCTCTGGTTCGCGGGATACGCCGGTGTGCCGATCCGATCGGAATCGAACAGCGTCTGCGTCCAGTAGGTGACGGAATCGTTCCACGTCGCGATCGCGCCCACCGCACTGAATGCAAGAAAGCTGACCGCGGTGACGACGGCGGAGCGAAAGTCCTTGCGCACCAGGAAATACAGAATGAACACGGCCGGTGTCAGCTTCACTGCCGCCGCGAGACCGATCAGCAGGCCGCGGGGCCACGGCGTCTTCTTCGGCAGGCAGTCCGCCGCGACCAGCAGCATCAGCAGGATGTTGATCTGCCCGTAGTCCAGGGTCGACGACACGGGTTCGAGGGCCATCGCCACCGCGAGCGCACCGAGGGCCGTCCACACCAGCGTGCTGCGGGGTGCGATGCCCAGCGAGTCGAGCGTGACGACGAGCACGCCGAACAGGGCGATCAGCGACATAACCGTCACGACGGTCCCGGCCGTCGCCAGCGACACCGTCGACAGCGGACTGAACACGACCGCGGCCAGCGGCGGGTACGTGAACGGCAGGAAGTTGCCCATCTGGGTGGCCGGCATCGACCCGTACAGCGTCGGGCCGTGCAGGAACACCGAACCGCCCAGCCGGTAGACGTCGAGATCGAGCCGGTAGTAGAAGCCGAAGTCCCGTAGTCCGGGCAGTCCGAGCAGGTTGTAGGAGAATCCGACAGCGAGCCCGGCGAGCACGAGGACGCGGATCACGAGCCCGCCGACGCGGAGATGCACGGGCACCCGCGGCCGGTCGAGCGGGTCCGCGACAGGGGCGGCGGACTGTCGACCGTCGGAGCGTGCGCTCACCGAGGCCTCCTTCACGAGGTAGGGGTGGATCCGGATGACGCCGACGGGTGAGGCATAGTTTGCGGGCGTGCGTTACTTCTACGACTGCGAGTTCATCGAGGATGGTCGCACGATCGACCTGGTGTCGATCGGGGTGGTCGCGGAGGACGGACGTGAATTCTACGCGGTGTCCACCGAGTTCGATCCCGACCGCGCGGGCAAGTGGGTCCGCAGGAACGTGTTGCCGAAGCTGCCGCAGCCGTCGTCGCCGCTCTGGAAGAGCCGCGCCCGCATTCGCGACGACCTCTATGCGTTCCTGATTCCGCGGCCCGGCATCGTCCCCGAACTGTGGGCGTGGGTGGCCGCCTACGACCACGTCGCCCTCTGTCAGCTGTGGGGCGACATGACGGAACTTCCGCAGACGCTGCCCCGGTACACGCGCGAACTCCGCCAGTACTGGGAGGAGCACGGCAGCCCGGCGCTCCCACCTGCACCGGGCGACGCTCACGACGCACTCGCCGACGCCCGGCACAACCTGGCGAAGTTCGAGGCAGTTCGGGCGGCGCGGTCACTCCGGTGACCTGACTCGCCATCGGTCAGGTCGAACGAATATCCTGTATGGGTGAACTGGACTGTCGACGTGCCGATCGACCGCTTGCCCGAACTTCCGCCGCTGCCCACCGAGATGCGTGAGCGCCTCGATGCAGCGCTGGCCAAGCCTGCGGCCCAGCAGCCGCAGTGGCCCGAAGGCCAGGCCGCTGCGATGCGGACCGTCCTCGAGAGCGTGCCCCCGATCACGGTGGCCAGCGAGGTCGTGGCCCTGCAGGAGAAGCTGGCCCAGGTCGCGCGCGGCGAGGCGTTCCTGCTCCAGGGCGGTGACTGCGCCGAGACGTTCGCGGACAACACCGAACCGCACATCAAGGGCAACATCCGCACGCTGCTGCAGATGGCCGTCGTCCTGACGTACGGAGCGAGCCTGCCCGTCGTCAAGGTCGCGCGCATCGCCGGTCAGTACGCGAAGCCGCGGTCGTCGAACGTCGACGCCCTGGGCCTGCAGTCGTACCGCGGCGACATGATCAACTCCCTCGTCGCGGACGAGGCCGTGCGCGCCCACGACCCGTCGCGGCTCGTGCGGGCGTACGCGAACGCCAGCGCCGCGATGAACCTGGTCCGCGCGCTCACCGGCGCGGGCATGGCCGACCTGCACAAGGTGCACGACTGGAACCGCGAATTCGTGTCCTCGTCGCCGGCCGGGGCCCGGTACGAGGCCCTCGCCGCGGAGATCGACCGCGGGCTGCAGTTCATGAACGCCTGCGGCGTCACCGATCCCAGCCTGCACCACGCGCAGATCTTCGCCAGCCACGAGGCGCTCGTCCTCGACTACGAGCGCGCGATGCTGCGTCTCGACAACGACGACGACCACGCCAAGCTGTACGACCTGTCTGCCCACTTCCTGTGGATCGGCGACCGCACCCGTCAGCTCGACGGAGCGCACATCGCGTTCGCCGAACTCGTGTCGAACCCGATCGGCCTGAAGATCGGTCCGAGCACCACCCCGGAGATGGCGGTCGAATACGTCGAACGCCTCGACCCCACCAACAAGCCGGGCCGGCTCACCCTGATCTCGCGCATGGGCAACAACAAGGTCCGCGACCTGCTGCCGCCCATCATCGAGAAGGTGCAGGCCACCGGTCACCAGGTGATCTGGCAGTGCGACCCGATGCACGGCAACACGCACGAGGCGTCCACCGGCTACAAGACCCGCCACTTCGACCGCATCGTCGACGAGGTGCAGGGATTCTTCGAGGTCCACAACGGTCTCGGCACCTACCCGGGCGGCATCCACGTCGAACTCACCGGTGAGAATGTCACCGAGTGCCTCGGCGGCGCGCAGGACATCTCCGACCTCGACCTGTCCGGTCGCTACGAGACGGCGTGCGACCCTCGCCTCAACACTCAGCAGTCGCTGGAACTGGCGTTCCTCGTCGCGGAGATGCTGCGCGGCTGACAGCCCGCATCAGAGACCCTCACTGCCCTGCTCCCGCGGGGTCAGGGCAGTGAGACCAGGGTGACCGTGCTCCCGGGTTTCACCAGATCGCCGTTGCCCGGGTTCTGGCCGATGACCAGTGATCGGTCGGTGTCGGTCACCTGACGCACCTTCACGTCGAGTCCGAGACGGCTCAGTTCGTCGCGCGCGGATCCGACGGTCCGCCCCAGCATGGATGGCACCCGCACCGCGTTCGACACACTCAACGTCACGCTGGTGCCCGCATTGACAGTGGTGCCCGCCTTCGGGCTGGTGGCGATCGCGTCTCCGGCGGCGACGTTCCGGTCGAAGTCGGTCGTGGTGTCCTGCACGACGATGCCGACCGCCTCGAGCGAGGCGCGTGCCTCGGCCTCCGACATGCCCTTCACGTCGGGAACGTCCACCGGCGGTGCGCCTTTGCTGACGATCAGTTTGACCGTGGAACCGGTCGCGAGTTCCGTGCCGGGTGCCGGGTCGAGTGCGGCCACCGCACCGATGGGGACCTTCGCGCTGAACGCCTGACCGCCGTCCACCGGGGTGAACGTGCGGTTCCGCAGTTCCTGCTCTATCGCCGCGCGTTCGCCGCCCGCGGACAGCGGCGGGACCGTCGGCCTGCCCAGGGAGACGAGCAGGGCCACCGTGCCGTCCCGGGAGATCCGTGAACCGCCCGTCGGGTCGGTGCCCAGCACCGTGTCGAGCGCGGCGGTGTCCGAATACTGCCCTCGGATCTCCGTGGACAGACCGGCCGCTTCGATCGCCGTCACCGCCGCACCCCGATCGAGACCGTCGGTGGTCGGGACCGCGGTGAACCGGCCCGAACCCATCCACCAGCCACCGAAACCCACCGCCAGGGCAAGCATCAGGATCACGAGCAGCCACACGATCGTGGTCCGGCGCGACCGCTGTCGTTCGGCGGCGAAATCGGGGTAGTGGTAGCCGTCGTCGGGTTCGTCGTCAACCGCGAACGGCGGTTCGTCCGTCGGCGGCCGCGGAGTCTGGGCGGTGACGACCCGCGTGTGCTGCACGCCGGGCTGCGCAGGCAGCGGGCTGGGCGGCGACAGCGGCGCTGCCGGCGGAAGGTGCACCGTCGGCGGCGCGACGGGTCCCGGCGGCGCGCCCAGCGGAGGAGCGCTCGCGGCGGCCGCGGCGCTCAGGTGCTGCGCCGACCGTCGCGGGGCGGGCACCCGGTACGCGGGCAGATCGAGCGCCGCCGCGATGCCGCGCAACGCCGAACCCATCTGCTCGGCGTTGGCGAAGCGGTGCGACGGCTCCCGGTGCGTGGCCTCCGCGACGAGTTCGTCGAACTCCGGCGGCACACCCGCGATGTACGAACCCGGCCGCGGAACGTCCTGGTTGATCCGCTGATAGGCCACCGACAACGACGTGTCCCCGGTGAACGGGGTCCGCCCGGTGAGGAGTTCGAACAGCAGGACCCCGGTGGAGTAGACGTCGCTGCGGGTGTCCGCGATCCCCGAGGTCACCTGTTCCGGCGACAGATACGCCGCCGTGCCCAGAATCACACTGTTCGACGTGGTGTTCGACGCGGCGGCGGCCCGCACGAGACCGAAATCGGCGATCTTCACCTCGCCACCGTCGGAGATCAGGATGTTCTCGGGCTTGACGTCGCGGTGCACGAGACCGGCCCGGTGGGCGACGGCGAGCGCGTCCAGAACCGGCCCCACGACGGCGGCCACCGCGTGCGGCGGCATCGGCCCGCGTTCCCGCAGGAGTTCGCGCAGCGTTCCGCCGTCGACGAGTTCCATCACCAGGAACGCGTGATCGCGGTCGTGTCCCTGGTCGTACACCGCGACCAGCGAGGGGTGCTTGAGTCGCGCGACCGAGCGGGCCTCGAACTCGAACCGGGTGACGAACGCCGGATCGGCCGCGAACTGCGGATCCATCACCTTGATGGCCACCGGACGGTCGAGACGCGTGTCGAGCCCCCTGTAGACGGTGGACATGCCGCCACGCGCGATCGTGGCATCCACCCGATAGCGCCGGTCGAGCAGCTCGCCGATCAAACGTTGACCTCCATCGTGCACAGTGTCCGTTCCCCCGTCAGTGCGCGCAGCCCGGCCACGCGCCTCTCAATCGTAGCCAGCGACACCGACCGGTAGCGCCACGCCGGAGGCGACCAGATAACGTTAGGGGAGTGAGTGCCATCCCTTACTGTGACGATGTCCTGGACCCTTCCGTCTCGCTCCTCCAGTTGGTGGACGTTGCGAAGAACCTCGGTGTGGCCGTCACCCGCGTGCAGCAGCTTCTGCGGGACCAGCAGTTGATCGCCGTGCGACGCGACGGCGTCCTCGGCGTCCCCGAACTCTTCTTCGACGAGACCGGTGAAACCGTCAAATGGCTGCCCGGACTCATCGCGGTGCTGCACGACGGCGGATTCAAGGACGAGGAAATCCTGCTGTGGCTGTTCCGTGAGGACGACAGCCTGCCGGGCACACCCGTCCAGGCCCTGCACGGTGACCTCGCCCGCGAAGTGATCCGCCGCGCTCAGGCGATGGGATTCTGACCGCCGGTCACCACACCCGGCCGCGGGCGGGCACCGCGAGGCGGGCGAACTGAGGCAGCGCCGTCGCCCACCGGTTCCGGCGCGGAACAGTGGCGCGCCGGTCCAGGACCCGGTACCCGCTGCGTTCGATCTCGTCGAGAATGCGCGAGTACAGCACGAACGCCGTCCGGATGCCGGGTTGCACGCGTCGATCCAGCATCGCGATGCCCGGTTCCGCGTCCCGGTACACCGACCGGGTGACCGCGATCAGGTGGGCGAGAGCCCGCACGATCCGGGGATCGGTCGCGCCGCAGCGGCGGCTGTGCACGAGAAGTTCGGTGTCGACCCCGAACGCGGCCAGCTCCTCGGCCGGGAGATAGACCCGGCCCCGATCGAGGTCCTCGCCGACGTCGCGGAGGAAATTGGTCAGCTGGAACGCCTCCCCGAGGGCCGCGGCGTGCGGTTCGGCGCCGGGCCCGGTGGTGCCGAGGACGGGCAGCATCTGCAAACCGATCACGACGGCCGACCCGTACATGTACGTGCGGAGTTCGGTGAGGGTGCCGTATTCGGCCCGATGTTCCGCGGTGCCCGGCACGTCCATCCGCATGGAGTTCAGGAACGCGAAGAAGTAGTCGTGGGGGATGGCGAACCCCGCCACGGTGTCGAGGAACGCGGGAAGGACCTGCCGCATCTGCGGCGAGCACGCGGTGTCGTCGACGGCGTTCGGGCCGGTGAAGCCGAATTGCAACACGGTTTCGATCCGGTCGAGTTGGGCGGCGCACTCCCCGGCGGTCCGGCCGGGATCGACATCCACCAGGTCGTCGACCGTGCGGGCGAACCCGTAGAGGGCGTGCACGGCGGCCCGCCGCCGCTCGGGAAGCAGGCGGGTGGCCAGGTGATAGGTGCGTCCGTGCTCCGCCGTCACCGCGCTGCAGTACCGGTAACTGTCGGCGAGCGCGGTCATCGACCGGTCACTCGAGGCCGGGCGACGATGCAGCACCTGCGAGGTCGGAGGTGCGCTCTTCGTCGACGGGCCGAGGTGCGCGTAGCCGCAGCGGGTCGACCGTGCGCAGCGACACCGCCGCCACGACCGCGGCGAACGTCGCGAGCACCACGTGCGCCAGCGTGTAGAGGCCGATCGACCCGTCCGGCTGGAAGACCAGCATCAACCAGGTGGACAACCCGACGATGATCATCAGGGTCCGCGTCGACAACGCGAAGCCGGCCGCGATGGCGATCGGCCACGAGTAGTACCAGGGCAGCGCGGCGGGCGACAGGATCACGATCGCGACCAGGACGATCAGGATCCCGAGGATCGCATCCCGCTCGCTCTTCCGGTACCGCCACCAGGCCGCCAGCACGATCGCGACGAGGGCCACCGCACAGATCGGGCGGGTGACGGCGAGGACCTCGCCCAGCCGCAGGTCCGCGAACCACGACGTTCCGACCGTCACGAAGTGGGCGAGGATCGTCGGCAGCGACAACCAGTTGATGATCTTGTTCGAACCGGACAGCGCCGTCATCCAGCCGAGCCCGACACCGGCGACGGCGGAGGCGGCGGCGAAGACGAACACGAACACGGCGAATCCCGCGCCCGCGGTCTTCGCGAACGACGCGAGCGGCGACGCGGGTGTGCGCCCCTCCGCCTCGGCCTTCTCCTTCTCGTGGAGCATCCAGATCCACACCATGAAGGGGAGCGCGGCGCCCGCGGTCGCCTTGATCGCGACCGCCACCGCGACGAGCGCGATGCCGGCCAGATGGCGGCGTTCGAGGACGAGCGCGATGCCGGCGATCATCAGGCCGACCATCAGCAGTTCGTTGTGGACACCGCCGATGAGGTGGACGAGGACCAAGGGGTTGAGCACGGCGAGCCACAGCGCGATGGCCGGATTACCGCCGAGGTGCCGCGCGAGGTGCGGAACGCCCCAGACCATCAGCGCGAGCCCGGGCAGCATCGTCACGCGAAGCAGCATCGTCCCGGCGATCACGTTGTCGCCGGTGATCGCGGTGATGCCCTGACTGAGCAGCAGGAACAGCGGTCCGTACGGCGCGGTCGTCGTGGTCCACACGTTGCTGACGTTGTCGAGAAGGATTCCGGGGTTGACCACCGGGCCGACGGCGTAGGGGTCGAACCCGTCTCGCAGCAGCGCGCCCTGCGCCAGGTAGGAGTACGCGTCCCGGCTGAACATCGGCACGGCCAGCAGCAGCGGCGCCGTCCACACCGGCACGACCATCCGCAACTGCCGGAGCGTGACATCGCCGCCGAGCGTGGCGCGGCCCAGCCGCACCCACGCCGTGATCATCGCGACGACACCCACCCAGACGATGACGGTCGACAGGATCTGCCCGTGACCGAACCGGAGCCACGACAGGTGCATCGCCTCGAGCAGCGGGTCCTCGCGGCGGACGCTGCCCGCACCGAAACCACCGAACGTGATCATCACGGCGCCCACGAAACCGAGGAGCGCGGCGTGCCCCTCCGGGCTGCGGAGGAAGTCGGCCGTGGTCTGGGGCCACGACCGCTGCGGCGTGGTCGTCGCAGCGGCGACGGTCGCCTGCCGGGCAGAGGACGTCATGAGTGCAGATTCCTCCCCCGAGGTGAGTTCGGTTGCGGTCGGTGCGCTCGTCGTCGCGCGCGTCGCATGGTCGAGGAACCAGTTTAATTGCTGCCGGCACCAGTTCTCGCCACGCCTCGCCCTATCTTCCCGCACTTCGTGCTTTCGAGTGCAATTCCGCACTTCGTGCTCTTACCGGCCCGGTGATGCGCGCTGCCGCGAGCTTCCCCGACAGCAGGACGGTCGGAACGCCGACACCCGGGACGGTGCCGGACCCGGCGAGAACGACGTTGTCGACGCCCCCGACCAGGTTGGGGCGCCGGAACGGTCCCGTCTGCCGGAACACGTGCGCCGCGGCGAAGGGACTGCCCGCCGCCATGCCCTTCCCGAGCCAGGTGAGGGGGGTGTCGACGTGGTCGATGGTGAAATGCTCTGCGATCCCGCTGTACCCGCGCTTCTCGAGTTCGCGCAGCAGTTCGTTCACGTACGGGCCGGTCAGCGACGACCACTCCAGCGGCGCGCTGTGCAGGTTCGGGCACGGAGCCAGTACCGACAGCGGTTCCGAGGCGGTGCCCGCGCGGTCGAGGACGAGGCCCGGATCCGACACGGCGGGCCGGGTGATCAGCAGCGACGGGTCCGTCATCAGTCGTCCGCGGCCCCGGCGTGCGGTGATCTCCGCGAACGTCCGCTTCCACGCGTGACCGAAGTCGATGGTGTGGTGCCGCTGGGTGGCCCACCGCGATGCGACCGCGGTGGGGACGGTCCCGTGCAGGACCACCGCGGACGGCGACACCCGCACCAGGCGGGGGGTGCGGCGGGTCACCGGGCCCAGCAGTGCGTCGACGACGGCCGTGTCGGGGGTGAGCACCAGCGCGTCGCAGTCGATGCGGTCGCCCACAGCCGTGACGACGGCGCCCACCCGCTCACCGGCTCGCTCGAGCGACGCGACCTCGGTGCCGAACCGGATCTCGCCACCCGCGGTGGTGAGGGCGTCGGCGAGGGCGAGCGCGATCGAACGCATCCCGCCCCGAGGGAAGTAGACGCCGAGCGAGGTGTCCATGTGGGCGATCGCGCCGTACACCGCGAGGGCGTCGGCGGGGGCGACGCCGGCGTACAGCGCCTGGAACGTGAAGATCCGGCGCAGTCGCGGATCGGTGATGGTCCGATCGACCCGGGCGCCGAGCCGGCCGAACCCACCCAGCGCGGTGAGCCTCAGCAGATCCCGCGCGGCCTCACGGGAGGAGACGAGATCCAGCGGCGAATCGAAGTTCGCGTCCATGAAGCGGTGGTACTCGGCGTCGAAGATCCGGCCGAGCCAGCGCCGCAGCCGCAGGTACCGAGCTGATTCCTCCGGCCCGCACACCCGGCTGACCTCCGCGACCATCGCGTCGGGATCGGAGTGGACGTCGAGCGAGGAACCGTCCGCGAATCGCGCGTGGTACGCCGGGGACAGCCGTTCGAGGACCAGAGCCGGCCGGGTCGACGTGAAATCCGCGCCGACGGCGGCGAGGGCCTCACCGACCAGTCCGGGCATCGTGAGGACGGTGGCGCCGTTGTCGATGTCGTAGCCGGGACCGCGGTAGGTGCCGACCCGGCCGCCCGGTGACGACTCCCGCTCGAGGACGGTGACGCGGCGGCCCGACCCGGTGAGGTGCAGGGCGGCCGAGAGGCCGGCGAGGCCGGCACCGACGACCACGACGTGATCGGTGCGGCCGGGAACCGTCCGTAGCGCGCGAGCCACGGCGGACCTCAGTAGTCGCGGCGCGTCGCGGCGACGGCCATCTCGGTGAGCTGCTGCTTCGCCGCGGTGGTGACGGTGCTCGTCTCCAGCGTGGACAGCGCGTTCGCGACGAGATCCTCGATCTGCTTCTCCACGTCCGCGACCGCGCCGAGCGACGTGATCGTGTTCCGGAGTGTGTCCACGTCCGAATCGGACAGATCGGTGCCGATGCCCTCGCGGAGCAGGGCGGCCGCCGCGGGGTCGTCCGCGTCGGCGCGCTGCAGCGACATCGCGAACAGGACGGTGCGCTTGCCCGCCCGCAGGTCGTCGCCCGACGGTTTGCCGGTCACGGCCGGATCCCCGAACACGCCCAGCAGGTCGTCGCGGAGCTGGAAGGCGATACCGATGTCGGTGCCGAATCGGCGGTACGCCGAGACCAGCGTGTCGGCGGCGCCTGCGAGTGCCGCGCCGAGGTGCAGCGGCCGCTCGATGGTGTACGCCGCGGTCTTGTACCGGTTGACCTTCATGGCGGCGTCGATCGACTCGTCGGCCCGGGCCTCGTTGCTGATGTCGAGGAACTGCCCGCCGAGCACCTCGGTGCGCATCGCCGACCACACGGGGGAGATGCGGGCCGACGCGTCCGGAGTGATGCCCGATTCGCGGATCATGTCGTCGGCCCAGGCCAGCGCGAGATCACCGAGGAGAATCGCGACGCCCTCGCCGAAGTGAGCGGAATCACCACTCCACCCCCCGGTGCGGTGCTGTTCCGCGAACTCGACGTGGACGGTGGGAAACCCGCGGCGCGTCGTGGACGCGTCGATGATGTCGTCGTGGACGAGGGCGCAGGCCTGCACCAGTTCCAGCGCGGAACAGGCGCGGAGCACGGGCCCGGCCTCGGGGCCCCCGGCGTCGCCGCCCGCGCCCAGCCAGCCGGTCCACGCGAAGGCGGGCCGGACCCGCTTGCCTCCGCGCAGAACGAAGTCCTCGAGCGTCGTCACGGCCTCGCGGTAGCCGCCGCCGACGGCGTCGACCAGGTCCTGCCGGCTGGTGAAGAAGTCGCGCAGCGCATTCTCGACCTCGGCCGCGAGGGCGGAGGGGCGCGTTCCAACGGACAGTGTTGCCTCCAGGATCGAAATTTCGCATGTGCGCCGAGACCGGCAGCAGGCGTCGACACCACCATAGTGGGCGCTTGTCCGGGCGGCCGTTGCCCGGATCCCGGGTGCCTGCGGAGACGCAGTGGGTGCATTCCGCCGCGCACTACCTATGCTGGACGGGTGACATTCGATTCCGTCAGGGGGCGGGCCAGCGAAGGCTGGGTGACCCGCACCCCGTCCATCGTCGACCGGATCCGGTCGTCCGGCGACGGTCGGGTGCCCTTTTCCGTCGAGTTCTCGCCGCCGCGGGACGAGGCCGCCGAGGCCCGTCTGTGGCGTGCCGTCCGCGAGTTCGAGCGGATGGGTCCGGCCTTCGTCTCCATGACGTACGGTGCGGGCGGGTCGACGCGCGACCGCACGGTCCGCGTCACCGGCCAACTCGCCGAGGAGACCACGCTCCTGCCGGTCGCGCACCTCACCGCCGTGTCCCACAGCGTCGACGAACTGCGGTCGATGGTCGGCGCCTACGCCGACCGCGGAATCAGCAACATCCTGGTCCTGCGTGGCGACCCGCCCGGTGACCCGCTGGGCGAGTGGGAGAAGCACCCCCAGGGCGTCGAGTACGCCGAGGAACTCGTCCGGCTCGTCCGCGACCTCGGCGACTTCCACGTCGGCGTGGCGTCGTTCCCGGAAGGCCACTACCGCGCGCCGGATCTCGCGCACGACACCCGGTACCTGGTGTCGAAGCTGCGGGCAGGCGCCGAGTACTCGATCACCCAGATGTTCTTCGACGTCGACGACTACCTGCGGCTGCGCGACCGGGTGTCCGCGTACGACCCCGAGCAGGGCGCGAAGCCGATCATCCCCGAGATCATGCCGATCACGTCGCTGGGGTCGGTCCGCCGCATGCTCGAACTGTCGGGGTCGCGTCTCCCGGCGCACCTCGAGAAGCGGCTGGCCACGGCCGCAGGCGACGGTCCGGAGGAGAACCGCGCCGCCGTACGCGAGATCGGCATCGACCTCGCCACCGAGATGAGCGAGCGTCTCATCGCGGAGGGTGCGCCCGGTCTGCACTTCATCACTCTCAACTTCGCGCGCGCCACCAGCGAGGTGCTCGCCCGGCTCGGTGACAAGGTCGGTTCGGGTGTGGCGGATCCGGCCCCGGTCACCCCGGCGCCGGTCAGCTGAGCGTCCGGCCCTTCCACCGGGTCCGCCCGCGTCGATGACTGCGGTGTGACGACACCGTCAGTGCCATCACAGCGGCCACGGACAGCGGGTGTGCGAGCGCGCCTGCCACGTCCGCGGCAATGAGGCGATCGCCGCGTTCGAGGGCCCGGGCGCACAGCCGGGACGTCGCGGCCGCGAGATACCCCACCGCGCCCCACCGGCAGACGGCGCCCCGTCCGGCCGCGAGGGCCGCCGGCGGCACCAGGTACGCCGCCGTCGCGACCCCGAGGACCGCGGCGGCGCCGAGGCGGGAGCCGAACGCCGTCCACAGCCAGCGGTCGTAGCCACGGCGCAGCGCTTCGGCGTCCTCGTACATCCGGCACGACGCCGACCGGCCGGCCACGACCAGTGTGGTCGTCTGTCCGCACCGGCGGAGCAGGCGCGCGATGTCGAGATCCTCGGTCACGCTGTCCGCGACGGCCCGGTGACCCCCGACGTCGCGATATGCGGCGGCGTCGAAGACCATGAACTGCCCGCAGGCCACGGCGGTGGACGGGCGCCGCGACCGGTTGGCCACGCGGACGGGCAGCGTCGCCGCCCACGACCATCCGAGCAGCGGCTGCACCAGGGACTCGCCTGTCGATCCCGCCTGCTGGAACGGCCACGCGCAGACCAGGGCCGCATCGGACTCGCGTAGGGCGGTGCAGGCGGCGTTCAGCGCATCCGGGCGCAACCGCACGTCGGCGTCGAGGAACACGAGGACCCCGCTGCCTGCCCGGCCCTGCGAGAAGGCGTGCTCGCTCACCCGGTGGCAGGCCGCGGGTTTACCCACCCACCCCGGCGGCGGTTCGGCGGTTCCCCTCAGCACGAAGAAGCGGGGGTCGCCGCCGGCCGCGACGTCCGCGGCCTCGGCCGTCCCGTCGGTGGAGGCGTCGTCGTAGACGAACACCCGGAGATCGTCGACCCCGCGCTGTTCCCGCAGGTCGCGGATCAGACCCGGCAACCGGTCACGCTCGTCCCGGGCAGGGATGCAGACCGTGACGGGTTCGGTGACCCGGCGGGCCGGAGCGGGGAGCCGCGGTGCGGAGCGCAGGTTGGCGACGGAGACGGCGAGACCGAAAACCGAGACCAGGGCGCCGAACCGGACCACCCGCTCGATCGGCGCAGCGGTCACACCTCCGAGTGGTCCCGTGCGCGTCGGCCGCCGAGCACCGGTTCCCTGTTCCGGGCCAGCCACGCCAGCGCACCGACGATGACGGCGACCCCCAGCGTCACACCGGCCATGATGCCGGCCCAGCCCGCGAAACTGCGGGTGCTGGGATCCGAATAACGCACCTCGGCCCGGATCGTCGAGGTGTCGCCGGCGGGCAACTTCCACGACACGATCGAATCGCCCTCACGGGTGCCGTTGGTGGTGGCGACGCGGGCCGGGAACGCGATCGTGAACTGCACGTCGGTGCCCTGGGCGGGGACCGAACTGAGATCGGCCTTCCCGTCGAGAGTCACGAGGTCGCCGGTCCGCTGGAGCGAGATCTGGAAACTTCCCGTGGCCTGCTCCGACATGGTGCCGAGCTGCGCCACGTCGCCGAACGTGAGGTCGCTGAAGAACGCCTGGCTGCCCACGTAGCCGTCCTTCTTGTACTCCTGGATGCGCACCTTGTCCGACAGCGAGCCCGGGGGAGTGAGCTGGGGGCCCTTGTCCTGATCGTTCGCCGGCACGGCGGCGGCCACGATCTGGCCGGAGACCCGGTCGTCGGCGGACACACCCATCGACACCTGAACCCGCAGGCATCCCGCGAGGAACGGCACGAGGAGAAGTCCGAGGACGGCGAGGGACGCGGCCCTGCGCGAGCGGGTCGAGGTCGGAACCGAAGGCAGCTGCACAGTCGTATCGTGCCAGGGGACCGGTTCGGTGTCAGGCGTGAGGGTGCGTGTCGCGGGCTCCGGGCCGTCGGACGCCCGGCCGCAGCAGCGTGACGAGCAGGGGAACTCCCAGGATTCCCATCGCGCACCACCCGTAGACCGCGGAATACCGCAACTCGGGGGCGTCCAGGAAGACGGAGTGGGCCAGCGCCGAGCCCAGCCACGTCCACAGGAACAACCCGATCGGGACGCCGTCGCGGTGCCGGGTTCCCGTGCCGAAGCGGCGGTCGATCCGGTCGACCGCGACCGCCATCACGGTCGCGACGACGAACCACCCCGCGTAGTTCGTCAGCGGAATGTGGTCGACACCGGGCAGGCCGGCGTCGGTGACGCACCAGCGCCACTGGCCGTCCGCGACCATCTGCGGGTCCAGATACAGATCCCAGCCGACGACGCCGACGGTCGTCAGCACGACCCGGACCGCCCGCCCGTGCGGGCCGCGGGCGAGCGCCGACGCCACACACCACACCGGGTAGAAACCGGCGGTCCAGGCGAACGGCACCACCAGGGGAACCCCGGCGAGCGCGGGACCGAGCCGGTCGACGCTGTAGTCGTAGCAGCCGTAGGGGAAGCCGGTCGCGGTCCCGGCGACCTCGGAGACCAGACCCAGCCCGGCCGTCACGACCACTAGTCCCACCGCCCAGCGTCCGCCCCGGGTCACGGCCGCGTGGGTGATCGAGGCGGCGGCGAGCAGGACGACCACGAACACGGTGACGACGTCGCGGACCCCGCCGTGCACCAGCGGGTAGAGGATCTGCGCCGCGATCGCCGCCCCCGCGAGAACGACGGGAACGCGGGAGGTCATCGCCGGCGCCACACGCGGGCCAGACCCTTTCGGTCGTCGCGGAGCGCGATCCGGGCGGCGCTCCGGCCGCTCGCACCGGACACCCCGCCACCCGGATGGGTCGAGGCCCCCGTCAGGTACAGGCGGTCGGCTCCCGGAACCCGGTGCCCCGACAACTCGGGGAGGGGACGCCACATCATCATCTGGTCCAGCGACATCTCCACGTGCATGACGTTGCCGCCGAGCAACCCCATCTCGTCTTCGAGGTCCTGCGGCGACTGCACGTGCCGGTCGAGGACGGACTCGCCGAAACCGGGTGCCAGCGCGTCCATCTCCGCCACGATCCGATCGGCCTCCGGCGCGGCGAGGTCGCTCCACCGCCTGCCGCCGGTCAGCCGGTACGGCTGCCACTGCGACCACAGGGTCACCTGGTGCCTGCCCGCAGGCGCGATGGTGGGGTCGAGTCCGCTGAAGCTCATCCCCAGCACCGCGGGCCGCGGCGGGAGCTCCCCGGCGAGCGCCGCACCGTGCGCGAGCCGCAGCTGCGCGCGATCCGAGACCAGCAGCTGGAGCCCGTCGGTGACGGTGCCGTCGGGCGCACTCGGATAGGCGGGGAGGGCGTCGGTCGCCAGCCGCACCACCATCCCGATGCCCGGGCCGACGCGGATCCGGCGACGCCACCGGGCGAGGGTCGGCGGGTCGTACCCACCGCGTTCGAGCAGGCCGAGGGTGGTCAGCACGTGGCAGCCCGCGACCACCACGCGGGAGCGGATCTCGCGGCCGGACGACGTCCGAGTCGTCCAGGTGCCGCCGTCGCGGCGCAGCGAGACCACCGACTCGCCGAGCGTGACCGTCCCGGCGTCCGACCGCAGCCGTGAGGCGAGCGCCGCGGTCAGGGCACCGCTGCCGCCGACGGCGCGGCCGGGCGGAATGGTGTGCATCAGGGCCGCGAACCCGACCATCGGCGCCGTCCCCGGCTCCGACATCGGCGGACCGGACTGGGCGCCGAACCACGCGAGCGCCGCCTTGAGCCGTTCGTCGTCGAAATACTCGTCGAGCAGTGCGTCGCCGGAACCGAGGAACTGCCGGGAGAGGTCGCTGCCGCCGCCGCCCGTGTCGAGCCCCCAGAAAGACGAGAGCAGCGCGGGCGCGGTCGGCGGATTCGAGAACGCGCGCATGACGCGGGCGCTGCGCGGACCCCACACATCCACGAACCGGCGATACGCGTCGGCGTCCGCGGCCCCGCAGGACTCCTCGATGGACCGGCACGTCGCCTCGAGGCTGCGGCGGAACACGATCCCGGGCCGGTCCGTCCCCGCGGGGGCGGGCGCGAACGCCCACGGATCGCAGTCGAGGTACCGGAGGCCGTGCGCGCCGAGGTCGAGTTCCTCGACGATCCCCGTGTGCCGGACCATGATGTGCGCGGACGACCCGCGGTCGACCTTGTACCCGGGGAAGCGTTCCACCGTGGACACGGCGCCGCCGAGCACGGTGTCGCGTTCGATCACCTCGACCGACCACCCGGACCGCGCGAGGTAACACGCCGACACCAGGGCGTTGTGTCCCGACCCGACGACCACCGCGTCGATCACAGGGGAAGCTCGCGTCCCAGCACCGCGAACGGACGGTTGTCGCCGGCGAATCGAAAGTGGCGCAGGACGTCCCGGAAGCCGAGGCGGCGGTACAGCCGCCACGCGCGGTTGTCCTCGTCCGCCACTTCCGGGGTGGAGAGCAGCACCCCGCGTTCGGGCCTGCGTTCGAGGAGGCGCAGGAGCAGGGTCTCGCCGAGCCGGTGTCCCTGGGCGTCGGGGTGGACGTGGAGTTCGGTGAGTTCGAAATAGTTGCCGAGGATCACGTCGATCTGGTCGCGGGTCCACCCCGTGTGGCGCAGGCCGGAACGGACCTGCTGGTGCCACCACTGCTCGGGGGCCCCGCGGTATCCGTAGGCGATGGCGACGAGGCGGGCGGCCGCGTCGTCGGTGGATCCGTCCCCGGCCGGGACGAGCGCGCCGACGCCACGCCACCCCGACCGCTGGAGGTGCTCGTTCCACATCGGCGCCCGGTGATATTCGGTGCCGTGGGGATAGCCCATGGCGGCGACGTAGATCGACAGCGCCTCGTGCAGGCGGTCGCGGAACTCGGCGGCCGAGAGTTCGACCACGAGCGGAGTCTGGTCAGCGTTCGGTTCGACCGGTCTCACCTTTCTCTTGACGACGTGTCGGTGGGTCCAGCTATATTGAATAGGTCGAACAGATGTTCGATGGCGGGGATCCGGCGATGCTCGAGGGAAGCGAGCATCGCCGGACCCCGAACTCACGACCTGACTACGCCCGGCGGGGTGGTTGCACCGGGGTTTTGGAGGTGTTCGAAGTGCTGACGAACCCGGTCACGGGACCGACCTCTGGGAACTCGCGCCGAAAGGGTGACGTCCGCAACCCTGGCGCCAGGCGGGGCTCGGCGCTGCTCGATCGCGCCGACGCGCTCCTCGCCCAATCGGTGGGGGCCGGCGGCCCGGCGGATCGATTCCACAGTGCGTATCTGGCCGCGTTGCGCGGCGCGGGCGCGGTGCTGGCCGCCGCGGAGGGGCCGGCGGGGAGCAAAAGGACACGAACACGTAACGCCTGGGTACTCATGGCCGGCGCGGCGCCGGAATTCGCGAACTGGGCCGACTACTTCGCCGGTCACTCGCCCACCCGCGCCGCCATCGAGGCAGGAATGTCGAGAACCCTCACCGATCTCGAGGCCGATGAGTTCTTCGTCGAGGTCGGGCGCTTTCTCCAGGCCGTCGAAGATCACATCGGACGTGGCGCAGGTCTCGATCTGCGGGCCTCGTAGACGGCCGGAGACCCGAAACAGCGGGAAAACGGTGAGGCGTCCGCGACATTGCGGTGCCCCGAACGTCGTTCGGTGCGGGAGTCCGTAAGGTTGGTGGGGAACTCGTACGTGGAGTAGGTGGTACGGGGATCGAACTGCTCGTATTATTAAATCTAGGTAGCCGCCAAAGTCGGTTACCCACCGTCTCGCACCGTGAGGCGGTGGCCAACACTCCAGTGCCGGGGGAGGTACCGTGCCACTCTCCGAGCACGAGCAGCGCATGCTCGACCAGATCGAGAGCGCTCTCTACGCCGAGGATCCCAAGTTCGCCTCCACTGTGCGAGGCGGTCGCATGCGTGCGGCATCGAGTCGTCGTCGATTGCAGGCGGTGGCCCTGTTCGTTCTGGGCCTGGTCCTGCTCGTCGCCGGCGTCGCCCTACCGATCAAGCCGGGCGGGTTTCCCGTCATCAGCCTGATCGGCTTCATCGTCATGTTCGGTGCCGGAGTCCTCCTCCTGTGGGGTGGAGGAAAGAGCAAGTCCGGACAGTCCTCACGTGGTGGCTCGACCACGCAAGGTGAGACCGGCCGTGCCGAACGCGGTAAGCCCCGAAGCGGGCGCAAGAGTGGCGGATTCTCGTCGCGAATGGAAGACCGCTTCAAGAAGAGGTTCGAGCAGGAGTAGTACAACCCGCTCAGCAGTTCAGTGGCGGCGTGGCATGTGATGCCACGCCGCCACTGCTGTCTCCGGGGCCGGCACCCGGTCACCCGGCGCCCATTCGCCCCGGTTGTGCCCGGCAGGTGGGGCCAGTGAACGCTCCCGCCCACGAATCCCCACCCTCACCCACCCCGTTTCCCCACTTTCCCCCCTCCGGCCCGCGACGAGCCGTGGAGCAGGGGTAACGCACCCTCTCTACGCGCTCTCACCTGGGCCTTTCGGATGCGTCGCGCCGCTGTGTTTCGGAGCGCGATCGACGGTGCCCGTGTCGGTGATCACGTCGGGAATTTTCCCCCACCAACTCCAATTCGCGTTGACCAGCAAGTATTGGGCAAATTGGGTGGCAACACGCCGTTATCTACCTTGTGGGTGGGGGAAAGTGGGGTACTGTGGTGCGCAGCGGGGAGCGAAGGTGAACCGCCCGGGCATGCGGCGTTCGATACGAACGCGGTGGGAGGTGTCGAGTGTTTCTCGGTACCTACACGCCGAAGCTCGACGACAAGGGGCGGCTCACGTTGCCCGCAAAGTTCCGGGACGCGCTGGCGGGAGGGTTGATGGTCACCAAGGGTCAGGATCACAGCCTCGCGGTATATCCCCGGGAAGAATTCACCGCTCTCGCACGCAAGGCCGCGGCCGCGTCGAGAAGCGATCCGGAGGCGCGAGCCTTCGTTCGCGGACTGGCGGCAGGTACCGACGAGCAGCACGCAGATGCCCAGGGGCGCATCACCCTCTCGGCAGATCACCGTCGTTACGCGGGTCTCTCCAAGGACTGCGTAGTGATCGGTTCGGTCGACTTCCTCGAAATCTGGGATGCGCAAGCATGGCAGACCTATGTCGAGGCGAACGAGGAGAACTACTCGCAGGCAACAGGAGTCGCGCTCGGCGAAATCGTCTGAGCGTGAACACGTCCCCGCGAATGCCGCGAGGCCTCTGTCCGACGGAACCCTGACGCACTTCCCCAGCGCCAGGTTTTCATTTCGGGCAGGGACCTCGAAGCATTCGCCACGGCAACTGGCCGACACGAGAAGTTCGAGCAGTGAACCCCGGCACCGGGCACGTTCACCCGCACCACAGAGCAGGAGCCGGAGGGATCATGGTGGATCACGAGGGGGAAGATTCCTCGCCCGCCGATGGTTTCGGTCACATCCCGGTACTGCTTCACCGCGCAGACGAACTGCTGGGCCCTGCCCTCACCGTGAACGACCCGCAGGGCGGGGGCGCCGTCATGATCGACGCGACCCTCGGGCTCGGCGGGCATTCCGAGCACTTCCTGCGGACCTACCCCCAGCTGAGGCTCGTCGCCCTCGACCGTGATCCGCACGCACTGGAGATCGCGGGTGGCCGGCTCGCCCCGTTCGCGGACCGAATCACGTTCGTGCACACCCGCTATGACGGCATCGAGGATGCGCTCACCCAGGCGGGTCTCAACCCGCAGGAGTCGGTGCACGGCATCCTCTTCGATCTGGGTGTCTCTTCGATGCAGCTCGACGAATCGGATCGGGGGTTCGCGTACTCGATCGACGCGCCCCTGGACATGCGGATGGACCCGACCACCGGCATCACCGCGGCCGAAGTCCTCAACACGTACAGCCACGGAGATCTCGCTCGCATCCTCAGCACGTACGGCGAGGAGCGCTTCGCGGGCAAGATCGCGTCGGAGGTGGTCCGGCAACGCGCGAAGGAGCCGTTCACAACCAGCGCAGCACTGGTCGAATTGTTGTACCGCACCATTCCTGCGGCTACCCGCCGTACCGGGGGACATCCCGCGAAGCGGACGTTCCAGGCCCTTCGAGTGGAGGTCAACGGCGAGCTCGATTCACTGCGCGCCGCGGTACCGGCTGCACTCGACGCGTTGACCGTCGGGGGACGCGTCGTGTTCATGTCGTACCAATCCCTGGAAGACCGGGTCGTCAAGCAGGAGATCACTCCCAGGTCGAAGTCGAAGAGCCCGGAGGGGCTTCCTGTCGAACTGCCCGGGATGGGACCGGAATTCCGGATCCTCACACGAGGGGCGGAGCGCGCGTCCGAGCAGGAAATCGAAGAGAACCCACGATCAGCCCCGGTGCGTTTGCGCGCTGCAGAAAGAATTGCCAGGAGGTCGGCGGCATGACGGTTCAGGTGAGTTCCACCGAGATGCGGCCCGCGCGGGCGGACAACCGGTCGGGCGCGGCTGAGCGGGCGTACAAGAAGCGCACCCAGCGCGCGGCCGTGCACAACGGATCCGCGATCGCCGTCTCCGGCAAGAACCGCACCGGCACTCTCACCGCCCGCATCCCGTTCGTGGCGACGATCCTCGTTCTGCTCGCGACGGGCCTGGCCGTCACACTGCTCCTCACGACCCGGTCCGCGGAGGACTCGTACCAGCTGAGCGCCGCCCGCGCGCACAACCAGTCGCTCGAAGAGGAAAAGGCAGCGCTCCAGCGTGACGTCGAGACCGCCAACTCCGCCCCGAAACTGGCGGAGGAAGCGGCCAAGCTCGGCATGGTCCCCGCGAACGACCCGGCTCGGCTCGTCGTCCACCCCGACGGCAGCGTCGAGGTCGTCGGAAAGCCGGCTCCGGCATCGGGTGCACCCGTGCCTCCGCTCGACGCGGCCGCCCCGAACACCCCGCGTGGCAACTCCGTGGCTACCGCCCCGAACCGGGGGAGTACCACGCAGTCTCCCCGCGCCACGCCGCAGCCCGGCAATGGCGCAGAGATCCAGGCACAGGGTGAACAATTGGTTCCCGTGATCCCTTCGGCCGCCGCACCGACGACTGCTCCACCCTCCGGTGGTCGCCGGTGAGTCGAAGCGCACCGAGAAATCGTCCCCGGCGCCCCACGGGCGCCGGGACCGCGTCTTTTCCGTTCAGGCAAAAGATCGGTCGCGGTCTGATGTTCTTGGCGCTCGGCCTCGCCGCCGTGCAGCTTCTGTGGATCCAGGTCATCGACGCACCGCAGCTGTCCGCGGAGGCGGCGAACCAGCGCACGACCACCGAGGTGGATCCGGCGCTGCGCGGGTCGATCACCGACCGCAACTCCAATCCCATCGCCTTCACCATGGAAGCGAAGGCGCTGACGTTTCAGCCCGCGCGGGTGCGGAAGGAACTCGAGGAGGCGAAGGGCAAGAGCGATACCGCCCCCGACGTCGATTCCCGACTCGACGCGATCGCGAAGGAGATCCACGACCGGCTCGGCGACGCCGCACCGGAGAAGGATCTGAAGGAGAAACTGCACGGCGACGAGACGTTCGTCTATCTGGCGCGCAGCGTCGACCCGAACATCGCCGCGCAGATCAGCGACAAGTTCCCGGAGGTCGGCCTCGAACGCCAGGACATCCGCGAGTACCCGGGCGGGTCGCTTGCCGCCAACCTCGTCGGCGCCACCGGCTGGGACGGCCACGGACTGCTCGGCCTCGAGGACTCGCTCGACTCCACCCTCGCCGGGACCGACGGCTCCCAGACGTACGACCGCGGTTCCGACGGCGCGGTGATTCCCGGCAGCTGGCGCGACAAGCAACCGGCGGTCGACGGATCCAGCGTCGAACTCGCCATCGACTCCGACCTGCAGTATTACGTCCAGCAGCAGGTGCAGATGGCCAAGGACAAGTCCGGCGCGAAGGACGCGTCGGCGGTCGTGCTCGACTCGCACACCGGTGAGGTGCTCGCGATGTCGAACGACAGCACGTTCAATCCGGCGATCGGGGTGGGCAACAACCCGCGAACGGTGGAGATGGGCAACCTGCCGGTGAGCACGCCGTTCGAGCCGGGTTCCGTCAACAAGATCGTCACCGCGGCGGCCGCGATCGAGTACGGGCTGACCACACCCGACGAGGTTCTCGAGGTTCCCGGCAGCATTCAGATGTCGGGGGTGTCGGTGAAGGACGCGTGGGATCACGGGGTCGCGCCGTACACGGCCACGGGGGTGTTCGGTAAGTCCTCGAACGTGGGCACCCTGATGCTCGCCCAGCGCGTGGGCGAGGACCGTTACGCGGACATGCTGTCCAGGTTCGGTCTGGGCCAGCGTACCGACGTCGGGCTTCCCGGTGAGAGCGCCGGCAACGTCCCCAGCCGGGACCAGTGGTCGGGGGGCACGTTCGCGAACCTGCCGATCGGGCAGGGCCTGTCGATGACTCTGCTGCAGATGACCGGCATGTACCAGGCGATCGCCAACGACGGTGTCCGGATCCCGCCGCGCATCGTCAAGGCGACGGTCGACGCGTCCGGCAACCGGACGGAGACCGAGGCGCCCGAGGAGGTGACGGTCGTCAGCCCGCAGACCGCGGCCACCGTCCGCGACATGTTCCGGTCCGTCACCCAGAACGACACGGGAAACCAGCGCGGTACCGGGGTGCAGGCCGCCGTCGACGGGTACCAGATCAGTGGTAAGACGGGCACCGCCCAGCAGGTCGACCCCGCCTGTAAGTGCTACTCGAACTCGAACTACTGGATCACGTTCGCCGGGATCGCTCCGGCCGACAACCCGCGGTACGTCGTCGGAATCATGCTCAACGCGCCGACACGCAGTGCGGACGGCTCCGGTGGGCAGTCCGCTGCCCCGCTGTTCCACAACATCGCGTCGTGGATGTTGCAGCGCGACAGCGTGCCGATGTCGCCGGACCCCGGACGCAGGCTGGTGCTGCAGGCCGATTGAGCGAAGGTCGGCCGAATCGGGTTCCGGGAGCGCTCACGGTAATCTGACACGTCGGCCGTTCAGTGGACACGCGCATTTGCCGTGGACACAAGGAACTGCCGAGGTAGCACGCTGTATCGATCCGTGCACTACGCCGTTGTCAGTGAGAGTCGACATACGAGAGGAGCCCGGTGCCTGTTCCGTCCCGCCCGCAGTCGGCGTCAGTGGAGGTGAAGGTCACAGACGGTCTTCGCCCCGCCCAGCCGGTCCGTACCACGGTGAGCGCTCTGGCCGCGCTCGCCGGAGCGAGGGTCGAGGCACCCACCGGAACCGCCGAGCACGTGATTGTCACCGGAGTCGATCTGCGCGCCCAGGGGATCGTGGAGGGCGATCTGTTCGCGGCCCTTCCCGGGGCCCGCGCGCACGGCGCGGAGTTCGCTGCCGACGCTCTCGAACGCGGAGCGACCGCGATCCTCACCGACGAGGCCGGATTTGCACTGGTGTCCGCGCTGGGCACCGACGCCCCGGTGCTCGTCCACGACGACCCGCGCGGCGTGCTCGGTGAGCTGTCGGCCACCATCTACGGCCGACCCTCGGAGAAGATGCAGGTCATCGGCATCACGGGGACGTCGGGAAAGACCACCACCTCGTATCTCGTGGAAGGCGCGCTCAACGCGGCCGGCCGGACGACCGGTCTCGTGGGCACCATCGAGACCCGGATGAGCGGCCGCCGGGTGCCGAGCGCCCTGACGACCCCCGAGGCGCCGCAACTCCACGCGCTGTTCGCCGTGATGCTCGAGCAGGGGATCGACACCGTCGTCATGGAGGTGTCCAGCCACGCGCTGTCCCTCGGCCGCGTGGACGGAGTCCGCTTCGACGTGGGCGCTTTCACGAACCTCTCCCAGGACCACCTGGACTTCCACCGCGACTTCGAGGACTACTTCGCCGCCAAGGCGCGGCTGTTCGCGGCCGAGTCGTCCGTGCACGCGCAGTACGCCGTCGTCTGTGTCGACGACGTGTGGGGCCGGCGCATGGCCGAGGTCGCGCGCGGCGCCCATTCCATCGTGACGACGGTCGCGACGACGCCGGAGACGGAGGCGGTGTGGACGGCGGGCCCGGCGACCGTGTCGGCATCAGGCTCGCAGACGTTCGCGCTCACCACGGCCGAGGGCACGGCTCTCGACGTGGAACTCCGGCTGCCGGGCCAGTACAACGTCGCGAATGCGTCGCTCGCCGTCGCACTGTGCGCCGCGTTGGGCGGCGATACCCGCGACGCCGTCGCGGGTATCGCCGGGGTCGACGTGCCGGGCCGGGTGCAGCGGATCGACCGGGGGCAGGACTTCCTCGCCGTCGTCGACTACGCGCACAAACCCGCAGCGGTGGAGGCCGTGATCGCGACGCTGCGCGAGCAGGTACGCGGCCGCGTCGCCGTCGTCGTGGGTGCCGGGGGCGATCGCGACGCGGGCAAGCGGCCGCTGATGGGCGCTGCGGCCGCGCGGGGAGCCGACCTGCTCGTCATCACGGACGACAACCCGCGTACCGAGGATCCGGCGAAAATCAGGGCCGCGATCCGCGAGGGCGCCCTCGGGGTGCCCGAATCGGAGCGGGGACAGGTGTGGGAAGTAGCGGACCGAGCGAAGGCGATCGCCGACGCCGTCGGCTGGGCGCAGGCAGGCGACGTGGTTCTGGTCGCAGGCAAGGGACACGAGATCGGTCAGGAGATACACGGGGTGAAGTACCCATTTGACGACCGCGACGTACTGGGCGACGCGATCGAGCGACAGGTCGGAGGAACGCGATGATCCCGATGACACTCGCTCGGATCGCCGAGATCGTGGGCGGCGAACTGCACGACGTCGCCGACCCGTCGGCCGAGGTGACGGGAACTGTCGAGTTCGACTCGCGCAAGGTCACCGGCGGTGGACTGTTCCTCGCCCTGCCCGGCGCCCGCGTCGACGGACACGATCATGCGGCGGCGGCGGTCGAGGCCGGCGCGGTCGCGGTTCTGGCTGCGCGCCCGGTCGGGGTCCCCGCCGTGGTCGTCACCCCGACGCCCGGCGACGGTCCGAGCAGGGCGATGGCGCTCGAACACGACACCGACGGATCGGGCGCCGCCGTGCTCGCGGCCCTCGCGAAGCTCGCGCGTGCGTCCGTCGACGACCTCACCGCGAAGGGTCTCACCGTCGTCGGCGTCACCGGGTCGGCAGGCAAGACGTCGACGAAGGATCTGCTCGCCGCCGTCCTGCGCCCCCTCGGTTCCGTCGTCGCGCCGCCCGGATCGTTCAACAACGAACTCGGCCACCCGTGGACCGCGCTCCGCGCGGACGCCGGAACGGGATTCCTGGTTCTGGAGATGTCGGCCCGCGACCGCGGCCACATCGCGTCCCTCGCCGCGATCGCGCCCCCGAAGATCGGGGTGGTCCTCAACGTGGGAACGGCGCACCTCGGCGAATTCGGTTCGCGGGACGCGATCGCCGCGGCCAAGGGCGAACTCCCCGAGTCGCTGCCCTCGGCGGACGACGGTGGCGTCGCGATCCTCAACGCGGACGACCCGCTGGTGGTGGCGATGGCCCCGCGCACGTCCGCGCGGGTGGTACTCGTCGGCCGGTCGGAGTCCGCGCACGTGCGGGCCACCGACATCGTGCTCGACGAGAGGGCAAGGGCGCGTTTCACTCTCACGACGGCGGCGGGCAGCGTCCCGGTCGAACTCGCCGTGCACGGTGAGCACCAGGTCGGCAACGCTCTCGCCGCAGCCGCGGTGGCGCTCGAATGCGGGGCGGACCTCGACCAGATCGCGCAGGCGCTTTCCGGCGCCGCCGCCGTCTCGGGGCGCCGGATGGACGTCCGCGACCGGCCGGACGGTGTGACCGTCGTCAACGATTCGTACAACGCGAACCCCGACTCGATGCGGGCAGCCATCAAAGCGCTGGTGTCGATGGCCAGGTCGGGCAGAGGGGCGGCGCGCCGGAGTTGGGCGGTGCTCGGAGAAATGGCCGAGCTGGGTCCAGAATCAGTGGTCGAGCACGACGCCATCGGCAGATTCGCGGTCCGGCTCGATGTCAGCAGGCTGATCGTCGTCGGAACCGGCAGGCCCGCCCGCGCCATGCATCAGGGTGCGGTCATGGAAGGTTCGTGGGGTGAGGAGTCGATCCTCGTCCCCGACATCGCCGGTGCGGTCGCACTGCTCGAGAAGGAACTGGCGCCGGGAGATCTGGTGCTGGTCAAGGCGTCGCAGTCCATCGGATTGTGGGAGGTCGCGGACACGGTGTTGGCGGGAAGCACGGGACAGAAGGGTTCGGAGGCTACGCGGTGAGACAGATCCTCTTCGCGGCGGGCATCGCGCTCGCCGTCTCGATTCTGCTGACCCCCGTTCTCATCAAGGCCTTCTCCCGTCAGGGGTTCGGCCAGGAGATCCGTGTCGAAGGTCCGGCGAGTCACCAGTCGAAGCGCGGCACCCCGACGATGGGCGGCGTCGCCATCCTCGCCGGACTCTGGGCCGGCTACTGGGGTTCGCACATGATCGGCATCGGCTACGACGCGGACGGGCCGTCGGCGTCGGGGCTCCTCGTGCTCGGGCTCACGACGGCGCTCGGCGGTGTCGGGTTCCTCGACGACTTCATCAAGATCCGCAAGCAGCGGAACCTCGGGCTGAACAAGACGGCGAAGCTCGTCGGACAGCTCATCGCGGCGGTGGCGTTCGGCATCCTCGCGCTGCAGTTCCGGGGCGCGAACGACCTCACCCCCGGCAGTGAGCACCTGTCCTACGTGCGGGACATCGCGACGGTCACGATGGGCTCCGTCGTGTTCGTCGCCTTCTGCTACCTGCTGGTGAGTGCGTGGTCGAACGCGGTCAACCTCACGGACGGCCTCGACGGTCTCGCCGCCGGGTCCATGAGCCTGGTGCTGGGCGCGTACGTGATCATCACGTTCTGGCAGTACCGCAACGCGTGCGAGACGAGCCCCGGCAAGGGCTGCTACGACGTCCGCGATCCGCTCGACCTGGCCCTGATCTGCGCGGCCGGCGCCGGTGCGTGCATCGGATTCCTGTGGTGGAACGCGGCACCCGCGAAGATCTTCATGGGCGACACCGGTTCGCTGGCACTCGGCGGCATGCTCGCCGGACTGTCGATCACGACGCGCACCGAACTGCTGATGGTCGTGATCGGCGCGCTGTTCGTCGCCGAGGCGGCGTCGGTGGTGATCCAGGTGGCGGTGTTCCGGTCGAGCCGAAGACGCGTGTTCCGGATGGCCCCGTTCCACCACCACTTCGAACTCGCCGGGTGGGCGGAAACCACGGTGATCATCCGTTTCTGGTTGCTGGCCGCCATCGCCTCCGCGATCGGGCTCGCGCTGTTCTACAGCGAGTACCTGGCAGCGATCGGGGGCTGACGCCATGACAGAGGAACACGGCGGGCTCGACTGGTTGCGGGGCCGCGGTGTCCTCGTCGCCGGTGCGGGGGTGTCCGGCCGCGCCACCATCGAACCTCTTCGCGACCTTGGAGCCCACGTCACCGTCACCGACGCGAACGTCGACGCCCTCGCCGAGTGCGCGCGACTGGGGGCGGCGACCGTCCCGATCGACGATCTGCTCGCCGAACGCGAGCGGGTCGCCGAGTTCGCGCTGGTCGTGACGAGCCCGGGGTTCCGCCCGGACGCGCCGCTGCTCTCGATCGCCGCCGGCGACGGGGTGCCCATCTGGGGCGACATCGAATTCTCCTGGCACGTGGACCGGGCCGGGCTCTACGGTCCGCCGCGGCGGTGGCTGGTGGTCACCGGCACCAACGGCAAGACCACGACGACCTCCATGCTGCACTCGATTCTCGAGGCGGCCGCGCTGCCGAGCCTCGCGTGCGGCAACATCGGGCTCCCGGTGCTCGACGCACTGCGGCAGACCGAACCGCAGGCGGAGGTGCTGGCGGTCGAACTGTCGTCGTTCCAGCTGCACTGGGCGCCGTCGGTCCGGCCGACCGCGGGCGCGATCCTCAACATCGCCGAGGATCACCTGGACTGGCACGGCGGCATGCAGCCGTACATCGACGCGAAGGCCCGCGCCCTGACCGGTGAGGTCGCGGTGCTGGGCCTCGACGACGACGTCGCGTCCTCTCTCTTCTCCTCGTCCCTCGCAGTCCGCACCCTGGGTTTCCGGCTGGGAGTGCCCGCGCCGGGCGAACTGGGTGTCGAGGACGGGTATCTCGTCGATCGCGCGTTCGCGGACGCCGAGCGGCTGGCCCCGGCCGACGGGATCACCCCGCCCGGGCCCGCCGGACTGCTGGATGCGCTGGCGGCGGCGGCTCTCGCCCGGGCGATCGGGGTTCCGCCGACCGCGGTCGCAGCAGGCCTGGCCGCCCACGTGGTGGGCCCGCACCGGGCGGCGCACGTCGCCGATGTCGGGGGAGTGACGTTCGTCGACGACTCCAAGGCGACCAACCCGCACGCCGCCCGCCCGTCGATCCTCGCCCACGACCGGGTGGTGTGGATCGCCGGTGGTCTGCTGAAGGGGGCGCGGGTCGACGACCTCGTCCGGGAGGTGGCCGGCCGCCTCACGGGCGCTGTCCTCCTGGGCCGTGATGCGAGGCAGATCGCAGAGTCGCTTGCGCGACACGCCCCCGAGGTTCCCGTGGTCACCGTCGAAACGGGAGACGATGCAGGTGTGAGTGCAGTCCCGCAGTCCGCGGCGCACCGGGTGGTGCTGCCCGCGGACACCGACAGCGACGCCGTGATGGGGGTCGTCGTGCGGGAGGCGGCTGCGCTGGCAACGGCAGGCGATGCCGTCGTCCTGGCGCCCGCGGCGGCGTCGCTCGACATGTTCGACAGTTACGGGCACCGGGGGCGCAGCTTCGCGGACGCCGTCGGCAGGCTCGACGAATCGGACATCTCCAGGACGCTGCGATGACCTCCGCCGGAGCCCGCACCCGCCGCGTCCCCGAAGGACAGCGGTCCCCGGCCCGCACCGCCGCTGCACCCGGGGTGGCCAAGCGCGCACCGTCGGGTCCGCGCACGCGGACGGCCCCTCCCCGCAGTCCGCGCACCCGGATCGGGGCGTGGCTGTCGAGGCCGCTGGCGTCGTTCCACCTCGTGGTGACCATCGCGTTTCTGCTGACGGTCCTCGGCCTGGTGATGGTGCTGTCGTCGTCGAGCGTCGAGGCCTACGCCACCGACGGCTCGGCCTACACCCTCTTCACCCGGCAGGCACTGTTCGCGGCCCTCGGACTCGGCCTGTTCTACGCGGCGCTGCAGATCCCCGTCCGGGTGATGCGCGCGCTGTCGTTCCCGGCGTTCGCGGTCACGATCATCCTGCTGGTCCTGGTCCTCATCCCCGGCATCGGCACCGTGTCCCAGGGCACCCGCGGCTGGTTCGTGGTCGCCGGATTCTCGTTGCAGCCCGCCGAACTGACCAAGATCGCGCTGGCAGTGTGGGGTGCGCACATCCTGGCGTCGCGCCGCAGCGACATCTCCAGCGTCCGCGACATGCTGGTGCCGCTGGTTCCGGCCGCTCTCGTCGCGTTCGTCCTGATCATCCTGCAGCCCGACCTGGGCACCACGGTCTCGCTGGCCATCATCCTGATGGCGCTGCTGTGGTTCGCGGGACTGCCGCTGAAGCTGTTCGTCGCCATCGTCGGCACCGGCGTGACCGGAATCGTGATCCTCGCGCTCACCGCCGGCTACCGGTCCGCCCGCGTGCGCGAGTTCCTCAACCCCGGCTCCGACCCGCAGGGCATCGGATACCAGTCGCGGCAGGCGATGTACTCGCTCGCGGACGGCGGGATCCTCGGACGCGGGCTCGGGCAGAGCCGCGCGAAGTGGAGCTACCTGCCGAACGCGCACAACGACTTCATCTTCGCGATCATCGGCGAGGAACTCGGATATCTCGGCGGCGCCGCCGTCCTCGGCCTGTTCGGGCTGTTCGTGTACACGGGCCTGCGCATCGCGGCCCGATCCGCCGACCCGTTCCTGCGGTTGCTCACCGGAACGGCGACGGTGTGGATCACCGGGCAGGCGTTCATCAACGTGGGATATGTCATCGGGCTGCTCCCCGTCACCGGTCTGCAGTTGCCGCTGGTGTCCGCGGGCGGAACGTCGACGGCCACCACACTGTTCATGTTCGGTCTCGTCGCCAACGCGGCGCGGCACGAACCGGAGGCGGTCGCGGCGCTGCACTCCGGGCAGGACGGCCCGTTCGGTCGTCTGCTGCGGCTCCGCAAACCGGAGGCGTATTCACCGGTGCGGGCGGACGCGGCGCGCGCGGAGGCGGTGCGCCGGGCCGAGGCGCGTCGCCGGGCCGGTCGCGAGATGGCCCCGCGGACCCGCAGCATCACATACGAGAAGGGCCGCCCCGAACGCGGCAAGGGCCGCACCCCCGAACGCGGTGCACGTCAACAGCGAAGCTCGGGTGGCCGAGCAGGAGAGCGAGGATTTCGTAGGTGAACGGCGACAAGTCCACCCTGTCGGTGATCGTGGCCGGCGGTGGTACCGCCGGGCACATCGAACCGGCCCTGGCCGTGGCCGACGCGATCAAGGCGATCGACGACACCGCGGTGGTGACCGCTCTCGGCACGGCGCGCGGCCTCGAAACCACGCTGGTTCCCGAGCGGGGCTACCCCCTCGAACTCGTGCCGCCGGTGCCGCTGCCCCGTAAACCCACGCTCGATCTACTGCGGCTGCCCGGGCGCGTGCGCGCATCGGTGCGCCGCACCCGCGAGGTGCTCGACGCGACCGGCGCCGACGTCGTCGTCGGTTTCGGCGGCTACGTCGCGCTGCCCGCGTACCTCGCGGCGGGCCCCGGTCTGCTCCGCCGCCGTCGTCGCATTCCGATCGTCGTGCACGAGGCGAACGCCAGCGCCGGGATCGCGAACAAGATCGGTGCCCGCCGCGCCGCCCGCGTCCTGGCCGCGGTCGCCGGTTCCGGAGTGTCGGCGCGGGGGCGCTCGGACGCCGAGATCCTCGGGATCCCGGTGCGGGCGTCGATCACCGGTCTCGACCGGGCCGCGCTGCGCGCGGAGGCGCGGGCACACTTCGGCCTCCCCGCAGACGGCCCGGTGCTGCTCGTGTTCGGCGGTTCCCAGGGCGCGCGGTCGCTGAACGAGGCCGTGTCGGGTGCGGCCGAGTCGCTCGCGGCGGCCGGGGTGGCCGTCCTGCACGCGCACGGACCGAAGAACACCCTCGACGTTCCCGCGACCCCGGGCGGCCCGCCGTACGTGGCCGTTCCCTACCTGTCGCGGATGGACCTCGCATATTCGGCTGCGGACGCCGTGATCTGCCGGTCGGGTGCGATGACGGTGGCGGAAGTGTCGGCGGTCGGCCTTCCCGCGGTGTACGTGCCACTGCCACACGGCAACGGTGAGCAGGAACTGAACGCGCGGCCGGTCGTCGCCGCCGGAGGTGGAATGATTGTGGCCGACGGAGACCTGTCCGCCGGATTCGTCGCGGAGACCGTGATCCCTCTGCTGCGCGACCCCGCACAGCTCGAGGACATGGGGCGACGCGCGGCCGGAGCGGGTCACCGCAGCGCAGCCGCCGAGGTTGCGCGCATCGTGATCGACGTGGCCGCGCAGACGAGGGGAACCCGATGACCGACCTGCCCGCGCAGTTGGAACGTGTCCACATGGTCGGGATCGGCGGCGCCGGAATGTCCGGAATCGCGAGGATCCTGCTGGCCAGGGGTGGCCAGGTGTCCGGTTCGGACGCCAAGGAGAGCCGCGGCGTCCTCGCGTTGCGTGCCCGCGGCGCGCAGGTCCGCATCGGCCACGACGCCTCCGCGCTCGACCTGCTGCCCGGCGGCCCGACCGTCGTGGTCACCACCCACGCCGCCATCCCCAAGGACAACCCGGAACTCGTGGAGGCGGCCCGGCGCGGGATTCCCGTGATCCTGCGGCCCGCGGTGCTGGCCTCGCTGATGCAGGGACACCGCACCCTGCTGGTGTCGGGCACCCACGGCAAGACGTCGACGACGTCCATGCTGGTGGTGGCACTGCAACACTGCGGGTTCGATCCGTCGTTCGCGGTCGGCGGCGAACTCAACGAGGCCGGAACCAACGCCCACCACGGCAGCGGCGACGTGTTCGTCGCCGAGGCCGACGAGAGCGACGGTTCACTGCTCCAGTACGACCCGGACGTCGTCGTCGTCACCAACGTCGAGGCCGATCACCTCGACTACTTCGGCAGCCCCGAGGCCTACATCCAGGTATTCGACGATTTCGCGGCCCGGCTGTCGCACGGCGGGCTGCTCGTCGCCTGCCTCGACGACCCGGGGTCCGCGGCACTCGCGCAGCGGGTGGCGGCACGCGGACTGCCCGGGGTGCGGGTGCTCGGCTACGGCAGCGCCGAGAACGCGGACGGGGCCTTCGCACCGATCGACGGCGTCGAGGTCGGCGCGCGCCTGCTGAGTTTCGAGGCCAGGGACGTCGGCGGGGTACTGCAGTTCCAGCTGGCCGGCGAGCAGGCACCGAGAACGATCCGGATGAACGTGCCGGGCAGGCACATGGCGCTCAACGCGCTGGCCGCGCTCCTCGCAGCCCGGGAGGCCGGCGCCGACGTGGACGAGATCCTCGAGGGCATCGCCGGTTTCGGGGGAGTGCACCGCCGGTTCCAGTTCACCGGCCGCGAGCACGGGGTCCGCGTGTTCGACGACTACGCGCACCACCCGACGGAGGTACGGGCGGTGCTCGGCGCCGCCGCCGACCTGGTGCGCCAGCCCCACGAGGCCGACCGCCGCGATTCCGAGGACTCGGTGCGCAGCGGGAAGGTCATCGTGGTCTTCCAGCCGCACCTGTATTCCCGCACAGCAACATTCGCGGAGGAATTCGGGCAAGCACTCGACCTCGCCGACGAGGTCGTCGTCCTCGACGTGTACGGCGCGCGGGAAGAACCGCTCCCGGGCGTCAGCGGCGCCCTGGTCGCGCTGTCGGTGTCGAAGCCGGTGCACTACCAGCCGGACCTGTCGCAGGCGCCGCGTCAGGTCGCGGCACTCGCGTCCCCGGGTGACGTTGTCATCACCATGGGTGCAGGCGACGTGACGATGCTCGGGAACCAGATCCTCGACGCTCTGCGTGCGGCTCCGCACCACCACCCGTCGCGATGACGCGGGAGCGCCGCGGCCGGTCCGAGCGGCCGGACCGCCCTGTCCGCCGCGACGCCGCGCGCAGTCCGCGACCGGACACGTCCGGCGCACGCGCGACGGCGGGCGACCGGACGTCCTCGCGTCGGCGCGGCGCGACCGCTACCGACCCCGGCCCGCGGCGCACCCGCGAATCGGCTTCGGCGGCACGGAAGTTTGCGGCGGTGGAGACACCGCGGCGTCCGTGGTATAGGCGGCCGGCGGTGATGGGCGCCGTCGGCGTCGTGGTGGTCGTGGCGCTCGGTCTCGTCGCGTGGTTCACGCCGCTGCTGTCGGTGCGTCAGACGGACGTCGCGGGGGCGACGTCGATTTCCGAGGAGCAGATTCGCCAGGCGCTGGCGGTGCCGCAGGGGCAGCCGCTGCTCCGCGTCGACACCGAGGGCGCGGCCCTGCGGGTCGCCGCGATCCCGAAGGTGGCGTCCGCCCGCGTGCAGCGGGTGTACCCGTCCACCATCCGCGTCACGGTAACCGAGCGGGTGCCCGTCGTGTTCGTCGACAGCCCCGGCGGCACCCATCTCCTCGACTCGGAGGCCGTGGATTACGAGATCGCCCCGCCGCCGCCCGGGGTGCCGAGACTGGTGACCGAGAAGCCGGGGTGGGGTGACCCGTCGACGGAGGCGGCGATCGAGGTGCTGGAGTCGATGCCGCCCCAGCTGCGCGGTCAGGTGGGACAGGTTGCCGCGAAGTCGATTTCGGATATCGCGGTGACGTTGCTCGACGGCCGGATCGTGGTGTGGGGCGGCACGGAGAAGTCCGAGCGCAAGGCCGCGGTCACGCTGCCGCTGCTCACCCAGCCCGGGCAGACGTACGACGTGTCCAGTCCCGACCTGCCGACGGTGCGGTGAGGGGTCGTGACCGGGATGCGAGAGAGTTGCGGGCGAGTTCGTCAAATAACTCGGCGCGTCTCGGCGCGCCTAATGGCGTATCCGTATGGCGGTGCATAGCGTTTCGCTCTAGTCGAGCAGCACTTGACATAACCGTAACCCTATGGTTGAGGTTGAGGGTTCAGGCTGGGCTGATCTGTACGAAAGCGTGATACACACTCATGGAAGGCGAGAGCCGATGACGCCCCCGCACAACTACCTCGCCGTAATAAAGGTCGTCGGCATCGGCGGCGGCGGCGTGAACGCAGTCAACCGGATGATCGAGCAGGGACTCAAGGGAGTCGAGTTCATTGCCGTCAACACCGACGCGCAAGCGCTGCTGATGAGTGACGCCGACGTCAAGCTCGACGTCGGCCGGGAACTCACCCGCGGGCTCGGCGCCGGTGCGGATCCCGAAGTCGGCCGCAAGGCCGCAGAAGACCACAAGGACGAGATCGAGGAAGTCCTCAAGGGCGCCGACATGGTGTTCGTGACCGCAGGCGAGGGCGGCGGCACCGGCACCGGTGGCGCGCCGGTCGTGGCGAGTATCGCGCGCAAGCTCGGAGCCCTCACCGTCGGCGTCGTCACGCGCCCCTTCTCCTTCGAGGGCAAGCGCCGCGGCGGCCAGGCCGACACCGGCATCCAGTCGCTGCGCGAATCGTGCGACACCCTCATCGTGATCCCCAACGACCGCCTCCTCCAGCTCGGCGACGCCGCGGTCAGCCTCATGGACGCGTTCCGCAGCGCCGACGAGGTCCTGCTCAACGGTGTCCAGGGCATCACCGACCTCATCACCACTCCCGGACTGATCAACGTCGACTTCGCCGACGTCAAGGGAGTCATGTCCGGCGCGGGTAGCGCGCTGATGGGCATCGGATCCTCGCGCGGCGAGGGCCGGGCCATCAAGGCCGCGGAATCGGCGATCAACTCCCCGCTGCTCGAGGCGTCGATGGAGGGTGCGCGCGGCGTGCTGCTCTCGATCGCCGGTGGCAGCGACCTCGGTCTGTTCGAGATCAACGAGGCTGCCTCGCTGGTGCAGGAAGCCGCTCACATCGACGCCAACATCATCTTCGGCACCGTCATCGACGATTCGCTCGGCGACGAGGTGCGGGTCACCGTCATCGCCGCCGGGTTCGACGGCGGCACCCCCACCCGCAGGCCGGTCGAGTCGGGTGCTGCCGGTCGCAGCGCCATCGGCGCCGGACGGGCGGGCGAGGTCGGGCAGTCCGCCGAGCAGCAGAACAGCGAGCCGATGTCGGTGACCCGCGAGACGATCAGCTCCCACCAGAGCCCGAGCAGTCTGCCGCCGCTTCCCGGAAACGGGCAGCCCCGCGCGGTGCCGGTGTCCGACGAGGAGGGTGAAGACGAAGTCGACGTGCCCTCCTTCATGCGTCGTTGAGTTCGCCGTCCGCCCCCGAGTTCAGGGTTCGCCGGGTCGTCACCACCCGTGCCGGAGGACACTCCGCCGCACCGTACGACACGTTCAATCTCGGTGATCACGTCGGCGACGATCCGGCTGCGGTGGAGGCGAACCGGCGCCGGCTCGCAAGCGAGATCGGCGTGCCGTTCGACCACCTGGTGTGGATGGAGCAGATCCACAGCCGCAACGTGACCGTCGTCGACGGGCCCACCGACACGCCGGTGCCCGCGACGGACGCGCTCGTGACGACGGTGCGGGGGCTCGCGCTCGCGACCCTCAGTGCCGACTGCGTCCCGGTGCTGCTGTCCGACGACGAGGCCGGGGTCATCGCCGCCGTCCACGCCGGCCGGATCGGCGCCCGCATCGGCATCGTTCCGCGGGTGCTCGACGTCATGGTCGAGCAGGGAGCGCGGATCGACCGGATCGGCGCGTTCCTGGGTCCTGCCGCGAGCGGCAGGCAGTACGAGGTGCCCGCGGCGATGCAGGCGGACGTCGAGAAGTTCCTTCCCGGCAGCGCTGTCCGCACCGTCAAGGGGACCCCCGGTCTCGACCTGCGGGCGGGTCTGCGGAAGCAACTGCTCGACGCGGGTGTCGCCGGAGTGGCGGAGGATCCACGCTGCACCATCGAGGATCAGACGCTGTTCAGTCATCGCCGCCAGGCCCCGACCGGTCGGCTCGCGGCGGTGATCTGGATGGATACTGGGCAGGACAGCGTGTGACAACTGCCGGCGGTGCCGGCGGTGACAACTGCCGGCGTCGCCGGCGAGAGATTCGGTGTGGGAGTGGAAACGATGAGCAGGGTCGGGGACATCGAGGCTGCGCTCGGCGCCGTGCGCGCACGGCTCGACGCGGCGTGCCGGGACGCCGGTCGCGACCCCTCGGAGGTGTCGCTCCTGCCCGTCACGAAGTTCTTCCCCGAATCGGACGCGCGGATCCTGTACGACCTCGGATGCCGTGAATTCGGGGAGTCGCGGGAGCAGGAGGCCACGGCGAAGATCGCGGAGTTCCGCACCGCGGTGCCGGACCCGTCGGTGCGGTGGCACATGATCGGGCATCTCCAGCGCAACAAGGCGAAGGCCGTCGCGCACTGGGCGTATGCGATCCACTCGGTGGACAGCGAACGACTCGTCGGCGCCCTCGGCCGCGCGGCGACCACGGCCCTGGAGGCGGGGGAGCGGCCCGCGCCTCTTCGGGTGCTGCTGCAGGTCAGTCTGGACGGTGACCCGCAGCGCGGCGGCGCCGCGATCGCCGACCTCGATCGCCTTGCCGCGCAGGTGCAGTCGTCGCCGGGACTCGAGTACCGCGGACTGATGGCGGTTCCGCCGATCGAGGCAGACCCGGACGCGGCGTTCGAGGAACTGCACAACATACACGCGCGGCTGCAGCGCGACCATCCGGATGCGACGGAACTCTCGGCGGGCATGACGAATGATCTCGAGCACGCCGTTCGACACGGGTCCACCTGCGTGCGTGTCGGAACCGCGCTGTTGGGTTCGAGGCCTATAACCTCGAAATAGATCGCTCAGGTGATCGCCAACCCGTCCACACCGCTGCGACCGGTCGCAGTTGGATCCTGTCCGCCGCGCCAAGGAAGGTCGATCAATGAGCAGTCTGCACAAGTTCAAGGCTTACTTCGGCATGGTTCCCCTCGACGACTACGAGGACGAGTACCTGGACGAGCCGGAACCTGCGCGCAGGCCCGCTCGACCGGCCCGCGACAGTGGACGCGATCCGTATCTCGACCGTGACGACCGCGATTTCGCCGAACCAGCCTTCAGTAAGGCCGCCTACGCGCCCGGTCGCCGGGACGATCTGGACGACGACTTCGACCGGTACGAGAGCCCCCGGCACTCGTCCCGGGTGGAACCCGTGGCCGTCCGGTCGGCACGTCCCAGCGCGAGCGGTGCTGTGCGCGGCAGCACCCGCGGCGCGCTCGCCGTCGACACGCGATCCGACCGGGTCGAGAGCCGTCGCGGACCCCTCTTCGACGAAGGTGGCCCCCTGTCCAAGATCACCACGCTCCGCCCCCGCGACTACGGGGAGGCCCGCACCATCGGTGAGCGGTTCCGGGACGGCACCCCCGTCATCATGGACCTGGTCGAGATGAGCAACGCCGACGCCAAGCGCCTCGTGGATTTCGCCGCCGGTCTGGCGTTCGCACTGCGCGGGTCGTTCGACAAGGTGGCCACGAAGGTGTTCTTGCTCTCACCTGCAGACATCGACGTGTCCGCCGAGGAGCGTCGCCGCATCGCGGAAACCGGTTTCTACAGCCAGAAGTAAGCCGGGGAGCGGGGGAAACGACCATCGGGATCCGAACGTCCGACACGACGCGAGCCGCGACGGCTGTGGCGCAGAACGCCCTGGCCACGCGGCTCGTTTTGATCGGCCGGACATTCTCAGGCAGAGTGAAGGTGTGGCCTTGTTCTCGGTGATCTACTTGATACTGTTTGTCTTTTGGCTGCTTCTCATCGGCAGAATCATTGTCGAGTTCGTACGGACCTTCGCACGAGACTGGCGGCCAACCGGCGTCGTGGTCGTCATTCTCGAAGCGATTTTTACGGTCACCGATCCACCGGTCAAACTGCTTCGGCGGTTGATCCCCCCGATCAATCTCGGTGGGGTGCGGTTGGATCTATCCATCATGGTCTTGCTGTTCATCGTCTTCATCCTGATGTCGATCGTTCAGGGACAAGCGCGTGCCACGGGAGTGGTGTGACAGAATGGACCCCATTGATCCAGTCTTGTTTCACCGTTACGTAGACTGCGCTGTAACTGAATGCTTGCTAGACCGCCAAATGACGCGTGAAGGGATCCTTCCATGCCGCTGACTCCCGCTGATGTGCACAATGTCGCGTTCAGCAAGCCACCGATCGGTAAGCGGGGCTACAACGAAGACGAAGTCGATGCGTTTCTCGACCTCGTCGAGCAAGAGTTGTCGCGCCTGATCGAGGAGAACGCCGACCTTCGGCAGCGAGTAGGGGAGCTCGACAAGGAGCTCGCCGATGCGAAGAAGGCTCCCCGCTCCACGTCTGCAGCACCCACTCCTGCCCCCAAGGCGGAGTCCGCTCGCGTCGCCGAGCAGCCCAAGGCGCCGGCTCCGGCGCCCGCTCCGGCCCCGGCCGCTGCGGCTGCCCCGGCTCCCGCTCAGGGCGCTGACGCTCACATGCAGGCCGCCAAGGTCCTGGGTCTCGCCCAGGAGATGGCAGACCGTCTCACGAGCGACGCGAAGACCGAGTCCGAGCAGTTGCTCGGCAACGCACGCACCAACTCGGAGCAGCTGGTCAGCGACGCGCGGAACCGTTCCGAGACGATGATCTCGGACGCCCGCCAGAAGTCGGAAGCACTGATCACCGACGCGCAGACCCGTTCCGAGACCCAGCTGCGCCAGGCCAAGGAGAAGGCCGACGCGCTGCAGGCGGATGCGGAGAAGAAGCACACCGAGATCATGGCGACGATCAACCAGCAGCGTTCGGTGCTGGAGGGTCGAATCGAGCAGCTGAAGACGTTCGAGCGCGAATACCGTGTGCGCCTGAAGTCGTACCTGGAGTCGCAGCTCGAGGAACTGGAGCAGCGGGGATCCGCGGTTCCGGTGGACGGCGGTCAGGATTCGTTCGCGCAGGGTGGATCGCAGTCCAATTACAGCCAGTCCTACGCCAAGGGCAATAGCTGACTGAGCGCGCGGTAGTTGCCCAGCCAGCGGCCCGGATAGAGGTTGAGCCGTGCTGGTCGTGACACTCGCTCTTGCAGCGGTGGGGTTCGCTCTCCTGGTGGTGGCTCTCATGACCGGTTCGGTCGTGTGGGCCTGGGGATGCATCGTGGTATGCGTCGCCGGAGCGGTCCTGCTGCTCGTCAGCGCCCTCGCGGGCAAGAAGGCCGCGGTCGTGCCGAGGCAACCCGCGAGCGGCGTCCCCGGTGACCGCGGTCCCGCAGCGGATACGGACACGACGCCCGGATCCGACGAGACCGACTGAGCTGCCGTCCGGCGGTGGCGGCTAGACTGCATTCAGCGAATAATTCAGTAACCGAGTTTCGTGGCGACGATCCGGCCATCACCGGGGAGCCTTCGGAAGAACGGCCGGCACGCCGGCTCAGTAGAACCGAACGGGTGGGCCCGTCACAGCCCGGCACCGAGAGGCGCCCTCCGGGGTGCAAGCGGGGTGGTACCGCGGTGGTGACGCAGGAGGCGTCCCCGTCGTCCCCGTGCCGAGTACGTCAGGCACGAGGAGATCGCGGTGACCGACACCAGCAACGTGACCAGCAGCAACGAGTCGTACCCCAAGGTCGATTACGGCGTCTCTCAGGACGCCGGCGTCCGGTTCCCCCAGATCGAGCAGCGGGTGCTGGCCGGCTGGGACGAGGACGACACGTTCCGGGCCTCGGTCACCCAGCGTGACGACGCCCCCGAGTTCGTGTTCTACGACGGCCCGCCGTTCGCGAACGGTCTCCCGCACTACGGCCACCTCCTCACGGGGTACGTCAAGGACCTGGTCCCGCGGTTCCAGACCATGCGCGGGAAGAAGGTCGAGCGCCGATTCGGCTGGGACTGTCACGGGCTGCCCGCCGAACTCGAGGCGGAGAAGCAACTCGGCATCAAGGACAAGTCCGAGATCGACGTCATGGGTCTCGAGAAGTTCAACGAGTACTGCAAGTCGTCGGTGCTGCGCTACACGGACGAGTGGCGCGACTACGTCACCCGGCAGGCCCGGTGGGTCGACTTCGACAACGACTACAAGACCCTGGACCTCGACTTCATGGAGTCGGTCATGTGGGCATTCAAGGAATTGTTCGACAAGGGCCTGATCTATCAGGGTTTCCGCGTGCTGCCGTACAGCTGGTACGAGCAGACGCCGCTGTCGAACCAGGAGACGCGGCTCGACGACGCGTACAAGATGCGCCAGGATCCGGCCGTCACGGTCGACATGCCGCTGCGCGGTGAGGGTCCGCTCGACGGTGCCAACGCCATCATCTGGACCACCACCCCCTGGACGCTGCCGTCCAACCTCGCCGTCGCGGTCCATCCGGACATCGACTACGTGCAGGTCGCGGGTGGCGACGGGAAGCGCTACGTACTGGCGAAGGACCGGCTGGGTCACTATGCCCGCGAACTCGGCGAGGCGCCCGAGGTGCTGTCCGAGCACAAGGGTTCCGAGCTCGTCGGGCTCAGCTACGACCCGCCGTTCGATTTCTTCGCCGGCCACGACAACGCGCACCGGGTGCTGTCCGCCGACTACGTGACCACCGAGTCCGGCACCGGAATCGTGCACATGGCACCGGCTTTCGGTGAAGAGGACTACGACTACTGCGTCCGCAACGGGATCGAACTGGTGCAGCCGCTCGACCCGGGCGGCAAGTTCACGGCGATGGTGCCGCCGTACGAGGGTCTCCTGGTGTTCGACGCGAACCCGGTCATCATCAAGGACCTCAAGGCTGCTGGAAAGTTGCTGCGGCACGAGACGATCGAGCACTCGTACCCGCACAGCTGGCGCAGCGGGCAGCCGCTGATCTATATGGCGGTCCCGTCGTGGTTCGTCGCCGTCACCAAGTTCCGCGACCGCATGGTGGAGCTGAACCAGGACATCACCTGGGTGCCCGAGCACATCCGCGACGGTCAGTTCGGCAAGTGGCTCGAGGGTGCCCGCGACTGGAACATCAGCCGCAACCGGTACTGGGGCAGCCCGATTCCGGTGTGGGTGTCCGACGATCCGGCGTACCCGCGTACCGACGTGTACGGCTCCCTCGACGAACTCGAGCGTGACTTCGGGGTGCGGCCGACGGATCTGCACCGCCCGATGATCGACGACCTGGTGCGTCCGAACCCGGACGACCCGACCGGGAAGTCGATGATGCGGCGCGTGCCGGAGGTCCTCGACTGCTGGTTCGAGTCCGGGTCGATGCCGTACGCGCAGGTGCACTACCCGTTCGAGAACCGGGAATGGTTCGACTCCCATTTCCCGGGCGATTTCATCGTGGAGTACAACGGGCAGACCCGCGGGTGGTTCTACACGCTGCACGTGCTGGCGACGGCGTTGTTCGATCGTCCCGCGTTCAAGACCGTTGCGGCCCACGGCATCGTCCTGGGTGAGGACGGCCTGAAGATGAGCAAGTCCAAGGGCAACTACCCGGACGTGAAGGAGGTGTTCGAGCGCGACGGCTCCGACGCCATGCGCTGGTTCCTCATGTCGTCGCCGATCCTGCGCGGCGGAAACCTCGTCGTCACCGAGCAGGGCATCCGCGAGGGTGTCCGGCAGGCGCTGCTGCCGCTGTGGAACGCGTGGAGTTTCCTGCAGTTGTACGCGCCGACGTCCGGTGAGTGGCGCACGGATTCGACGAACGTCCTGGACCGGTACATCCTCGCGAAGCTGGCGGGCACCCGGGACGTCATCACCGACGCGCTCGAGACGAACGACATCGCCGGGGCGTGCGACGAACTGCGCACGTTCTGCGACGCGTTGACGAACTGGTATGTGCGGCGGTCGCGTTCGCGCTTCTGGGACGAGGACGCCGAGGCAGTCGACACCCTGCACACCGTGCTCGAGGTGGTCACCCGGCTCGCCGCTCCGTTGCTGCCGCTGATCAGTGAGGTGATCTGGCGGGGGCTGACCGGCGGACGGTCGGTGCATCTCGCGGACTGGCCCGCGGGAGCGGAGCCTGCGGAGCGACCCGGAAGCTCTGTGGGGGAGCTGCCTGCGGATCCGGAGCTGGTGTCGGCGATGGACGAGGTCCGCTCGGTGTGCTCGACGGTGCTGGGTCTGCGCAAGGCGCAGAACCTGCGGGTACGGCTGCCGTTGCCCGAGGTGACGGTCGCGGCCGAGGACGCGGAGCGGCTGCGCCCGTATCTCGGCCTGATCGCCGACGAGGTCAACGTCAAGAAGGTCGAGCTCACCACCGACGTGGACGTGCACGGCCGGTTCGAGCTCGTCGTCAACGCGCGCGCCGCGGGGCCGCGGCTGGGCAAGGACGTGCAGACCGTCATCAAGGCCGTGAAGGCCGGTGACTGGTCGGAGAATTCGGACGGCGTCGTCGTCGCGGCGGGGATCGAGTTGCTGCCGGAGGAGTACACGCAGCGGCTGGTCGCCGCCGAACCGGAGTCGACGGCGGCCCTGCCCGACGGTGCCGGTCTGGTCGTCCTGGACTCGGCGGTCACCGAGGAACTGGAAGCCGAGGGCTGGGCGAAGGACCGGATCCGCGAGTTGCAGGACGCGCGCCGCGCGGCCGGGCTCGAGGTGTCCGATCGGATCACCGTTGTCCTCGACGTGCCGGCGGAACGGCGGGACTGGGCGCTCGCGCACCGGGACCTGATCGCGGGCGAGATCCTCGCCGTCGAACTGGAACTGGCCGAGGCGCCGGGCGATGCCGTCGAACTCGGTGAGGGTGTGCGGGCGGCGATCACGAAGGCGTGACCTGTCGGACCGGGCGGGTATTTTGCACCAGGTGAGTCGTCGGTGGGTGCTGCACCTCGACATGGACGCGTTCTTCGCGTCGGTCGAGCAGCTCACCCGGCCGACGCTCCGCGGCCGCCCGGTTCTCGTCGGTGGTCTCGGCGGACGCGGTGTCGTCGCCGGGGCCAGCTACGAGGCGCGGGTGTTCGGCGCGCGGTCGGCCATGCCGATGCATCAGGCCCGGAGGCTGGTGGGCCCGGGTGCGGTGGTGCTGCCGCCGCGCGGCCGGCTGTACGGCTTGCTGAGCAAGTCCGTGTTCGACGCGCTCCGCGGGCCGATGCCGGTGCTCGAGCAACTGTCGATGGACGAGGCGTTCGGTGAACCCGTGGAACTGGCCGGAGCGGATGCGGCCACGGTGCAACGCTATTGCGAGGGACTGCGGGCCCTGGTTCTCGAGGAGACGGGGCTCGTCGCGTCCATCGGGGCCGGGTCGGGGAAGCAGGTGGCCAAGATCGCGTCCGGTCTGGCCAAACCCGACGGGATCACGGTGATTTCGCCGGACCGGCAGCACGCGGTGCTGGACGAGCTTCCGGTGCGGAAGCTGTGGGGTATCGGCCCGGTCGCGGAGGAGAAACTGAAGCGGCTCGGCATCGAGACCATCGGCGGTTTCGCGCGGACGCCCGAATCGGAGGTCGCATCCATTCTGGGCACCACGATCGGACCGGGCCTGCACCGTTTGGCGCAGGGCATCGACAATCGGCCCGTCGCCGAACGCGCGGAGTCGAAACAGGTCAGTGCGGAGACGACTTTCGCCACCGACATCGTCACGATGGCGGAGTTGCGGGGTGCCGTCGAGTCGAGCGCGGCGTCGGCGTTCGTGCGGCTGCAGAAGGACGGCCGGGCCGCGCGCACGGTGGTGCTGAAGCTGAAGAAGGCGGACATGAGCATCGTGACGCGCTCGGTCACGCTGCCCTACGCGACCCTCGACCGTCAGATTCTGGTCGCGGCCGCGCAGCGTCAGGTGATCGACCCGATCGAACTCGGGCCGGTGCGTCTGGTCGGGGTGGGATTCGCCGGACTGTCGACGGTGCGCCAGGGCTCGCTGTTCCCCGAACTGGACCTGGACGTCCCGGGCTACCAGGAGTCGAAGATCACGGAGGCGAGCGGTGACGACGGCCCGTCCGCGGCAGTCCCCGCACCCGCCCGGGCAATCGACACGCGGTGGCATCCCGGCCTCGACGTGACGCACCCGGACTTCGGCCACGGCTGGGTGCAGGGTGCCGGGCACGGTGTCGTGACCGTCCGATTCGAAACGCGCACAACGGGTCCGGGAAAGGCGCGCACCTTCAAGGAGGACGACGGGCAACTCGAGACGGCCGATGTGGAAGGCTCGCTCGCGTGACCGGACCCGCCGCCCGGACGAGGGAGTGGAGACCGGCTCCGCGAGAAGGTAGCCTCGGGCGCTGATGCCTACCCTTGGGTAATGTCGCCCGGGTAGCGAACGTGCTCAGATCGTCCGAGAACGAACACCGAGAATGAAGAGGTTATTGAGTTGAAGCTTCGTAAGATCACGGTTGCCGGAGTAGCAATCGCCGCAGCCCTCACGATGTCCGCGTGTGGCTCCGACGACGGCGACACGGCGGCCAAGACCACGACGACGACTTCCGCAGCTGCCGAGACCTCGGAAGCCATCGAGGTGCCCACCGCGGCCGATCTCAACGCGCTTCTGGTGCAGGGCCTCGACCCGGCCACCCCGCTCGAGGTCAAGTCCGCGATGGTCGAGGGCTCGGAACAGGATCCGGAGCTCATCAACCAGGTCGCCGCCGCCGCCAAGGCCAACAACGCCCAGGTCACCGTTCTCGACCCGGTCATCGACAACGGTGACGGCACCGCCAGCGGCCAGCTGCAGCTGACCGTCAACGGCCAGGTCCAGCAGGGTGGCGTTCCGGCCATCTTCGTTCCCGGCGAGAACGGAACGTGGAAGCTGTCGAAGATCACCGCATGCCAGATCGTGTCGCTCGCGCAGCTGACCTCGCCTGCATGCCCTGCCTGATTCCAGGCCGAACTGTGCGGTCCTGACGGATCGCCGCGCTCTCGCACCGATGCCGGTGTCCCCTCGGGGACACCGGCATCGGTCGTTCCGGGGTCGGCTCAGCCGGCGGGTGCGGGCGCGAGCTTCGCCACGGCGGTGCTCGTCAGGTCGCCGAAGACGCCGGCGTCGATCGGATCCTGTCCCGTCGCGACCAGTTGAGTGACGGTGCTGCCGACGACGACCACTACCACGTCCGAGACGAGACTGACACCCTCGCTGGTGGTGACGAGCCGGAACGCCGTCGACGCGTCGCCCGCGGGCTGCTGCCCGCGGCCCCCGATCCGGTACTGCACCTGCACGCCGTCGGCGTCCGTGCCGCTGTATTGGGTGCATCCCGCCAGCCGGTCCTGCACCGCGGCGAAGGCCTGGGCCGCGTCGGCTCCGGTGGCGTAGCTCGCCGCGTCCTGGTCGATGGTCGCGAAGCCCGGGCCGGTGAACCAGCCGGACGCGGACGCCGGCGCTCCCGGGCGCTGGTCCGCGACCGGTGACAGCACCGCGCCGCAGTCCGCGGGATCCGTGCTCGATTTGTCGGAATCCGCCGACTCCGACGCCGGCGGCAACCCCAGATCCTCGTCGGGATCGGGCACCGGGGTGAATCCGACCGGAAGGTCGCCGACGTCGAGGAGCGCCGCCTTCAGCGCGGCCCGATCGGCGAACGGTGTGGCCGGCGCGTCCGGCGCCGCGGTCACCACCGGACCGAGCGGCTCCAGCGATCCGGCGTCGCCTGCGTCGCCGGACGCGTTCGACGAGCAGGCCGACAGTGCGAGCACGGCCAGCAGGGAGCAGGAGACGGCGACGGGTCCGCGGCGCATCAGGACCCCCACCGGACCGAGTTCGACGTGGTCTGGTGCAGGCGGGTGGCGCCGTCGGGGTCGCTGTACTCCTGGTCACCGCCCACGGTCACCGTCCCGGACACCGGCAGCGGAAGGCCCAGGTCGACGGTCATGGTGCCCGAGCCCTGCATCACGTACTGGTCGACGTTCAGCGTGCCTGCCTCTCCGGGCAGTTCCCACACGGGGGACTTCGGCTTCTGGTCGATCGTGTAGTCGACGGTGAGGCGGTTGCCGTCCCGCGCGGTCAGGGTGGCGACGGTCGTCTGGTCGAGCGCGATGCCGCTCATCACCTGCTGGCGGATCGTCCACTGGGCGCCCACACCGACCGGTTCCGACGGAAACGGGACCGTGCGGTACACGGCCTGGTAGAAGGCCTGCTCGATCGCGGAGCGGGCGATGTCCTGAGCGTCGGCGTCCGGTCGCAGTCGCAGCGCGGTGATCGCACCGGTGGGATCGACGGTGAAGCCGGCGCCGGAACCGGCACTGGCTTCGAGTGCGCTGCCGAGGCGGTCGTCGGGGCTGGTGACGTCGCCGAGCGTGAGGTCGACGGTGGTGCTGCCGTCCGCGTCCTCGGTCGCCCGGCCGACGGCGGCGGTGAGAGGGAGCGTCACCTGGGGGGAGGAGAAGTCCTGGGCGGGCTGGTCGTCGATCTGCTGGAACACCTGCGCGTCCGTGGTCAGCTGGACGTCCTGCGTGACCCCTGCCGGCGGTCTGCGTGAGATCACCTCCCGCGGTTCCTCGCCGGGCTGGATCAGTTCGACGGTGGTGGCGGAGATCGGGACGGTCACTTCGGCGGGAGTGGACGTGGACCCTGCGGGGCTCGACTCCGAGGAGTCGCCGTCACCTCCGCACCCTGCGGTCAGAGCGACCAGGGAGAGGGTTGCGGCGAGTAGGCAGAATCCGGGTCGCAGAGCATTCGAGAACAGTGGCACGCCCCCAGGCTAGTGCGCGCGGGAGCGCGTGAACGGAGGCTTGCCTCCGTAGTGGATGATGAACGGGTGAGTCAAGACCCCACGGCAGAGAACGAGACCGACGCCGAAGACCGGAACGACGGTGACACGTCCCGCGCCGTAGCCCCCCGGCCGGCGAAGCATCAGCGCAGGCTGCTGCTGTTCGCGATCGCAGGGACGATCCTCGCGACCGACCTGCTGACGAAGATCCTCGCCGTCGCCAACATCGAGCCCGGGCGCCCGGTCTGGCTGATCGGGGACCTCGTCTCGCTACGGCTCGTGCGGAACCCGGGCGCGGCGTTCTCCATGGCCACCGGCATGACGTGGCTGCTGACCCTCGTCGCCGTGGGGGTGGTGATCGGAGTCGTCCGCATCGGCCGGACGCTGCGCTCGCCGTGGTGGGCGCTCGGTCTCGGACTGGTGCTGGGGGGCGCCCTCGGCAATCTCGTCGACCGGTTCTTCCGGGCCCCCGGAGTGATGCAGGGGCACGTCGTCGATTTCGTCTCCGTCGGCTGGTGGCCGGTGTTCAACGTGGCGGACTCCGCGATCGTGTGCGGTGCGATCCTGCTCGTCGTGCTCACCCTGGTGGGGCTGGAACCGGACGGAACACGCAAGGGGGTAGAGAAGTGAGGGAAACACGGTCGATGCCGGTCCCGGACGGGCTCGAAGCGATGCGGGTCGACGCCGGCCTCGCGCGACTGCTCGGCCTGTCGCGCACCGCGGTCGCGCAGCTCACCGAGGAAGGCTCGGTGCTCGTCGACGGCGCACCCGTGGGCAAGTCCGACCGGCTGTCCGCAGGCACCTGGCTCGAGGTTGAACTGCCGGAACCGCCGCGGCCGCTGACCATCGAGGCGGAACCCGTCGAGGGCATGGAGATCCTGTACGCCGACGACGACGTGGTCGCCGTCGACAAACCGGTCGGGGTCGCGGCCCACGCCAGCGTGGGGTGGACCGGTCCGACGGTGATCGGCGGCCTCGCCGCCGCCGGCTTCCGGATCTCGACGTCCGGTGCGCACGAGCGCCAGGGCATCGTGCACCGGCTGGACGTCGGTACGTCCGGAGTGATGGTGGTGGCCACGTCGGAGCGCGCCTACACGCTCCTCAAGCGCGCGTTCAAGCAGCGGACCATCGACAAGCGGTACCACGCACTGGTGCAGGGGCACCCGGATCCGAGCAGCGGAACCATCGACGCCCCCATCGGCAGGCACCGCAGCAACGACTGGAAGTTCGCCGTCACCGCGGACGGCAAACCCAGCATCACCCACTACGACACGGTCGAAGCGTTCCAGGCGGCGAGCCTGCTCGACATCCACCTGGAGACGGGCCGGACCCATCAGATCCGCGTCCACTTCGCCGCGCTGCGGCACCCGTGCTGCGGCGACCTCACGTACGGGGCCGACCCGCGGCTGGCGGAACGCCTCGGTCTGGAGCGTCAGTGGCTGCACGCCCGGTCGCTCGGTTTCGCGCATCCCGCGGACGGGCGGTGGGTCGAGATCACGTCCAAGTACCCGAAGGATCTCGAGGACGCTCTCGGGGTTCTGCGGGCGAGCTGAGGTGCGGCTCCCGCGCCCCGGCGGTACCGCGGTGCCGGCCGTGCTCACCGCCGTCGTCCTGATCGCGGTGACGGTCGTGCTCGGGGCACTGAACCCCGTCCGGCGTGCGCCCGTGTCGACGGACACGCTGGGCCCGGACAACGGGGAAGTGGTGGCCGACTACCTGGCCCGGGCGGACCGATCGCTCGACGAGGCGGACGGTCGCCAGGAGCGCTGGGCGCTGGTCTCGTTCACGCGTCCGGTGACCACGGAGACCGTCCGGGACGCCGCGTCCGGCACTCGGGTGTCGCAGGTGCTCTTCCGCGTGCCGCTCGACCGGGTACAGACCCCCCTCGTGCCTGTGTCCGTCGCGGCAGGCGACGCGGCCCTCGCCCGGGCGAGCGACCTGGCCGCCGGACGCGCCCAGGCGATGACGGGCGAAACGGCGCGGCAGGCGCAGATCGCGGCGGTCTCGTCGGCGGAACTCGCCCGGAACTGCGCGTGCGTGATCGGCGTCGTCGTCCGCGGCGATCACGACGCTCTGGCCGCGCTGCGGTCCGAACCGGACGTCCGGGCGGTCGAGGCGCTCGGCGCCGACGCCGTCGCCGGGCGGTTCGCGGTGCGCCCGCTGCTGCCGGAGCAGGTCGAGACCGTCGCGCCCGGCCCCGACGACGGGGTCGTCCCGGGGAGCGGTTCGTGACGGCGCGGAAGGCGGAAACCGTGGGCGCCGCCTGCGGAGTCGGCGCCTACGTGCTGTGGGGCGCGTTCCCGGCGTTCTTCGGCCTGCTCGGCCCGGCCGGGTCGGTGGAGATCCTCGCGCACCGCGTGGTGTGGACGCTCGCGCTCATGTTCGTCGTCCTCGCGGTCTCGGGCCGGCTCCGCTCGCTGCGCGGGCTCAGCGCGCGCACCTGGCTGCTGGTCGCGGCCGCCTCGACGGCCATCGCGGTCAACTGGGGCACCTACATCTACGGGGTCACCTCGGACCGGGTGGTCGAGACGGCGCTCGGGTATTTCATCAACCCGTTGGTGAGCGTGCTGCTCGGGGTCGTGATCTTCCGGGAACGGCTCGTCCCCGCCCAGATCGTCGCGCTCGCTCTCGCCGCCGTCGCGGTGATCGTGATCACCGTCGACTACGGGCATCCGCCGTACATCGCGCTCACCCTCGCCGCCTCGTTCGCGCTGTACGGGCTGTGCAAGAAGGTGATGCCACTCGACCCGCGGACGAGCCTCGCCGCCGAGGGCATCGTGGCCGCACCCGTCGCTGTCGGCTACCTCGTGTTCCTCGCCCTCACCGGAACAGGCACGTTCCTCGGGTTCGGCGTCGGGCACACCCTGCTGCTGATGGCCGCGGGCCCGGTGACCGCCCTGCCGCTGCTGCTGTTCGGCGCGGCGGCGCAACGGGTGCCGTTGCGCACCCTCGGCATGCTGCAGTACCTGACACCGGCGCTGCAGATGGCGTGGGGCGTCGCCGTTCTCCACGAGGGCATGCCCGCGTCGCGGTGGATCGGTTTCGCCCTGATCTGGGTGGCGCTCGCGATCTTCAGTACCGATGCGCTGGTACGGGTCCGGCGCGAGCGGCGCAATTCCACCCCGTCCCAGGCGCCCGTCCCGTAACTCGCGTCACGACTTCGGCGACACCCGCCGTCGGCGACCGGAGCTGTCGGTCCGAGGGCCTACACTCGTGAGGCTCCCAGACCTTCAGAGAGGCGCACGTGGCTGACTCGTTCGTACATCTGCACAATCACACCGAGTACTCGATGCTCGACGGTGCGGCCAAGGTCGGCCCCCTGTTCGAAGAGGCAGCGCGGCTGGAGATGTCGGCGGTCGGCATGACCGACCACGGCAACATGTACGGTGCCAGCGAGTTCTACAACGTGGCGAAGAAGCAGGGCATCAAGCCGATCATCGGCATCGAGGCGTACGTCGCGCCCGAGTCCCGCTTCAACACCAAGCGGGTGCTGTGGGGCGACCGCAGCCAGAAGTCCGACGACGTCTCCGGTAGCGGCGCGTACACCCACATGACGATGGTCGCGGAGAACGCGACCGGTCTGCGCAACCTGTTCAAGCTGTCCTCCCTCGCGTCGATCGAGGGTCAGCTCGGCAAGTGGGCGCGCATGGACGAAGACCTCATCGCCACCCACCACGAAGGCATCATCGCGACCACGGGCTGCCCGTCCGGCGAGATCCAGACCCGGCTGCGTCTCGGCCACGACCGCGAGGCGCTCGAGGCGGCCGCCAAGTGGCAGGAGATCTGGGGCAAGGACAACTTCTTCCTCGAGCTGATGGACCACGGACTGTCGATCGAGCGACGGGTGCGTGAGGGCCTCCTCGAGATCAGCAAGAAGCTCAAGATTCCGCCACTCGCCACCAACGACTGCCACTACGTCACGAAGGACGCCGCGGAGAACCACGAGGCGCTCCTGTGCATCCAGACCGGCAAGACGCTGTCCGACCCCACCCGGTTCAAGTTCGACGGTGACGGCTACTTCCTCAAGTCCGCCGCGGAGATGCGGGCCCTGTGGGACGACCAGGTCCCCGGCGCGTGCGACAACACCCTCCTCATCGCCGAGCGCGTCCAGTCGTACGACGACGTGTGGGCGCACCACGACCGGATGCCGATCTTCCCGGTCCCCGAGGGCGAGACGCAGGGCACCTGGCTGCGCAAGGAGGTCATGCGCGGGCTGGACCGCCGGTTCCCCGACGGACCGCCCGAGGAGTACCTGGCCCGCGCCGACTACGAGATCGGCGTCATCCTCGAAATGGGCTTCCCCGCCTACTTCCTCGTCGTCGGCGACCTCATCAACCACGCCCGTGAGGTCGGCATCCGGGTCGGTCCCGGCCGAGGCTCGGCCGCCGGTTCGCTCGTCGCCTACGCGATGGGCATCACCAACATCGACCCCATCCCGCACGGCCTGCTGTTCGAGCGGTTCCTGAACCCCGAGCGCGTGTCCATGCCCGATATCGACATCGACTTCGACGATCGCCGTCGCGGTGAGATGGTGCGCTACGCGACGGACAAGTGGGGCAGCGACCGCGTCGCCCAGGTCATCACGTTCGGAACCATCAAGACGAAGGCGGCCATCAAGGACTCCGCCCGCGTCCAGTTCGGTCAGCCCGGTTTCGCGATCGCCGACCAGATCACCAAGGCGCTGCCGCCGCCGATCATGGCCAAGGACATCTCGGTGTCCGGCATCACCGACCCGAACCACGAGCGCTACAAGGAAGCGGTGGAGGTTCGCGCCCTCATCGATTCCAACCCGGACGTCGCGAAGATCTACCAGACGGCCAAGGGACTCGAGGGCCTGATCCGTAACGCCGGCGTCCACGCCTGCGCGGTGATCATGTCGTCCGAACCGCTGATGGACGCGATTCCCGTGTGGAAGCGCGCCCAGGACGGCGCCATCATCACCGGCTGGGACTACCCGTCGTGCGAGGCCATCGGCCTGCTGAAGATGGACTTCCTCGGACTGCGGAACCTCACCGTCATCGGTGACGCCATCGACAACATCAAGGCGAACCGGGGGATCGAACTCGATCTCGACACCCTCCCGCTCGACGACGCGGCCACGTACGAACTGCTCTCTCGCGGCGACACTCTCGGGGTGTTCCAACTCGACGGCAGCGCGATGCGCGACCTGCTGCGCCGCATGCAGCCCACCGGCTTCGAGGACATCGTCGCGGTGCTCGCGCTGTACCGGCCCGGTCCGATGGGCATGAACGCGCACAACGACTACGCCGACCGCAAGAACGGGCGGCAAGAGGTCAAACCCATCCACCCCGAGCTCGAGGAGCCCCTGAAGGAGATCCTGGCCGACACGTACGGCCTGATCGTCTACCAGGAGCAGATCATGCAGATCGCGCAGAAGGTGGCCGGGTATTCGCTCGGACAGGCCGACATTCTCCGTCGCGCCATGGGTAAGAAGAAGCTCTCGGTGCTGGAGGAGGCGTACGCCGGTTTCCGCGAGGGCATGCTCGCCAACGAGTTCTCCGAACCCGCCATCAAGGCGCTGTGGGACACCATCCTTCCGTTCGCCGGGTATGCGTTCAACAAGTCGCACGCCGCCGGATACGGACTGGTGTCGTTCTGGACCGGGTACCTCAAGGCCAACTATCCGGCCGAATACATGGCCGGTCTGCTCACCTCGGTCGGTGACGACAAGGACAAGGCCGCCGTCTATCTCGCAGACTGTCGCAAGATGGGCATCACCGTGCTTCCGCCGGACGTCAACGAATCGGAGGTCAACTTCGCCTCCGTCGGAGAGGATATCCGGTTCGGCATGGGCGCCGTCCGCAACGTCGGTGCCAACGTGGTGGGCTCGATCATCAAGGCGCGCAAGGAGAAGTCCAAGTTCGTCGACTTCTCCGACTACCTCAACAAGATCGACGCGGCCGCCTGCTCCAAGAAGGTCACCGAATCGCTGATCAAGGCAGGCGGATTCGACTCGCTGGGCCACCCGCGCAAGGGGCTCATGCTCGTCCACGCCGACGCCATCGACGCGGTGATGGGCACCAAGAAGGCGGAGGCGATCGGCCAGTTCGACCTGTTCGGTGGCGACGACGCCGACGAGTCGATCGCCTCGGTGTTCAACGTGAAGATCCCCGAGGAGGAGTGGGACTCCAAGCACCGGTTGGCGCTGGAACGGGAAATGCTGGGACTGTACGTGTCCGGGCACCCGCTCAACGGCGTCGAGCACGTGCTGTCGGCGCAGTCCGACACCGCGATTCCGACCATCCTCGAAGGCGACATCAAGGACGGCACCCAGGTCACCGTCGGCGGCATCCTCGCGTCGGTGAACCGGAGGATCAACAAGAACGGTCTCACCTGGGCGTCCGCGCAGCTCGAGGACCTGACCGGTGGCATCGAGGTGCTGTTCTTCCCGCAGGCCTACTCGGTGTACGGGATGGACGTCACGGAGGACTCCGTGGTGCTCGTCAAGGCACGCGTGTCGATCCGCGACGACCGGATCTCGCTCATCGCCAACGACCTTGCGGTGCCGGACCTCTCGGCGGTGGGGGTCGCGAAGCCGCTGGCGGTCAGCCTGCCGCTGCGTCAGTGCACCAAGGACAAGATCGGCGCGCTGCGGCAGGTGCTCACCCGCCATCCGGGCACGTCGGACGTGCACGTGCGGTTGATCGGCGGCACCGAGGTCACGTTGTGGAAGGTGGACGACGTGCTCCGGGTGGAACCGTCGTCGGCGTTGATGGGCGACCTCAAGGCGCTGCTCGGACCGAGCTGCCTGTCCGTGTGATCGCTTCGGTGGGTGCGGCTAGGAGCGCGGCGGGAAGAGCCGCCGCGCCCACCACACCACGACGGCGGCCGCGGCGGCGGTGAGAACGGCCGCCTGCAGCGTCTGGGTGACGACGAGGATCGTGACGAAGACCAGCAGCGCGACTGCCAGGGCCTCCAGCTTGTAGAGGGGCCACTCGGTGCCGGCGAGATCGACGGTCCTCGACTGGGTGCTGCGGGATACATCGCGGCGCACCCAAGCGTCGTGTGTCGTCATCGCACGTCACCTCACTGGAGCGGGTCGGGGAGCGGACGTCCCCGCGTGCGATCAGGGTACTCGGAATCCGGAGTTCGGCGCAACGAACAAACGGATGTGGCCTTTCGCATGTGCGCTGGTTCGGTGGAATCGGTGGCGGGCTCTCGCGGATCAGGTGTTGACTGGACGCATGCCACTCACAGGTGAATACGAACCCAGTCCGTCCAAGTGGGCAGCGGATCAGGCCGAGTTGATGGAATCCACCGACGGTGCCGAGGGCACGACGCTGGGCGGCAGGCCCGTCGTCCTGTTGACCACCCGTGGAGCGAAATCCGGCAAGATCCGCAAGACGCCGCTGATGCGTGTCGAGCACGACGGAACGTACGCGGTCGTCGCCTCGCTCGGCGGCGCCCCGAAGAACCCGGTCTGGTACTACAACGTGAAGGCCGAACCGCACGTCGAACTCCGCGACGGCTCGGCGACCAACGACATGGTGGCCCGTGAGGTGACGGGCGACGAGAAGGCCACGTGGTGGGAGCGGGCCGTCGCCGCGTTCCCGGACTACGCCGAGTATCAGAAGAAGACCGACCGGGAGATCCCGGTGTTCGTGCTCGAACCCGCCTGAGTCTCGCCCCGCCGCTGTCGTTCGCCGTTCGACCGTCCCCGACCGGAGGCCCGATGAGAGCGAAAACCGTTGCCGATCAACTGGTGCGTCAACTCCAGGACGTCGGCGTCCGGCGAATCTACGGAATCGTGGGCGACAGCCTCAATCCCGTCGTCGATGCCGTCCGGCGGTCGGGCGGCGCGGAGAACGGCGGCATCGACTGGATCCACGTGCGGCACGAGGAGGCCGCCGCCTTCGCCGCGGCCGCGGAGGCGCAGATCACCGGCAAGCTGGCGGTGTGCGCCGGCTCGTGCGGGCCGGGCAATCTGCACCTGATCAACGGACTCTACGACGCGGACCGCTCGGGGGCGCCGGTGCTCGCGATCGCGGCGCAGATTCCGAGCGAGCAGATCGGTCTCGGCTACTTCCAGGAAACCCACCCGGACCGGCTGTTCGTCGAGTGCTCCCGGTACGCGGAGCTGATCGGAACTCCCGCCCAGGCCCCGCGCGTCATGGCGTCCGCGATCGCGCACGCGACCGCGCTGTCCGGTGTCGCGGTGATCACCCTGCCGGGTGATATCGCGGACCGCCCTGCCGTGGGGCGGGCGCCGTCGGTGCCGCGCACCGGTGCGCCGGCGATCGTGCCCGACCAATCCGACGTGCAGGCACTCGCCGACGCGGTGAACGCGGCGGGGAAGGTCGCGATATTCGCCGGCGAAGGGGTCCGCGGGGCCCGCGAGGAGTTGCTGGGCCTGGCCGACACGATCGGTGCGCCGATCGGGCACACCCTCCGCGGCAAGGAATGGATCCAGTACGACAACCCCTTCGACGTCGGGATGACGGGGCTGCTGGGGTATGGGGCGGCGCACGACGGGATGCACGGCGCCGACCTCCTGCTGCTCGTCGGAACGGACTTCCCGTACAACCAGTTCCTGCCCGACGGCGTCCGCACCGCGCAGATCGACTGGGCCGCACAGCGAATCGGCCGGAGAACGGACGTCGAGCTGGCGGTGCACGGCGACGTGGGAAGCACGTTGCGTGCGCTCGCCCCGCTGATCCGGCGGAAGGACGACCGCCGCTTCCTCGACGACATGCTCGAGAAGCACCGGACGCTGATGAACAAGGTGGTCGGCGCGTACACGAAACCGGCCAAGCAACGCGTCCCGATCCATCCCGAGTACGCGGCGTCGATCCTCGACGACCTCGCCGCCGAGGACGCGATCTTCACCACGGACACGGGAATGTCGAACGTGTGGACGGCGCGCTACCTGACGCCGAACGGCTCGCGGCGTTTCCTCTCCTCTGCCCTGCACGGATCGATGGCGAACGCCCTGCCGCATGCGATCGGCGCCCAGGTATGCGCGCCCGGCAGACAGGTGGTGTCCGTGTCGGGCGACGGCGGGCTGTCGATGCTGCTGGGGGAACTGGTGACGGTCGCGATGTACCGGCTCCCGGTCAAGATCGTGGTGTTCAACAATTCCACGCTCGGCATGGTCAAGCTGGAGATGCTGGTGGACGGGCTGCCGGATTTCGGGGTCGACGTCGCACCGGTCGACTACTCGGCGGTGGCCTCCGCGCTGGGCATCTTCGCCCGCCGGATAGAGAATCCGGCCGACATCGAATCGGGTCTGCGGCAGGCGTTCGATCACGACGGACCGGCACTCGTCGATCTCGTCACCGACCCGTTGGCGCTGTCGCTGCCACCGACCATCACGGGTGGGCAGCTCACCGGTTTCGCGTTGGCGCTGTCGAAGATGGTGATGAACGGGGGTGTCGGCGAGGCCGTGAAAATGGCGAAGTCGAACGTCCGGAACGTGCCGCGACCGTCCCAGTTCGATCCGCGCGGCTGAACCCGACTGGTATCCCATGGCCGGAGAGTGGGAACATATCCGGGTGTCCACATCGCCCGATACCGCAGCCCAGAACATCACCTCGCCCCTGACAGTGGGCGACATCGACGCGGCCATCGAGCGAATTTCCCACGTGATCGACGCGACCCCACTGCAGTGGAGCGACCGCCTGTCGACGCTGACGGGCGCGAACGTCTACCTCAAGCGTGAAGACCTGCAGGTCGTCCGCTCCTACAAACTTCGCGGCGCCTACAACCTCATGGCCCAGCTCGACGCCGGCGAGCGCGCCGCCGGAGTCGTGACCGCCAGCGCCGGCAACCATGCGCAGGGCGTCGCGTTCGCCTGCCGCACAATGGAAATCACCGGCCGCATCTACGTCCCGTCGAACACCCCCAAACAGAAGCGTGATCGCATCCGTGCGCACGGCGGTGAGTTCGTCGAGCTGATCCTGACGGGGGAGACGTACGACGCCGCTGCCGCTGCGGCCGCCGCCGACGTGCGGCGGACGGGCGCGACGATGGTTGCGCCGTTCGACGACGCCCGGACCGCGGCCGGTCAGGGCACCATCGCCGCCGAGATCCTCGCCCAGCTCGGCACGGCCCCCGATTCCGTACTGGTGCCGGTCGGCGGCGGCGGGTGCATTGCCGGCATCGCCACGTACCTGCATGCGCACGCACCGCGCACGGCCATCGTCGGCGTGGAGCCGACGGGGGCGGCGTCGATGACGGCGGCCCTGGTGGCCGGTGGTCCCGTGACGCTGACAGAGATCGACCCGTTCGTCGACGGCGCGTCGGTGAAGCGGGTCGGCGACCTGCCCTACGCCGTGGTCTCCGCCCTCGGCGCTGAGGTAGTGACGCACACGTCGCTGGGCCAGGCCGATCGGTCGTCCACGATCCGACTCGATCCGGAGACGTTCGTGATGACCAACCTCGACGAGGGTGCGCTGTGCACCGCGATGCTCGAGCTGTACCAGAACGAGGGCATCATCGCCGAGCCCGCGGGCGCGCTGTCGGTGGCGGCGCTCGCGAACATCACGTTCGAGCCCGGTTCCACGGTGGTGTGCCTGATCTCGGGCGGCAACAACGACGTCTCGCGGTACGGCGAGATCCTGGAACGCTCGCTGGTGAATCTCGGTCTCAAGCACTACTTCCTCGTCGACTTCCCGCAGGAGCCGGGCGCGCTGCGCCGCTTCCTGGACGAGGTGCTCGGTCCCGAGGACGACATCACCCTGTTCGAGTACGTCAAGCGGAACAACCGGGAGACCGGCGCCGCTCTGGTGGGTATCGAACTCGGCAAGGCGGAGGGGCTCGGCGAGCTGCTCGAGCGGATGGAGCAGTCCCGCATGCAGGTGGAACGCCTGGAGCCGGGAAGCCCCGCGTACCGCTACCTCACCTGAGCCGCTACTTCTGCAGCAGCCGCGCGACGACCTTCTTGTACAGCTCGGGCTCGGGCATGGGAAGCCTGAGCAGCGCGGCCAGGTAGATGCCGTCGCCGACGAGGCGCACGATCTCGGCCTGCACAGGATCGTCGATCTCGTCCTGCAGGCCCTCGTCCCAGCTGCGCATGACGTCGGTGACGGCCTTCTGGATCTCGTCGTGCTGACCGTCGACGCTCCGTAGGGCGGCGATGGTGGAACGGTAGAGGGCGAGTTCCTCGGTGGTGCTCGCGTCGGGGACCTGCAGGTACCACTCGGACATCGAGGTGCCGCCGGACACGGCGTCGGCGAGCTGGGCGTCGGCCCGCTCGCCGAGCCGGCGCACCATGGCGGCGAGGAGTGCTTCCTTGCTGGGGAAGTGATAGAGCAGTCCGCCCTTGGACACCCCGGCCTCCGCCGCGACGGCTTCGAGGGTCACCTGGGCTATCCCCACGTCGAGCAGCAGCTTCTCGAGGGCGTCGAGTATTCGATCGCGCGTACCGGCAGCCATGGAGAGGGACTGTACCCGGGAAATAACTTTACCGTCCGGACGGTTAACGGTAAGGTTACGAAACTGTACCGGCCGGACGGTTCATCACGGTGACGGCCCCAATCGAAAGTCGCAGGAAGATAAATGTCTGTCTCCACGGATCGCGGGATCAACGACGCCTACGGCGCTCCAGGTCAGTCCTCCGCATCACGCCGAGACTGGCTCGGATTGGTCGTCCTGGCCTTCGCCGTCCTCCTGATCGCCGTCGACGGCACGGTGCTCGACCTCGCACTGCCGTTCATCAGCGCCGACCTCGAGCCCAGCAGCACTCAACTGCTGTGGATCATCGACGTCTACTCCTTCGTCCTTGCCGGACTGCTCATCACCATGGGCACGCTCGGCGACCGGATCGGACGGCGCCGTCTGCTGCTGATCGGCGCCGCCGGATTCGGTATCGCCTCGCTGATCGCGGCGTGGGCGCCGACACCCGAGATGTTGATCGCGGCCCGTGTGCTGCAGGGAATCTCGGGTGCCACCCTGATGCCCGCGACCCTCGGACTGATCCGCACGATCTTCGTCGACCCGCGACAGCGGACCCTCGCCATCGGCGTGTGGGGCGCGATGGCCGGCGGCGGCACCGCGGCGGGTCCGCTGATCGGCGGCTGGCTGCTCGAGCACTTCTGGTGGGGTTCGGTGTTCCTGATCAACCTCCCCGTGATGCTGGTGCTGATCGCCGTGGGGCCGCTCGTGATCCCCGAGTCGAAGGACCCCGCGCCGGGACGGTTCGACCTGCTCAGCGCGGCACTGTCGATGACGACGATGCTGCCGCTGGTGTACGCGGTCAAGGAAACCGTGGTGCACGGCCTCGACCCGGTGCTCCTCGGCGTCGGTCTCGTCGGTGTTCTGTCGGGCGTGGTCTTCGTGCGCAGGCAGAAGTCGATGAAGGACCCGATGATCGACATCGGCCTCTTCGCCAAGCCGGCGTTCTCGACCGCGGTCCTCACCAACCTGCTGTCCATCTTCGCGCTCGCCGGCGTGCTGTTCTTCGGCTCGCAGTACCTGCAGTTGGTGCTCGGCAACACCGCGTTCGAATCGGGTGTGCTGATGCTGCCCGGCATGCTGATGAGCGCGGTCACCGCGCTCGCGGCGGCCTGGATGGTGCGCCGGTGGGCCACCTCGCACGTGCTCGGCGGCGGCCTCGCCGTCGCGGGTGTGGGTGCGGCACTGATGCTCACGCTCGGCGTGGACGGTGCCCCGACGATGTTCGTGGTCGGCTTCGGTCTCGCCGGAGCCGGTGTCGGTATCGCGCTGACGCTGACGTCCGACCTCGTGGTGAGCGCCGTCGAGCCCGAACGGGCCGGCGCCGCCTCCGCGGTGTCCGAGACCGCGTACGAACTCGGCATCGCGCTCGGTGTCGCCGTGCTCGGCAGCGTCGTCATGGCGATCTTCCGCAGCGGCCTCGACACGTCGATGCTGCCGCAGGAACAGATCGAGCCCGCCCAGGGCACGCTCGGTGCCGCGGTCGCGGAGGCTCAGCATCTCCCCGAGGCCGCGCGGACGGTGTTCCTCGAGTCCGCGCAGTCGGCGTTCGTCGACGGCATGCACGTCGCCGCGGGCGCGACCGCCGTGATCCTGTTCGCGACCGCGATCCTCGTCCTGCGGATGCTGCGCGACCGTCAGGGTGAGCTGTCGAGCAGCACGAACGAGTGACCCGGTAGCACCGTCGCCGACCCGGTCTCGTCCTGCGTCGGCGGCTCCCACCACAGTACGGGGGAGCCGCCGACCGGGACGGTCACCGGTTCGGCACTGAGGTTGCAGGCCAGGCGAAGTGCGCCGCGGTGCACCACGATCCACTGCTGCGCCTCGTCGTAGTCGACGGACAGGTTCGCGAGCCACGGGTCCGTCAGCTCGGTACGCTCCCGGCGAAGCCGCAGCAGCGAGCGATAGCACTCCAGCAACCGCGCATGCGGATCGCGGACCAGTTCGTCCCAGTCGAGCTTGGACCGCTCGAACGTCTCCGGGTCCTGCGGGTCCGGAACGTCGTCGGTGCTCCAGCCGTGCTCCGCGAACTCGGCCTTGCGTCCCTCCGCGGTCGCCCGCGCGAGCTCCGGCTCCGGGTGCGAGGTGAAGAACTGGAAGGGGGTGCTCGCCCCCCACTCCTCGCCCATGAACAGCATCGGCGTGAACGGCGAGCAGAGCACGAGCGCCGCCTTCACGGCGAGCTGCCCGGAATCGAGATACGTGCCGGGGCGGTCGCCGATCGCTCGGTTGCCGATCTGATCGTGCGTGCACGTGTACGTGACCAGCGAACTGGCCGGGATCCGCCGCGTGTCCAGCGGCCTGCCGTGCGTGCGGCCCCGGAACGTCGAGAACGTGCCTGCATGGAACCATCCCTGGCGCAGCGTGTCCGCGAGGCAGGCCATCGAACCGAAATCTCCGTAATAGCCCTGCCTCTCGCCGGAGACCGCCGCGTGGATGGCGTGATGCACGTCGTCGTCCCACTGGGCGTCGAGGCCGAAGCCGCCTGCCGACCGCGACGTGATCAGGCGCGGATCGTTGAGGTCGCTCTCGGCGATCAGCGTCAGCGGCCGCCTCAGGTGCGCGGACAGCCGGCGGGTCTCGACGGCCAGATCCTCGAGAAGGTGGGTGGCGGTGTGGTCGACGAGCGCGTGGACGGCGTCGAGGCGGAGCGCGTCGATGTGGAACTCGCGGAACCACCGCAGCGCGTTGCCGATGATGTAGCGGCGCACCTCGCCGCTGTCCGGTCCGTCCAGGTTGATGCTGCGGCCCCACGTGTTGGCCCCCTGCGCCAGGTACGGGCCGTACCGGTCGAGGTAGTTCCCCGACGGTCCGAGGTGGTTGTAGACGGCGTCGAGAACCACGCCGAGACCGCGGGCGTGGCACGCGTCGACGAGGGTCTGCAGCCCGTCCGGTCCGCCGTAGCCCTCGTGGACCGTGTACCAGAGGACACCGTCGTATCCCCAGTTGTGGGTTCCGTTGAACCCGTTGACGGGCATCAGTTCCACGAAATCGACGCCGAGTCCGACGAGATGGTCGAGCCGGTCGACCGCGGCGGCGAACGTGCCCTCCGGAGTGAACGTGCCGACGTGCAATTCGTAGACGACGGAGCCGGCGAGCTGCCGCCCGGTCCACTGTGAGTCCGTCCAGAGGCTCTCGTCGAGCGTGTGGAGCTGGGATGCGCTGTGGACGCCGTCGGGCTGGCGCGGCGACCGGGGATCGGGAAGCGGGGTGTCGCTGTCGTCGAGGACGAACGCGTACCGCGAGTCCGGCGACGCGTCGACGTCGGCCCGCCACCACCCGTCCGGTGACGGGGTCATGTCATGGCGTTTGCCGTCCACCTCCACGCAAACGGACGTCGGGATCGGGGCCCATACCTCGAATGTGTGCACCCGATCAGCATGCCTCGACCGGGCGGGCCGCGCAGGACAGTCAGCTCTCGGGCGCGGAAGAGTCCTCGACCTCCTCGATGATCTCGGCGCCGAGAACCGACAGCCGGTGTTCCTCGGCGTCCTGCACCGTGCCGAAGTCCTGCTCCTCGAGCACGTTACGGTCCTTGTCGAGGTATCGATACGTAGCCATGCCCCCACGATGGCACACGGCGGCAGAGATGGCGGCGAGTCGGCCCTTTCGCCCCGCATCCGGAAGTAGCAAGCTGAGAGTACGGACTCGAACGTCGCGAGGAGCAGTCATGCACGTAGCAGTGGGAGACCGGTTGCACGTACAAGGCAGGGTGGTCGGGGTGCACGAAACGACCGCCGAGGTCGTGGAGGTACACGGCGAGAACGGCGAACCGCCCTATCTCGTCCGATACGACGACGGCCACGAGGCCCTCGTGTTTCCCGGATCCGATGCCTGGGTGGAACACCCGAAGTCGTAGGCATCGGGCGTTTTCGCCTGGTCCAGGCGCGGCGGATCGCCGTGCCGAATTGGTTGCACGATCGATGAATCGAATGCGTCTATCGTGAGACCGTGCCCGACTCCGCGAAGAGGCCCTACAGTTCGCCGTTGCGTGCCGAATCGGCGCGCCGGACCCGCCTTCTCGTCCGGGATGCCGCGGGCCGATTGTTCGCCGAACGCGGATACGTCAGCACCACGGTGCGGAACGTGGCCGAGGCGGCCGGGGTGTCGGCCCGCACGGTGTTCACCGCGTACCCGGGCGGCAAGGCGGAACTGTTCCACGAGGCACTGCACGCGGCGATCCAGGGCGACACCGACGCCGCGCCTGCCGCCCGCATACCCCGGGACGGCGACCCGGTGGAGCGGATCCTCGAACAGATGGTGGAGTACAGCACCGACGTCCTGGAACGGGCTGGAACCCTGATGGCGACGTCGATCGAATCCTCGGGTGCGGACGAGGACATGCGGCGTTTCGCCGACGAGGGGGCGCGGGCGTCCGCCGAGAATGCGATGACCCTCGCCGAGGGACTCGCCGCGCACGAACTGCTGCGCCCCGAGATCTCCGTCCAGCGGGCCGCCGACGTGCTGTTCACGGTCGTGTCCCCGCAGGTGTATTCGATGCTGCGCCTGCAGTGCGGGTGGGATGTCGAGGATTACCGGAACTGGGTGAAGGCGACGATCCGGGCCAGCCTGCTCCGCTGAGGGCCGACAACCCCGCTTAGGGCAGCAGTATGAATTTGCCGGCCGCGTGCGGCTTCCGGAGATCGGCGTGAGCGCGCGCCGCCTCCGACAGCGCGTAGGTGCGCGCGATCCGCACCCGTACGTCACCGCTGCCCGCGAGGTCGACGAGGAACCCGCGGGCCCGCTTCCGCGGTTCCATGCCTTCCGGCCCCAGCGCCCCGACGATCCGGAACCCGGCCTCGCCCACCCGTGGTCCGGGGACGGTCGTCACCAACCGCGACGGGTCCCGCACCAGGCCCACGGACACGTCGATGGCCTCGTCGCTGCCCGCGGTGTCGATGACGGCGTCCACCCCGTCCGGTGCCAGGACTCGGATCCGGTCGGTCAGGCCGTCCCCGTAGGACACCGGTGTCGCACCGAGCGACCGCACGTAGTCGTGGTTCCCGGGGCGCGCCGTGCCGATGATCGTGGCGCCGCGGGCCCGGGCCAACTGCACGACGAACGACCCCACGCCGCCCGCCGCCCCGTGCACGAGCAGCAGGTCGCCGGTGCCGACGTTCGCCGTGTCGAGGGTGTCGACCGCGGTGGTACCCACCGCGAGAAGTCCGGCGGCCTCGTTCCACGGCAATGACGCCGGTTTCGGGATCACCGAATCACCGGACACCACGAGCCGGTCCGCGTACGCCTCCGACAACGGGTACGCGATCACCTCGTCGCCCACCGCAATGGGGCCGCTCGGTCCCGTGGCGGCGTCACCCACCTCCGCGACGACGCCCGCCGCCTCGCTGCCCAGCCGCATCGGCAGGGCGGCGGGATCGGCGCCGAACGCGCCGCTGTAGAGCTTGTAGTCGATCGGGTTGACCCCGATCGCGCGGACCTCGATCACCACCTCGCCCGGTGCGGGATCCACCGGTTCCGCATCGACGACGGCGAGGACCTCCGGCCCTCCGTACGCCCGGGCAACCACACGTCGCATACAAGGGCCAGTACCCCCGTGAGTACTTATTAACCGCCCATGGTTAAGAAGTACTCACGGGGCCAGCAGGGCAATGGGGTAACGGGCGAACAGGGTGGCGACCTCGACGCGGCCGCCGGGGTGCGTCGTCGAGGTGAGCAGGTCGGTCCACGTGCCGTCCGGGAGGGTCACCGTGGTGTCGCCCCAGCCGTCCTGCTGCAGCCCGACGCTGTGCCGGGTGGCCAGGGCCACGACGTCCGGCGCCGACCCATGGGGCCCGCGGGTGAATCCGATCAGGTGTTCGGCCGCGGTCCCCGATGCGAAGACCGGCGCGTACGTGCCGCCTGCGAAGCTGCCGGGGCGGTCCCGCCGCAGGCGCAGCGCCGTCCGCACGACGTGCATCTTCGCCGCGCCGGTGGCGTCGACCGGAGGAGTGCCGAGCCCCGCCAGCACGGTCCGCCGCACGTCGTAATCGACGGGTCGGCGGTTGTCGGGGTCGACGAGCGAGTCCTCCCACAGTTCGGTGCCCTGGTACACGTCCGGGATCCCGGGCCCGCACAGCTGGAGGAGCTTCTGGCCGAGCGCATCGGACCAGGCGTGCGGCGCCAGTTGCGTGCACAGCGACCCGAGCGCCTTGCCGACGGTTCCGTCGATCACCGTGTCCAGCCAGCGGTGGAGGTCGCGTTCGAAGTCCTCGTTCACGTCGTTCCACGACGTCCGGGTCCCGGCTTCCCGGACGGCCTTCTCCGCGTACGCGTGGACGCGGTCGCGGAAGTCGGGCACGTCGCCCGCGGCGCGGCCGTCGACCGGCCACACACCGAACAGGTTCTGCCACAGGAACAGTCCGGTGACGGGGTCGGGGCTGGGGGCGATGCGCTCCCACTGGTCGACGCATTCCGCCCACAGGTCCGGCACCTGCGACAGGATGCCGATCCGGGCGCGGACGTCCTCGCCGCGCTTGGTGTCGTGCGTCGAGAGCGTCGTCATCGCCCGCGGCCACCGGCTGGCGCGCTCGGCCGCGGCGAGGTGGAATTCGGCGGGGGAGACGCCGACGTTCGCGGGGTTGCCGCCCACCTCCTGCAGCGACACCAGCCGGGCCGTGCGGTAGAACAGGCAGTCCTCCACGGATTTCGCCATCACCGCGCCGCAGACCTGCTGGAAGCGGGTGGCCGCCTCCCCGCCGGTGATGAGGGCGGCGGCGAGGGCGGACAGCGCCGCGGACCGTCCCGGTTCGCGCCGCGCGGCGTCGCCGATCACGCGGGTCGCGAGCCCGGCGAGCGGGCTGTAGTCGGAGCGGTACACGGGCATCGCGGCGACGACGTCCACGACGGCGTCGCGCAGGTCCTCGGCGGTGCAGTCGGTGCCGGTCTCGGCGCGGATCGCGCGGACGAGGCGCCGGACCTCCGGGGCGAGGCCGGTGCCGGCGACGTCGCGTTTGATCGCGGTTTCGTGCTCGTGGATCCACGTCGCGTCACCCCGGTCGCCCGTGCGGGACGCCGACAGGGCGGTGAGCGCGGGAGCTCCCGACGGGTCGACGAACACGCCGCCGAGTTCGGCCAGTGCGTCGTAGCCCGTGGTGCCCTGGATCGGCAGGTGATCGTCCAGCGGTTCGGAGTGCCCGAGAATCTTCTCGATCACCAGCCAGCGGTCCGCGCCGATCACGCCGCGCAGCCGGTCGAGGTACCCGGCCGGGTCGGACAACCCGTCGGGGTGGTCGATGCGCACGCCGTCGATCAACTCGTCCGCCACCCAGCTCCGCAGTTCGCGGTGCGAGGCCTCGAACACGCGCGGATCCTCCTGACGGATCCCGGCCAGTTCGCTGACCGCGAAGAATCGGCGGTACCCGATGAGCCCGGAGTTCCATGGGACCAGGCGGTACGACTGCGCGTCGTGCACCGACTCCGGCTCGGTCGCGTCCGTGCCGGGGGCGATGGGGAAGCGGTGCTCGTAGAACGCGAGCAGCGGCTCGGGTCCCGAGCGGTCGACGGTCAGCGACTCGAGGTCGGCGTCCGATCCGAGGACGGGCAGCGCGAGCCGTCCGCCCGCGCCGTTGTCCTCGCTCCAGTCGATGTCGAAGAAGTCGGAGTATTCGGAGCCGAGACCGTGTGTGAGAACATCCCACCACCAGGCATTCTCACGCGGATTCGCGACGCCCACGTGGTTGGGGACCAGGTCGACGACGAGGCCCATGCCGCGGCCCCGCAACTCCCGCGACAACGCGGCCAGCGCCTCCCTGCCACCGAGGGCGGGGGACACGCGGGTCACGTCGGTGACGTCGTACCCGTGGGTCGATCCCGTCGTGGCCGTCAGGATCGGCGACAGGTAGACGTGCGAGATCCCGAGGTCGTCCAGATAGTCGGCGACGGCGGCGGCGTCCGCCAGGGTGAAGCAGTCTCCGCGCAGTTGCAGCCGGTAGGTGGCCGTGATCGCCATCGTCGTCCCCGGCTCAGGCGGTCCGGCGCAGCACGACCAGCGACCGGGCCTCGACCTGCAGCGAATTCCCGGCCTTGATCACCGCGTCCTTCGCCCCTGTCGGCACGGCGGTGTCGAGCACGACCGCCCACTCGTCGGCGTAATCGGAGTTCGGCGTGGAGAACTCGATCTCCTCGTCGTGCGCGTTGAAACACAGCAGGAACGAGTCGCCGACCACCCGCTCGCCGCGATGGTTGGGTTCGGGGATGCCCTCGCCGTTGAGGAATACCGCGAGGGACTTCCCGAAACCGCTGTCCCAGTCCTCGGGGGTCATCTCCTCACCGGACGGCGTGAGCCAGGCGATGTCGCGGGTCTGGTCGCCGCTGCGGATGGGGGTGCCCTCGAAGAACCGGCGGCGGCGGAACACCGGATTCTTCATCCGTAGCGCGATGACCCGTTTGGTGAACTCGACGAGGTCGGCGTTGGTGTCCGCCAGTGACCAGTCCATCCACGACAATTCCGAGTCCTGGCAGTACACGTTGTTGTTGCCCTGCTGGGTGCGGCCCATCTCGTCACCGTGCGCCAGCATCGGCGTCCCCTGGCTGAGCAGGAGTGTGGCCAGGATGTTGCGGCTCTGCCGCCCACGCAGATCGAGGATCTCCGGATCGTCCGTGGGGCCCTCGATACCGCAGTTCCAGGACCGGTTGTGGCTCTCGCCGTCGTTGTTGTCCTCGCCGTTGGCCTCGTTGTGCTTCTCGTTGTACGACACCAGGTCGTGCAGGGTGAACCCGTCGTGGGCGATGACGAAGTTGATGCTCGCGCCGGGGCGGCGGCCGGTCGCCTCGTAGAGGTCGGAGGACCCGGTGAGCCGGGACGCGAATTCGCCGAGCGTCGCCGGCTCGCCCCGCCAGTAGTCGCGGACGGTGTCCCGGTACTTGCCGTTCCACTCCGTCCACAGGCCGGGGAAGTTGCCCACCTGGTAGCCGCCCTCGCCGACGTCCCAGGGTTCGGCGATGAGCTTGACCTGGCTGACGATCGGATCCTGCTGGACGAGGTCGAAGAATGCGGAGAGCCGGTCGACGTCGTGCAGTTCGCGGGCGAGCGTCGACGCGAGGTCGAAGCGGAAGCCGTCGACGTGCATCTCGGTGACCCAGTACCGCAGCGAGTCCATGATCAGCTGCAGCGTGTGCGGGTGCCGGGCGTTGAGGCTGTTCCCGGTGCCCGTGTAGTCCATGTAGTGCTCGGCGTCGCCGTCGACGAGGCGGTAGTAGGCGGCGTTGTCGATGCCGCGGAACGAGATGGTCGGACCGAGATGGTTGCCCTCGGCGGTGTGGTTGTAGACGACGTCGAGGATCACCTCGATGCCCGCCTCGTGGAACGAGCGGACCATCGCCTTGAACTCCGATACCGCGGCGCCCGGCTTCTCCGCCGACGAATACCCGGTGTGCGGGGCCAGGAAGCCGAACGTGTTGTAACCCCAGTAGTTCCGCAGCCCCTTGTCGAGCAGGGTCTGATCGTGCATGAACTGGTGCACCGGCATCAGTTCGATCGCGGTCACGCCGAGGTCGACGAGGTGGTCGATGATCACCGGATGTGCGAGGCCCGCGTACGTGCCGCGGAGTTCTTCCGGCACACCGGGATGCGTCGCCGTCATGCCCTTGACGTGGGCCTCGTAGATCACGGTGTCGTGGTACGGGTGCTTCGGTGCGCGGTCGGCGGCCCAGTCGAAGAACGGGTTGATCACGACTGTGGTCATCGTGTGGCCGAGCGAATCGTGTCCGGGCAGCCCCGGCGCCGAGTCGTCCTCGGCTTCCGCTTCGAGTGCGTCCTCGGCGTCCTCCGCCTCGATGTCGTCGTCGGTATCGACGATCAGGGCGGCGTCCTCGTATTCGTCGTCCCCGGCATCCTCGGGGGCGGCCTCAGTGGACGCGTCGATGTCGTAGGAGAACAGGGACCGGTCGCCGTCGAATTCGCCGTCGAACGCCTTGCCGTAGGGGTCGAGGAGCAGCTTGCTGGGGTCGCAGCGGTGCCCGGCCGAGGGGTCCCACGGTCCGTGGATCCGGTACCCGTACCGCTGCCCGGGCACGACGGTCGGCAGGTAGGCGTGCCACACGTAGCCGTCGACCTCGTCGAGACGCACCCGCGTCTCCGTGCCGTCCTTCGCGATCAGGCACAGATCGACCGCCTCGGCGACCTCGGAAAACAGGGAGAAGTTCGTCCCGGCCCCGTCGTAGGTGGCGCCCAGTGGGTAGGCGCTGCCGGGCCACACGGGAATGGGCGTGGTGCCGGTCGACTCGCTCGCTTCCATATCGAGAACATTAGCCCGCGTTCGCGTCGCTCTCAGCCCGACGGGAGCACAGCGTCAGCCCTGGGTGGAGGTCCGTGCGGCAGCAAGCATTCCGGTTGTGATCTTCAGCACGTCCTCGCTGGTGCACACGTACGGCGGCATCGCGTAGATCAGGTTGCGGAAGGGTCGCAACCAGACCCCGGCCGCCACCGCGGCGTCGGTCGCGGCCCGCATGTCGACGGGCTCCGAGAGTTCGATCACTCCGATCGCGCCGAGCACCCGGACGTCCCGGACGCCGGGCAGTTCCCGGGCAGGCGCAAGACCCGATTCGAGCCCGCGGCGCACGTCCTCGACCTCGCCTCGCCAGTCGCGCGACAGCAGGAGTTCGATCGACGCCACCGCGACGGCGCAGGCGAGCGGGTTCGCCATGAACGTGGGTCCGTGCATCAGCCCGCCTGCGTCGCCGGCGCTGATGGTCTCGGCGACGTCGGTGGAACAGAGCGTCGCGGCGAGGGTCAGGTATCCGCCGGTGAGGGCCTTGCCGACGCACATGATGTCGGGGCGGGTCCCGGCGTGCTCCGCGGCGAACAGTTCGCCGGTGCGGCCGAAGCCCGTAGCGATCTCGTCGAACACCAGCAGGAGCCCGTGCTCGTCGCAGATGCGGCGCAGCTCCGACAGATACCGGGGGTCGTGGAAGCGCATGCCTCCGGCGCCCTGGACCACCGGCTCCACGATGACGGCCGCGAGTTCGTCCGTGTGCTCGGCCGCCAGACGCTCGAACTCCGCGACGTACCGGGGGTCGAACTCGCGCGGCGGCGGTCCCGCGAACACCTGCCGTGCCAGGACGTCCGTCCACAGGGAATGCATGCCGCCGTCCGGGTCGCAGACGCTCATCGGCGCGAACGTGTCGCCGTGATAGCCGCCGCGCCAGGTCAGCAGCCGATGCCGCTCCGGCCTGCCGCGACTGCGCCAGTACTGCAGGCACATCTTGACGGCGACCTCGACGGATACCGAACCGGAATCGGCGAGGAACACCTTGTCGAGTCCGTCCGGGGTGATCTCCACGAGCAGCTGGGCGAGCCGCGCGGCCGGTTCGTGGGTCAGCCCGCCGAACATCACGTGGCTCATCCTGCCGAGCTGCGCGGTCGCCGCTGCGTCGAGGACGGGATGCCGATAGCCGTGGACCGCCGCCCACCACGAACTCATGCCGTCGACGAGTTCGCGTCCGTCGGCGAGAGTGAGGCGGGTGCCGCTCGCCTCGGCCACCACGAGCGGGGTGGTCGAGGCGGGGAAGGCGCCGTACGGATGCCAGAGCAGCGAGGCATCGAGGGAGGTGATGTCGTCCGCGGACAGGCTCGGGGAGGTCACGGTCTCGACCCTAGCCATCGGAGGAAAAGTGGGTCCACCCGGGTTGAACACCGTTCAAGTCGCGTATGGTGCCGAGTGTGAGTACCGACCACACCTTCACCACCTGGCTCGACGACGTCGAGGAGCAGCGGCGCGCCGCGGGACTGCGCCGCGAACTGCGCCCACGCACGTCCGGCAGCGCGCTCATCGACCTGGCGTCCAACGACTACCTCGGGCTCGTGCGGCACCCCGAGGTGCTGCACGGCGCGATGACCGCGTTGCGGCGGTGGGGCGCAGGGGCCACCGGCTCGCGACTGGTCACGGGATCGACCACCGAGCACGAACTGCTCGAAACGGAACTCGCCGAGTTCGTCGGCGCCGACGCCGGGCTGGTGTTCTCCTCCGGGTACACCGCGAATCTCGGCGCCGTCACCGCGCTGTCCGGCGCCGGATCGCTGATCGTCTCCGACGCGGGCAGTCACGCCTCGCTCGTCGACGCGTGCCGGCTGTCCCGGGCCCGGGTGGCCGTCGCGCCGCACGCCGATCTCGACTTCGTCCGCAGCGCACTGGCCACCCGGCCGGAGGAACGGGCACTGGTCGTCACCGATTCGGTGTTCAGCGCGGACGGTGATCTCGCGCCCCTCGTCGACCTGCACCGGGTGTGCCGCGAGTACGGCGCGTTTCTCGTGGTGGACGAGGCCCACGGTGTCGGAGTCCGCGGCGCAGGGGGTCGCGGACTCGTGCACGAGGTGGGACTCGCGGGCGAACCCGAAATCGTCGTCACGGCCACGCTGTCGAAGTCGCTGGCCAGCCAGGGCGGTGTGGTGCTGGCGTCGGAGAAGGTCCGTGCACACCTCGTCGACGCCGCGCGCACATTCATCTTCGACACCGGACTCGCCCCGGCCGCCGTCGGGGCGGCCCGCGCCGCCCTCGCCGTTCTGCGGCGTGAACCGCACCGCGCCGACTCCGTCCTGGAGCGCGCCCGGGATCTCGCGCGGTTCACCGGTGCCGCGGCACCCGAGTCCGCCGTGGTCTCGGTGATCCTCGGGGACCCGCAACGCGCCTTCGACGCCGCGGCCGCCTGCCGCGAGCAGGGGCTGCACGTCGGCTGCTTCCGGCCCCCGTCGGTGCCCGAGGGCACGTCGCGGCTGCGGCTCACCGCCCGCGCCACGCTCGATCAGGACGAACTGGCCCGGATCGAGACCGTGCTCACCGACGTCCTTGCGGGGGCGTCGGCATGAGCATCCTGATGGTCACCGGAACGTCGACGGACGTCGGCAAGACTGTGGTCACGGCGGCGCTCGCCGCCGCGGCGCGCGAGGCCGGGCTGTCCGTCGCGGTGTGCAAGCCCGCGCAGACCGGGGTCGCGCCGGGAGAACCGGGCGATCTGGCCGAGGTGACCCGGCTGTCCGGTGTCACCGCGGTGGTGGAACTCGCCCGCTACCCCGAACCGCTCGCCCCCGACACCGCCGCCCGGCGCAGCGGTTTGCCGATGCTGCGGTGCGACGACGTCGTCGACGCGGTCCGCGCGCTCGCCGACCGGCACGATCTGGTCCTCGTCGAGGGTGCGGGCGGGCTGCTGGTGCGGATGGGCGCCGAGGGCTTCACCCTCCTCGATCTCGCGCTCGCTCTCGGCGCACCGGCCGTCGTGGTCGCGGCGGCCGGACTCGGCACGCTCAACCACACCGAACTCACGACCCGGGCGCTGGCGGCGGCCGGCGTCGCCTGTGCAGGCACGGTGATCGGGTCGTGGCCGGACGAGCCCGGGCTCGCCGAGCGGTGCAATCTGGACGACCTGCCCGCCGTGACGGGTGTCGACCTGGCCGGCTCGATTCCGGCGGGCAGCGGCCGCCTCGACCCGGCGTCGTTCGCCGCGGCCGCGTCCACGTGGTTCGACGGCACCTGGCTGAAGACGACGATCACGGCTCGCTGAGCGCGACGGTCAGGATTCCGCGAGCACCGACATCACGTTGCCTGCCGGGTCGGTGAACCAGGCGATGTCCGGCCCGTTGCCGCGCATGATTCCCTTGTCGTCCTGGTCGAAACCGTCGTACCGCAGGAGCCGGATCCCGCGTTCGGTGAGCGCGTCGACGGCCTTTTCGACGTCGTCGACCGCGAAGTTGAGGATCGTGAACGTCGCAGGCGTGTGATCGGGTTTCGGGTAGATCAGCACCACGGGACCCTGGGGGAGATGCAGGCCCAGCAGGCCCATCTCCTCCTCGGTGACCTCGAGCCCCAGGGTGTCGCTGTAGAAGGATTTGGCCGCGGCGATGTCGTCGACGGCGAATCCGCTGAATGCTCTCGCGTTGTTCAACATGGTTCTGTCTCTTTCCTGCCGGTGGTCAGGACATCTCGGCGCGCGCCTGTGCGCTGAGCTGGATTATCTGGACGTAGTTGCCGTCGGGGTCGACGGCGGTGCCGAACCAGCTGCCGTCACGATCCTCGAGCGGGGACAGCCACGTCGCCCCGAGTTCGTCGAGGCGGCCTGCCGCGGCGCGGGCGTCGGCGACCTCGACGTTGAGGAGGACACGCCCGGGTTCGGGATTCGTGTCGCCGACGTCGTCGCGCCGGTCGAGCATGATGTAGAAGCCGTCGAAATCGAGGACGTCGTAGCCCGGTTCGCCGGGCGTGCGGTCGACCTTCGGCGAGAACGCGGCCGTGTACCAGTCCCGCAATCGTTCGGGGTGTGTGCTGGCGAGCAGGATGCTTCCGATCGTGGCGTCGGCCATGATTTCCTCCCGGTGGGGGTTCGGTTTCGGTTGTCCTACAGGTATCGACTCGGTAGCCCGGCAAAATTCATCGCCCCCGGTTTCCGGGGGCCGAAAGCTGCCCCGGTTTCCCGGAATATCGGTAGTGTGATTCAGGTCACGGCTACACCGGCTGGGTTGGGAGGGGTCACATGTCGACCTCCGAAATGCTCGAATTGAATCGCACCATCGACCGCCTTCGGCGCGCTGTCGGTTCGTTGCGAACGATGTACGGCGACGCCGCATCCGTGCGGCGACTGAGCAATGATCTGGAGCGCCTCGAGATCGACGCGCGCGACCTCGACGCCTCGCCACCGAACGTCGTCCACCGCGAACCGGTGGAGCGAATCAAGGTGTCGGACACCCCGTACGACGCGTCGATGTGGCTCGGTATCGATGACGAGGGGCTGGGCGGGCTCCACTACGAGCGCGGATGAGCGCGCCGCCGAAGAATTCCGATAGTGCCGGTGTGGGGGCGCCGACGCGTGCCCGGATCGCGGAACGCACGCTCCGCACCGACCGGTGGTGGCTGGCGCCGCTGCTGACGGTGCTCGGCCTGTCCGTCTTCGTGGTGTACGCATCGGTCCGGTCGTGGGTCCGGACCGCGTACTTCGTCGAGGAGTACCACTACCTGACCCCGTTCTACTCGCCGTGCCTGAGCGATTCGTGCGTGCCCGGCTCGAGTGACTTCGGGACACCCATCGGCGAGTTGCCGATGATCATCCCGCTCGGATTCCTGGTGCTGCCGTTCCTGCTCGGCTTCCGGCTCACGTGCTATTACTACCGCAAGGCCTACTACCGGTCGGTATGGTTCTCGCCGCCCGCGTGCGCGGTCGCGGAACCGCACGGCAAGTACACGGGGGAGACGCGGCTGCCGCTGATCGTCCAGAACGCGCACCGCTACTTCTTCTACGTCGCGCTCGTCGTGTCACTGATCAACACGTACGACGCGATCCGCGCGTTCCACGGCGCCGACGGCGGATTCGGAATCGGGCTCGGCACCCTCATCATGGTCGGCAACGTGATCCTGCTCTGGGCGTACACCGTGTCCTGCCATTCCTGCAGGCACGTCACCGGCGGCAGGCTCACCCACTTCTCCCGGCACCCGATCCGATACCGGCTCTGGACCGGGGTCAGCAAACTGAACACGCGGCACATGCAGCTCGCCTGGACCACGCTCGCCACCCTGATCGTCACCGACTTCTACGTGATGCTCGTGGCCAGCGGCACCATCTCCGACCTGCGCCTGATCAACTGACTTCACCGAAGAGGGAGTGGAATGACGGAAGTCGAACGGCACCAGTACGACGTCGTGGTCATCGGTGCCGGGGGCGCCGGACTGCGAGCCGTCATCGAGGCCCGGGAACAGGGCCTGTCCGTGGCCGTCGTCTGCAAGTCGCTGTTCGGCAAGGCGCACACGGTCATGGCGGAGGGCGGCTGCGCCGCCGCGATGGGCAACGCCAACGAGAAGGACACGTGGCAGACCCATTTCCAGGACACGATGCGCGGCGGCAAATTCCTCAACAACTGGCGGATGGCCGAACTGCACGCGAGGGAGGCCCCCGACCGGGTGTGGGAACTCGAAACGTACGGCGCCCTGTTCGACCGGACCCCTGACGGCCGGATCAGCCAGCGCAACTTCGGCGGTCACACGTATCCGCGGCTCGCGCACGTCGGTGACCGCACCGGGCTCGAACTGATCCGCACCATGCAGCAGAAGATCGTGTCGCTGCAGCAGGAAGACTTCGCCGCCACCGGCGACTACGAGGCCCGCATCAAGATCTTCGCCGAGTGCACCGTCTCCGAACTCACCAAGGACGGCGACCGGATCTCCGGCGCCTTCGGATACTGGCGCGAGAGTGGACGTTTCGTGCTGTTCGAGGCGCCCGCCGTGGTGATGGCCACGGGCGGAATCGGCAAGTCGTTCAAGGTGACGTCGAACTCGTGGGAGTACACCGGCGACGGGCACGCTCTCGCCCTGCGCGCGGGCGCGAACCTCATCAACATGGAATTCGTGCAGTTCCACCCCACCGGCATGGTGTGGCCGCCCAGCGTCAAGGGAATCCTCGTCACCGAGGGTGTCCGCGGCGACGGCGGGGTCCTGAAGAACTCCGAGGGCGAGCGGTTCATGTTCTCGTACATCCCGCCCGTCTTCAAAGGGCAGTACGCGGAGACCGAGGAAGAGGCCGACGGTTGGTACAAGGATTCCGACAACAACCGCCGCACTCCGGACCTGCTGCCCCGCGACGAGGTGGCCCGGGCCATCAACTCCGAGGTCAAGGCGGGACGGCAGACCCCGCACGGCGGCGTGTACCTCGACATCGCCTCGCGGATGCCCGCCGACGAGATCGTCCGGCGCCTGCCGTCGATGTACCACCAGTTCAAGGAACTCGCCGACGTCGACATCACGAAGGAGCAGATGGAAGTCGGACCCACCTGCCACTACGTGATGGGAGGCATCGAGGTCGACCCCGACAGCGGATCGTCCAGCGTCGCCGGGTTGTTCGCCGCGGGGGAGTGCTCGGGCGGGATGCACGGCTCCAACCGGCTCGGCGGCAACTCGCTGTCCGACCTCCTCGTGTTCGGCCGTCGCGCGGGACTCGGGGCCGCGGAATACGTGAAGTCGCTGCAGGAGCGGCCGGTCGTCTCCGCCGACGCGGTGGATGCGGCGGCCCGGATGTTGTTGTCGCCGTTCGATCCGGCGGTCGGGGAGGGCGGCATCACCGAGAATCCGTACACCCTCCACACCGAACTGCAGCAGACCATGAACGACCTCGTCGGCATCATCCGGAAGGAAGACGAGATCGCGCGCGCCCTGGAGAAACTCACCGAGATCAAGGGCCGGATCGGGGGCGTCGAGGTGGAGGGGCACCGCCAGTTCAACCCGGGCTGGCACCTCGCCGTGGATCTGCGGAACATGGTGCTGGTCAGCGAATGCGTCGCGCAGGCGGCCCTGCTGCGCACCGAGAGTCGCGGCGGGCACACCCGCGACGACCACCCGAGCATGGAGGCGGAGTGGCGCAACACCCTGCTGGTGTGCAGCGTCGTCGGCGACATGTCCGCGCATCCCGATTCCGTGGTCCCGGACGTCACGGTCACCCGCGAGCCTCAGCTTCCGATGCGCCCGGAACTGCTGGAGCTGTTCGACATCGACGAACTGGCCAAGTACTACACCGATGCCGAGCTCGCCGAACATCCGGGAAGGAAGGCCTGAGATGGGATACGACGCGCAGTTCCGGGTATGGCGCGGCGACGCCGACGGCGGCGCCCTCGAGGACTACTCCATCCCCGTCAACGAGGGTGAGGTGGTGCTCGACATCATCCACCGGTTGCAGGCGACGCAGACCCCGGACCTCGCGGTGCGATGGAACTGCAAGGCGGGCAAGTGCGGGTCGTGCTCCGCGGAGATCAACGGTCAGCCGCGGCTGATGTGCATGACCCGGATGTCGACGTTCACGGAGGACGAGGTGGTGACGGTGACGCCGCTGCGGGCGTTCCCCGTCATCCGCGACCTCGTCACCGATGTGTCGTTCAACTACCAGAAGGCCAGGGAGATCCCGTCGTTCACCCCGCCGCCGGGACTCGGGCCGGGCGAGTATCGGATGCAGCAGATCGACGTCGAACGGTCGCAGGAATTCCGGAAGTGCATCGAATGCTTTCTCTGCCAGAACACCTGCCACGTCATCCGTGATCACGACGACAACAAGCCGGCGTTCTCCGGTCCCCGCTTCTTCATCCGCGTCGCCGAACTGGAGATGCATCCGCTCGACACGGCGGACCGTCGTGACGCGGCGCAGGAAGACTTCGGTCTCGGACTGTGCAACATCACCAAGTGCTGCACCGAAGTGTGCCCCGAAGGGATCAAGATCACCGACAACGCCATCATTCCGATGAAGGAACGGGTGGTCGACCGGCGGTACGACCCGATCGTATGGTTGGGCAACAAGCTGCGGCGTCGCCGCCCGTGAGTACTTGTTAACCGCCGGCGGTTAACAAGTACTCACGGGTGGGTCAGCGCACGGCGTGGAGGTTGCGGGCAGTGGGCGACTTCTCGACCGATTCGGGGTCGGGGTCGGTGCCGAGGATCCGGTCGGCGGTTCCCGAGGTGGTGACGGTGAACCAGTAGTGCTCGTTCTTGTAGTGGTGATGGCGGTGGTTGCGCCAGATCGCGCGGTACAGGCGGGAGTTCGGCTTGTAGTCGCTGTGGATGAGGTAGTGCGTCCATTCGTAGAGGACGCCCAGGACGCTCAGCACCACGAGGAACGTCAGCCCGAGTCCGGTGCGCGGGAACGCGAACAGCGCGAGCGCCACGAGAACCGGGATCAGCCACGTCAGGGTCTGCCACGGAATGAAGACGAGCGGCACGTCGCGGGGATCGACGTGGTGTTCGCGATGCTTGCGTGCAAGCAGCGAATCGACGGTCAGGCCCATGACCTTCCGGGGCTTCCAGTGCAGGATGCAGACGTGGATGACCCATTCGGCGAACGGGAACACCGCCAGCATCACCAACGGCACGACGGCGTCGGTGACCTGCCAGTCGCCGACGACGAGGCGGGCGACCACGGCGGTGGCAAGCATGCCGCCGATCATCCACGGTGAGGGGTGGCGGCGGAACTGGTCTGCGGCGTCGCGCAGGGTGATCGACCTGCGCTGGCGGCGATCTGTGGGAGGTGTCGTGGTCATGTGTCCTTCTCCGAATCGTGTTGTTGCAGTGTGTCGATCACGGCGGTCACGGCCGCCGTCCCGAGGTCGAGCAGGGTGGCGGCGGTGTGCGCCGCGAGGTCTTCGTCGTGTGCGGAGACGGCCTCCGCAAGCTGGTGGTACAGGTCGGTGCGACCGACCTCCGCGACCATGACGGCGGCCATCGCCGTCATGGTCGGTTCGTACGCGTTGCGGAGGCTGTTGAAGATGAGCCGGAACGCGATGGAATCGGCCGTGTCGACGACGCGCTCCCAGAACGCCAGCGCGGCGACCTGCTGCGCGACCGGATCGGTCTCGGCAGCAAGGTGATCCACCGCCTCGCCAAGAGCTGCGGCCGACTTCTCGGTAACCCGGTCCGCGGCGAGCCGTGCGACCTGCACGCCGATCATCCGCCGCGCCTCGAGGACGCTGCGGACCACCGCCCAGTCGGGGACGCCGCCGCGGATCAACAGCTGGGACAGCAGTTCGGGTCCGCCGTGTTGCCGGAAGTCGCGGACCGAGGTGGCATCGCCCTGCCGGACCTCGACGAGTCCGGCCTGCGCGAGTTTCTGGATCGCTTCCCGGACCGCGGGCCGGGACACCCCGAACGCCTCGGCCAGGCGCCGCTCGCTGGGCAGGGCCTCGCCGGGGCCGAGGTCGCCGCCGAGTACGCGTGCGGTGATCTGGTCGAAAACTTCGGTGGAGGCGGATTTCCGCGCGATCGGCTCGAACATCATGATTTCGACCCTAGAACGGCTACAGGTAAGAGGTCAAGTGGTCTTACCAGTGAATCTCAGCCGAACAGGCTCCGGACGAAAGCGGTGGTGTCGGGCAGCGACGCGGGCATGGTCGTGAGGTGGCCGGTCGGATACGTCCGGAAGAGGAACTGCTGCCCGTTCGCGGTGAGGTCGGCGGTGAACTTCCAGGTGAGAGGGATGGGGACGACGTCGTCGAACAGTCCCTGACCGATGAACAACGGCCGGTCGTAGCCCCGGACGGGGACTCCGAGCGTGGTGCGCAGGGCCGCCAGGACCGCCGGGTCGTCGAGGGGACGCGACATCAATTGTCCGATGGTGATGCCGGCGAGTTGCGGGGCCGCCTCCTCGTAGCAGAGCGACTCGACGCGATTGAGGACGTCCACGCCGAGCGGGGTGAGGTAGCTGTCGACGTCCAGGTCGGGCCGCGACGCGCGCAGTCCCGCGAGCGCGTACGCCACGAACACCGTGCTCCCGGTGAGGGGAATCTGCGGGAAACCGGGGCCGACGAGCGGCGCGAGGTTCTCCAGATTGGACGGGGCGCCGGTGGCGACGGTGCCGCGGAAGTCGAGGTCGGGTGCGTAGGTGGTGGCCATCGAGGCGGCGACGAGTGCGGCGTGGCCGCCTTGCGATTGGCCGATCGCGACCCACCGCTTCGACAGGGACGGCGTGACGGCCCGCGCCGCGCGCACCATGTCGATCACGCTGTGCGCTTCGGTGGGACCGTCCAGGTACGGGTGCACGCCGGGTGTGCCGAGGCCGACGTAATCCGTTGCAGCGATCGCGTATCCCTGGTCGAGCCAGGCCTGAACGTACGGTCCGACGAGTTTCCCCGTCACCGTCGGCGCGCACGCGTCCGCGATGCCGACCGTTCCGTGGGCCCAGGACACCACGGGCCACCCGCCGGGCGGCGCGTCACCGGGTGGCAGCAGGACCGCGCCGGTGCTGAGCGCGGGTTCGTTCATCGGCCCCGTCGTCCAGTACGTGACGTAGGTGGCCTCGGCGACGCCCGGCGGCCGCGCGTCCGGCGCGAACGGCGTCGCGGCGACGACGGCACCGGGATCGCCCTCCGCGGTCTGTGCGGGCGCCGGGGTGGGCGCGCCGAAAAGCGACAGTGCGAGTGCCGCCGCGAGGACCGTTCCGGCGCGGCGGCCGAGTGAAGACGTCATCGCGTCCGTCCCTGGGCCGTCGGAGGCGCCGCGCGGCCCGCGAGTGGCCGGCGCGGCGTCCACTCAATTGTGCCCGCTCAGGGGCGGTGGGCGGAGTCTTTCAGTCGCGCGCGAATTCCGTCCACGAACAGCGACAACCCGAAGTCGAACCGGACCGCCGGATCGCCGTCGAGGAGATCCTCGTCGTACGCCGCGATCGGCGACTGCGGGGCGTCGGGGGAGAGCGCGGCGCGGGTGAGGGCGCCTGCCGATTCCATCTGCGCCCGCGACTGCTCGTCGACCGTGTGGCCGAGGACGTAGTACAGCAGCGAATAGGACGACAGTTCGGCGTGTTCGCGGGACAGACCGGATCGCAGACCTACCGCCGCGAAGCTTTCCCGGACCCGGGAGTTGGTCATGCGGGACGCGTAGGTGGCGGAGACCAGTTCGGCGCCGTCGCGGTGGGCGAGTAGCGCGATGCGTAGCCGGTGCGCCAGTTCGGTGAACTCCGCGTCCCATCCGGGCGCCGTGACCGGGGCGTCGACGTCTTCGAGAATCTTGTCGGCGAGGGCGCCGAGCAACGTCTGCTTGTTGGGGAAATGCCAGTACAGGGCGCCCGGCTGCACGCCGAGGGCCGTTGCGAGTCTGCGCATCGTGAGGTCGGCGAGGCCGAACTCGTCGAGGATGGCCATTGCGCCGTCGAGTACGTCGCCGCGTCGCAATTGCACTGTGTGATCTCCCAATCTCGTCGAAAAACTTGCTCCGGCTTTGACAGTATTCCATCACGGATCTAACGTGAACACCGTTCAACTTGTACGGTGTTCAATTTTTCGGTTCCGTCGACTCACGGCACGTGATCGGCCCGTTTTCCAGGAGATACGTGTGACCTCGGCCCCGGTACAGACAGACATCCTCGCCCTCGCGCGTGAGCAGGTTCTCGAGCGCGGCGAAGCGCTGAACGAGAGCCAGGTGCTCGAAGTCCTGCAACTTCCCGACGACCGTCTCGAGGATCTGCTCGCCCTCGCCCACGACGTGCGCATGAAGTGGTGCGGCCCCGAGGTCGAGGTCGAGGGCATCATCAGCCTCAAGACCGGCGGCTGCCCCGAGGACTGCCACTTCTGCTCGCAGTCCGGGCTGTTCCAGTCGCCGGTCCGCGCGGCATGGCTCGACATCCCCTCGCTCGTCGAGGCCGCCAAGCAGACCGCCAAGTCCGGCGCCAGCGAATTCTGCATCGTCGCCGCCGTCCGCGGACCCGACGAGCGGCTGCTCGCCCAGGTCGCCGCCGGTATCGAGGCGATCCGCAACGAGGTCGACATCCAGATCGCCTGCTCGCTGGGCATGCTCACCCAGGAACAGGTCGACCAGCTCGCCGCGATGGGGGTGCACCGCTACAACCACAACCTCGAGACGTCGAAGTCCCACTTCCCGAACGTCGTCACCACCCACACGTGGGACGAACGCTGGAATACCCTCCGCATGGTCCGCGAGGCCGGCATGGAGGTGTGCTGCGGCGGCATCCTCGGCATGGGTGAGAGCCTCGAGCAGCGCGCCGAGTTCGCCGCCAACCTGGCCGAACTCGAACCCGACGAGGTTCCGCTGAACTTCCTCAATCCGCGTCCGGGAACCCCGTTCGGCGACCTCGAGGTGCTGCCGGCGAGTGAGGCCCTCAAGTCGGTGGCAGCCTTCCGGCTCGCGCTGCCCCGCACCATCCTCCGCTTCGCAGGCGGCCGCGAGATCACTCTCGGCGACCTCGGGGCCAAGCAGGGCATCCTCGGCGGCATCAACGCCGTCATCGTCGGCAATTACCTGACGACCCTCGGCCGCCCGGCCGAACAGGACCTCGACCTGCTCGTCGATCTGCAGATGCCGATCAAGGCCCTGAACGACACCCTGTGACGACCATGGAGACGACCGCGGGCGAACCCGACGGTCTGGAGGAGCGCTACAACCCGTACACCGGCCGCCGCGTGGTGGCCGGTGTGGACGACGCCGTCCCCACCGCCGCGCAACTCGGGCTGGAACCGCCCCGCTTCTGCGAGGCGTGCGGCCGCCGGATGGTGGTGCAGATCAGCCCCGACGGCTGGTGGGCGAAATGTTCCCGCCACGGTGTGTTCGACTCGATCTGCCGCGGACGGCGGTAGCGTCGGACGCGTGACCACGCTCCCGCGCTTCAGGCTTCGATCTGCCGCCGGAATCTTCTGCGGGACGGTGGTGGCGAGCGCACTCGCCGGGGTGCTGTGGGGACTCCTGGCACCACCGGAACATCTGCTGGTGGTCGCCCCCGACCGCGGGGTGTCGCTGACCGGGGAGAGCGTGCACCGGTTCGACGCGATCGGGATGTTCGCGTGTGCGGGCCTGGTCGTCGGCATCCTCACCGCGGTCGCCGCGTGGACGGCGCGGAAAAGCCGCGGACCGGTGGCGCTGGGCGCCGTCCTCGCCGGCAGCGTGGTCGGGGCCTGTGTGATGGCCCTCGGCGGCATCGGTGTCGCGGCCCTGCGTTTTCCCGACCCCGACACCTCGACCGCCGGCACCGTCGTGGCGGTCGCGCCGGGGATCGGGACCCCGCTGGTGCTGATCTTCCAGCCGCTCGTCGCGTGCGTCGTGACGTTGGTGCTCGCCGCGCTCAACCCGTACGACGATCTCGGTGTCGGCGATGGGCCGGTCGAACTCGACGAGCCGGAAGAGCGCGACGTGACGATTACTTCGTGACGATTACCTCGTACTTCGTGACGATTACCTCGCGACTGTGGCCCGCATTCGCACGTCACCGAGCAGGCGCCCGCTGGCGAGAGCACCGATGCGGCGAGTCGCGAAACGGGTGCTCACCGACGACACCCAGTTCATCAGCCCGGAGACGACGCTCGGCGGAGTGCTGCGCCGGTCCAGGGCCCGCAGCGCCGTCGCGACCACCTGGTCCGCGGTCTGCATGCGGCCGACGGCGGCGTCCTCGGAGCCGACGACGTCGAAGAACTCGGTGCGGGTGGGGCCCGGGCAGACGGCGAGCACGGTGAGGCCGGTGCCTCGCGCCTCCGCCCACAACGCCTCCGTGAAGTTCAGGACGAATGCCTTCGTCGCCCCGTAGACGGCCATGCCCGGAGTCGGCTGGAACGCCGCGGTGCTCGCCACGTTGACGAGTGCGCCGCGCCCCCGGAGCAGGTCGGGCAGGAACGTGTGCGACAACTCGACGAGGGTGGTGACGTTGAGCTGGATCTCGGAGGTCAGCCGCTCCAGGTCGGCGGACGCGAAGTCTCCGTGCGTCCCGAATCCCGCGTTGTTGATCAGTGAGTCGACGCGGATGTCCCGCGCAGCGAGTTCGCTGCGCAACCGCGCGCCTGCGCCGGGTGCCGCGAGGTCGAACGGGAGCACGGTGACCGTCACGGGGTGTGCGGCGCGGAGTTCGGCGGCGAGTTGTTCGAGCCGGTCGGCGCGCCGCGCGACGAGGACGAGGTCGGCGCCGCGACCGGCGAACCGGCGGGCGAATTCGGCACCGAGGCCCGCGCTCGCGCCGGTGATGAGGACGGTGGTTCCGGATGCGTCGAAAGGCATGTCTGCTCCTAGCGGTGGGGTGATTCCGAATGTAGTCAGTGCCATCTATGTAGTCAATGACAACATTTTGCTAGGCTTGCGCCGTGTCCGCCGCCGAACAGCCCTACCACCACGGGAGTCTTCGCCAGGTGCTGCTCGCACGCGCCGAGAGCACCCTCGAGCGGGACGGCGTCGACGGCCTGTCCCTGCGACAGCTCGCCCGCGAGGCCGGGGTCAGTCACGCCGCACCGAGCAAGCACTTCCGCGACCGGCAGGCGCTGCTCGACGCACTCGCCGAATCCGGTTTCCGGCGGCTCACGGCCGCCCTCGAACGCGCGGTCGAACAGGCCGAACCCCATGCCCGGGCTCGCTTCGCGGCGCTCGCCGACGCCTACGTCACCTTCGCGCTCGCGCACCGGGAGTTGCTGGCGCTGATGTACGGCAACAAGCACGCGCCCGGGGCCGCCTCCCAGGTCGTGGAGGCGGGCCACACCTCGATGGACCTGACGGTCCGGATCGTCACCGAGGCCCAGGCCGCGGGCGACATCGGACCCGGGGACGCCTCGCGCATCGCCCTTGTCGCGTTCGCGACGTTCCACGGGATCGCGACCCTCGCCGCCGGCGGGATGCTCGACGACGCACCGGTGGACGAAGTGGTCACCGCCGCATCCGACACGTTCTGGCGGGGTCTCGCCCGGGCGTGACACGGCTCCCGGCGATCTCACAGCGCGCTCCCGCCGCAGTCTCGAGTACCGGCGCTTACCTGGAATCGAAATGTCGATCCCTTAGGAGGCGAAGATGATGCGTACCGACGAATCCGGCTCGGCCCGTGGTGTCGTGGTGGTGACGGCCGCCGGCAGCGAGCAGGGCAGGCGGACCGCGCAGGAGTTGCTCGATTCGGGCTGGTGCATTGCGGTCACCGCACGCACGGTCGCGGAACTGGCCCGGATCATGCCGGGCATGTCCGGGCACCGGTTGCTCGCGGTCGCCGCCGATCCGGATGATCCCCGCCAGGTCGCGCAGTTGCTCGACCGCGTTCTCGGCCGCTTCGGCCGCATCGATTCGGTGCTCGGCGCGGAGTCGTCGGTCGCGTCGGCGTGGCGGCGGCGCACCTCTCAGGAGGGCGGTGTCGCGGCCGCCTGACGGCCGGATTCAGCTCGGCGGCCGGAGCGCTGCGAACTCGTCCGTCACCCGCAGGGTGGAATCGGTGAACCGGTAGAGCGCGGCCGGGCGACCGCCGGTGCGGCCGGACGGTGCCGTGTTGCCGGTGGGGGTCAGTACCCCGCGGCGTCCGAGGACGCGCTGCAGGTTGGTCGCATCCACCTGGTAACCGAGTGCGGCGCAGTAGATCTCGCGCAGCGTCGACATGGAGAACTCGTCGGGCGCCAGACCGAACGCGATGTTGGTGTAGGAGAGCTTGGCCGCGAGGCGGGTCCGGGCGTGCCGGACGACGGTGCCGTGGTCGAACGCCATCTCGGGGAGCGCGGACACGGGATGCCACGCGGTGTCCGGCGGCAGCTGCGGGTCGGCGGGGAGGGGGACGAGCCCGAGGAACGTCGACGCGATGGTGCGCGGTCCGGGCACCCGCCGCGGATCGCTGAACACCGACAGCTGCTCGAGATGGGAGACCTCCTGCACGTCCACTTTCTCGGCCAGCTGGCGTCGCGCGGACGTCGTGAGGTCCTCGTCCTCGTGGAGGAGTCCGCCGGGCAGCGACCACGCGCCGGCCTGTGGATCGAGGGCCCGTTGCCACAGCAGCACGGCGAGCTCTCCGGTGCCCCCCGCGTGACGCATATCACCGCTGTGACCTGCGTCGATATAGCCGGGGAAGTGGCGAACCTGGAACACCGCGGTAAGCACTTCATGCGTGGTGTTACTATTGGGCATGTTTTCGATCCTAAGTCGAAAACCTCGATTTCGGAAATTCGGGCCAGCCCGCCCGAGTTCACGGTGAAGGAGCAAGCCATGACGACCACGACGTTGTGGACGGGTACCAACCCGCAGATTCAGGACGGTCCCGGCGGTTACGCGGGCGTCGAGGCGAGCGAAGAGTGGGCTGCCGAGATCAAACGGCTGGCACGCGAGCGGGGAGCGACGCTCCTCGCGCACAACTACCAGCTGCCCGCCATCCAGGACGTGGCCGACCACGTCGGCGACTCGCTGGCGCTCTCGCGCATCGCGGCGGAGGCCCCGGAGGACACGATCGTGTTCTGCGGCGTGCACTTCATGGCCGAGACCGCGAAGATCCTCAGCCCCGCCAAGACGGTGCTGATCCCGGACGAGCGCGCGGGATGCTCGCTGGCAGACTCGATCACCGCCGATCAGCTGCGTGAGTGGAAGGCCGAATTCCCCGACGCCGTCGTCGTGTCGTACGTCAACACCACCGCCGAGGTGAAGGGTCTGACGGACATCTGCTGCACGTCGTCCAACGCCGTCGACGTGGTCGCGTCGATCGACCCCGACCGCGAGGTCCTGTTCCTGCCCGACCAGTTCCTCGGCGCCCACGTCAAGCGCGTCACCGGACGCAAGAACATGCAGATCTGGGCCGGCGAGTGCCACGTCCACGCCGGCATCAACGGCGACGAGCTCACCGCGCAGGCCAAGGCGCACCCCGGTGCCGAACTGTACGTCCACCCCGAATGCGGTTGCGCCACCTCAGCCCTCTACCTCGCCGGTGAGGGATTCGTGCCCGAGGACAAGGTGAAGATCCTGTCGACGGGCGGCATGCTCGACGCCGCCCGCGCCACCGGGGCCAAGCAGGTTCTCGTGGCCACCGAGGTCGGGATGCTGCACCAGCTGCGCAAGGCCGCGCCGGAGGTCGACTTCCAGGCCGTCAACGACCGCGCATCCTGCCCGTACATGAAGATGATCACCCCCGCGGCCCTGCTCCGCTGCCTGCTCGAGGGCAAGGACGAGGTTCACGTCGATCTCGCGACCGCCGAGCGTGCCCGCAAGTCGGTGCAGCGGATGATCGAGATCGGAAACCCGGGCGGCGGCGAGTGAGCAGCCCGGCCCGGGGGATTTCCTGGGAAGAGCGCGCCGACCTCGTCGTGGTGGGTGGTGGTGTGGCCGGACTGACGGCCGCACGCACCGCCTCGCTGCGCGGGCTGACCGTGCTCACCGTCAGCAAGGGTGGGGCGACGGACACCGCGACGCAGTACGCGCAGGGCGGCATCGCCGTGGTCGGTGACGCCGTCACCGATTCGGTGGACTCGCACGTGGCCGACACGTGCGAGGCCGGCGTCGGCCTGTGCGACGAGGACGCCGTGCGGTCGATCGTGGCCGGCGGCCGCGACGCCGTGGCCGCGTTGACCGATCTGGGCGCGGTGTTCGACCGCGGTCGCGACGGCGCCGTGTCACGCACCCGCGAGGGCGGGCACAGCACCCGGCGGATCATCCACGCCGGCGGCGACGCCACCGGTGCGGAGGTCCAGCGCGCACTGGGTGCGGCCGGGCTACCGGTCCTGTTCGACAGTTCCGCCGTCCGTGTGCTCACCGATGCGCGCGGCGTCACCGGGGTGCTCGTCGACTCCCCGCGCGGACTCGGCGTGATCCACACACCCGCCGTCCTCCTGGCGACCGGCGGACTCGGGCAGCTGTACGCCTGCAGCACCAACCCGCCCGGCGCCACCGCGGACGGCATCGCCCTCGCACTCGACGCCGGCGCGGCCGTCGCCGATCTCGAGTTCGTGCAGTTCCACCCGACCGTGCTGTTCACCCCCGGCGGTCTCGGCAGGCGTCCGCTGATCAGCGAGGCCGTCCGCGGCGAGGGCGCGATCCTCGTCGACGCCAACGGCGATTCGGTGACCCACGGCGTCCATCCGCGCGGCGACCTGGCACCCCGCGACGTCGTGTCGCGGGCCATCGCGTCGCGGCTGCGGGAACTCGGACACGACCACGTCTACCTCGACGCCCGTCGGCTGCCCGGGTTCGCGCAGCGGTTCCCGACCGTGACGGCGTCCTGCCTGGAAGCCGGGATCGACCCGCGCGAACAGCTGATTCCGGTCGCCCCCGCCGCGCACTACTCGTGCGGCGGTGTGGTCACCGACGTGGACGGACGCACCGCCGTCCCCGGCCTCTACGCGGCGGGCGAGGTGGCCCGCACCGGGCTGCACGGCGCGAACCGGCTGGCCTCCAACAGCCTCCTCGAAGGCCTGGTGGTCGGCGAACGGGCCGGCGCCGCGGCCGTCGAACGCGCCGATCTGCGTGTCGAGGCGGCCGACCCTGAGCGCCGCGCACTGCCGTCCGCGCCGCGGGAACTGGTGCAGCAGTTGATGACCGGCAACGCCTCCGTCGTCCGAGACGGCGCAGGTCTCGAGGCGGTCGCCGCCGCCCTGGCCGCCGCGCCGCGCACGGTGCCCGAGGGGGAGACCGCGCTCGAAGACGCCGCGCTGACCCTCACGGCGGCAGCGCTCGTGCTCGCCGCAGGCGCGCGCACCGAAAGTCGTGGATGCCACACGCGCAGCGACTACCCGGAGACGTCCGGCGAGTGGCGTCGCAGCACACGCGTGCGCCTGCGCGACGGCGAACTCGAGCTTCTCCAACCCCAACTGACAGGAGTGCAGTGATGGCCGACCACGTCCTTCCCGACGGTCTGGACGCGGACGAGGTCCGCACGCTCGTGCGCCTCGCGCTGGACGAGGACCTGCGGTACGGACCCGACGTGACGTCTGCGGCCACGGTCCCGGCCGACGCGGTCGCCAAGGCATCCGTGGTCTCCCGCGCGCACGGCACCGTCGCCGGCCTCGACGTGGGACTGCTGGTGCTCGACGAGGTGATCGGGGCCGGCCGCTACGAGGTCCTCGACCGTGTCGCCGACGGCACCTGGATCGTGCCCGGCCAGGCCGTGCTGACGGTCTCCGCGCCCACGCAGGGACTGCTCACCGCGGAACGGACGATGCTCAACCTGGTCTGCCACCTGTCCGGCATCGCCACCGCGACGTCCGCGTGGGTCGATGCGGTCGAGGGCACCGCGGCGAAGATCCGCGACAGCCGCAAGACGCTGCCCGGACTGCGGTCGCTGCAGAAGTACGCCGTCCGGGTGGGCGGCGGCGTCAACCACCGCATGGGTCTCGGCGACGCCGCGCTGATCAAGGACAACCACGTCGCGGCCGCCGGGTCGGTGGTGGCGGCGCTGCGGGCCGTGCGCGCCGCGGCACCCGACATCGAATGCGAGGTGGAGGTCGACAGCCTCGCGCAACTCGACGAGGTGCTCGCGGAGAACGTGGAACTGGTGCTGCTCGACAACTTCCCGCTGTGGCAGACCCAGATCGCGGTGCAGCGCCGCGACGCGAACGCTCCCGCCACCAAGCTCGAATCGTCGGGCGGTCTCACGCTGGACGTCGCGGCCGAGTACGCCGCGACCGGCGTCGACTACCTCGCGGTCGGTGCGCTCACCCACTCGGTGACCGTGCTGGATCTGGGCCTCGACATGTGACCCCACCCGTGAGTACTTCTTAACCGCCGGCGGTTAACAAGTACTCACGGGTCAGACGGCACGGCGAATCGTCGCCAGGAACGTGGCCGCGACGAAGAACAGCCCGGAGAACGTCCGGTTGGTGGTCCGCTGCTGGCGCGGTGAGCGCATCAGCCGCAAAACCTTCGATGCCAGCCCGGTGTAGCCGGTCATGACGACGACGTCGACCGCGACCATGGTGGCGGCGATGATCAGGTACTGGGGGAGCAGCGGCGCCGACGGGGTGATGAACTGCGGGAGCACCGCAAGCATGAAGACGACGGCCTTGGGGTTGCTGGCGTTGACGAGGAAACCGCGCAGCGTCATCGCCGGCCCGCTGGTCTCGGCGACCTCGCCGTCGACGCCGGACACATCGGTCGCGCTCGCCCGCCACTGCCGGACGCCGAGATACACCAGGTACGCGACGCCGAACCACTTGATCACCGTGAACGCGAGGGTCGAGTTCGCGAGCAGCGCCCCGAGCCCGGCGGCGACCACCGCGATCTGCAGCAGCAATCCCAGTTGGAGACCGGCGATGTTCCAGTAGCCGCGCCGCAACCCGAATCGCATTCCGGTGGCCATCGACGCGATCGCACCGGCGCCCGGCGACAGACTGATCACACACGACGCCCCGAGCACTGCACACCACATCTGCCACGACACGAGCTGATCGTACGTCGCGTCCCGCCGTGTTCCCGTTACGGGGGATTCGTGCAGCTGAGGGGCGGATCGACGAGGGAGCAGACCCCGGCGCGACGGCCGGGTTCGTAGCCTTGTGGGAGCCCGTTCGCGACGAGGTCCCGGTAGGTGGCCACCGCATCGGTCGGCCGGCGGGTGAGGGTGGGATCGGTCAGCGCGTCGACGGTGAACAGGCCGAACCGGGGGCGGTACGTGCCCCACTCGTAGTTGTCGGTGATCGACCAGTAGTTGTATCCGATCACCGGTGCGCCGTCGGCCCGCGCCCGCTCCACCCAGTAGAGATGATCACGGAGATGATCGGACCGGGTGTAGCCGTCCGGGCGCGGCTTCCCGTCGTCGGTGGGCATGCCGTTCTCCACGAGGTACAGCGGCAGTCCCGGGAACTTGCGGGTGTACCGCATCAGGGCGTGGTAGATGCCGTCCGGCTGGGGACTGATGTCGTAGAAGGCGTCGGTGACCGCGTTCGCCGCGGTGAGGTTGTCGAGGGAGAGGCCGTAGTAGTAGTCGACGCCGAGGAAGTCGAGCTTGTCGCGGACGCGGTCGACGAACGTGGCGTCGAGCGCGTCCATGGCGGCCGGAATGTAGGCGAGGTTGCTGCTGACCCGGGCGCCCGGATCGTTTTCGTGGATCAGGTCGTACGCGCGGCGGTGGACCTCGACGAGCCGGTCGAGCATCTGCGGCGCCCGGTCGGGGCCGATGCCGCCGAACGTCAGCTCCTTCTGCACGTACACGGTCGGCTCGTTGATCGTGATCCAGAGCGCGCCCACACCGGCATAGCGCTCGACCACTTTCTGCGCGTTCGCGAGCCAGTCGTCGACGATCTCCGGGTTCGCCCACCCGCCCCGGTCCGCGACCCATCCGGGGTACACCCAGTGGTCGAGCGTGATCATCGGGGTCATGTCGTGGCCCGTGATCTCGCGGACGACGTCGTCGTAGTACCGCAGCTCGGTCTCGTCCCACACGCCCGGCGCGGGCTGCAGTCGCGCCCATTCGACGCCGAACCGGAACACGTCGACACCCAGATCTGCGGCGCGGGTGATGTCCTCGGTGTACCGGTGCCGGAAGTCGACGGAGTTGCCGATCGCGTCGTGGGTGCGGCCGGAGTCGGAATACCGCCGCCAGTTGCTGTCGGGGGAGGAACCCTCCGATTGGAACCCGGACGTCGCCACGCCCCACAGGAAGTCGCCGGGGAGAGGGTCGGCGTGCACCGCGGCGGCGGGGCTCAGCAAGCACAGTAGAACCGCGCCGGCACCCAGGAGTCGCGAGGGAGTCCGCACCGGCCGAACAGTATCGGAAACGCTGTCCCGAGTGCGCAGATTGGGGGATACTGGCGAGTAGGACTACCCGCCAGTAGGAGGCGCGTCATGGTCGACACCTCAGCTCCGAAGGTCACCGAAGAAGAAGCACGAGCAGTCGCGGAGGAGGCGAGGGAATCCGGCTGGGACAAACCCTCCTTCGCGAAAGAACTGTTTCTCGGACGGTTCCGGCTGGATCTGGTTCATCCCTTCCCACGGCCGGCTGCCGAAGACGCCGCCAAGGCCGAAGAATTCCTCGTCCGCCTCCGCGCATACTGCGAGGAGATGGACGGCAGCGTCATCGAAACGCAGTCCCGCATTCCCGACGAATACGTCCGCGGCCTCGCCGACCTCGGATGCTTCGGCCTCAAGATCTCGGAGGAGTACGGCGGCCTCGGACTCTCGCAGGTCGCGTACAACCGGGCGCTGATGCTCGTCGCGTCGGTGCACCCGAGCCTCGGCGCGCTGCTGTCGGCCCATCAGTCGATCGGCGTCCCCGAACCACTCAAACTGGCAGGCACCCCCGAACAGAAGGCCGAGTTCCTGCCGCGCTGTGCGCGCGGCGCCATCTCCGCCTTCCTTCTCACCGAACCCGACGTCGGTTCCGACCCGGCGCGGCTGGCGTCCTCGGCGGTCCCCATCGAGGGCGGTGCCGCGTACGAACTGGATGGCGTGAAGCTGTGGACGACCAACGGCGTCGTCGCGGAACTGCTCGTCGTCATGGCGCGGGTACCGAAGAGCGAAGGCCATCGCGGCGGCATCTCCGCGTTCGTCGTCGAGGCGGACACCCCGGGCATCACCGTGGAACGGCGCAACGCGTTCATGGGACTGCACGGAATCGAGAACGGCGTCACCCGCATGTACAAGGTGCGCGTTCCGCGGGAGAACCTGATCGGGCGGGAGGGCGACGGACTCAAGATCGCGCTCACCACCCTCAACGCAGGCCGGCTGGCGATTCCGGCGATGTGCGCGGGCGCAGGCAAGTGGTCGCTGAAGATCGCGCGCGAATGGTCCGGCGTCCGCGTCCAGTGGGGCAAAGCGATCGCCGAGCATGCGGCCGTCGCCAACAAGCTGTCGTTCATGGCCGCGACGACCTACGCGCTCGAGGCCGTGGTGGACCTGTCGGCGCAGATGAACGACGAGGGTCGCAACGACATCCGGATCGAGGCGGCACTCGCCAAGCTGTGGTCGTCCGAGATGGCCTGCGTCATCTCCGACGAGCTGATCCAGGTCCGCGGCGGTCGCGGATACGAGACGGCGGCGTCGCTGGCCGCCCGTGGTGAACGGGCGGTGCCGGTGGAACAGCTGGACCGCGACCTGCGCATCAACCGGATATTCGAGGGGTCGAGCGAGATCATGCGGTTGCTGGTCGCGCGCGAGGCCGTGGATGCGCACCTCACGGCGGCGGGCGATCTCGCCGATCCGCACGCCGACACCGGTGCGAAGGCGCGGGCGGCGGCCAAGGCGAGCGGTTTCTACGCGAAGTGGCTGCCGCAACTCGTGGCGGGCAAGGGGCAGGTGCCGACGTCGTTCGGCGAATTCGGCGTCCTGGCCAAGCACCTGCGGTTCGTCGAACGGCACTCCCGGAAGCTGGCCCGCTCCACGTTCTACGGGATGGCCCGGTGGCAGGCTGCCCTGGAGAAGCAACAGGGCTTCCTCGGCCGGGTCGTGGACATCGGCGCCGAACTGTTCGCGATGTCCGCCACGTGCGTCAAGGCGGAGATGCAGCGGCAGGAGAACGAGGCCGAGGGCGACGCGGCCTACGAACTCGCCGACGTGTTCTGCCGTCAGGCGGCGCTGCGGGTCGAGAAGTTGTTCGACGGTCTGTGGCACAACACCGACGACGCCGACAAGCAGGTCGCGCACTCGATCCTCGAGGGACGGTACGCGTGGCTGGAGCGGGGCGTGGTCGACCCGAGCGAAGGCACCGGTCCGTGGATCACCGAGTGGACGCCCGGCGCGTCGACCGAGGAGAACCTGGCGAGGAGGTTCCTGCACTCGACCCGGCTCTAGGCCGTCGGGTTCCCCCGCGGCCGGGGCAGCACAAACGCGGCACCCGCCGGCGTCACGGCGCCGGCGGGTGCCTGTGTGTGCACGGCGGCCCCGGCCGAAACCCGGTCGGCCGCCGACCGGTGAAAACGGGGTGCGCCTATCCTGGATAATCGGTGTCATGCCCTGTTCTCCGCAGAACAGTCCGCTCGTCCGAGACACCGTGTCCCGACAGTCGCAGAGAGGACCTCTCATGCTCGCCCGCACCGACCTTCGTGGTCGTACCCCTTCCACGGCCGAACTTCGCGCCGCACTTCCTCGAGGTGGAGTGGATGTGGACGCGGTCCTGCATCAGGTTCGCCCCGTCGTCGAGGCGGTCCGTGAGCGCGGCGCCGACGCGGCCCTCGAATTCAGCGAGAAGTTCGACGGCGTCCGTCCCGCGCAGGTGCGGGTGCCGCAGGCCGAGCTGGACCGTGCCCTCCACGAACTGGACCCGGCCGTCCGCGCCGCCCTCGAGGTCGCGATCGAACGCACCCGCAAGGTGCACGCCGACCAGCGCCGCACCGACACCACCACCGAGGTCGTCCCCGGCGGCACCGTCACCGAACGGTGGGTGCCCGTCGACCGTGTCGGGCTGTACGTTCCGGGCGGCAACGCCGTCTACCCGTCCAGCGTCGTGATGAACGTGGTGCCCGCGCAGGCCGCCGGCGTCCGCTCGCTCGTCGTGGCGTCGCCGCCGCAGTCCGAGTTCGGCGGTCTGCCGCACCCGACCATTCTCGCGGCGGCCGCCCTGCTGGGTGTCGAAGAGGTATGGGCCGTCGGCGGCGGTCAGGCCGTCGCGCTGCTCACCTACGGCGGCAACGACGTCACCCCGGACGGCACCGAACTCACCCCCGTCGACCTCATCACCGGTCCCGGCAACATCTACGTCACCGCCGCGAAGCGTCTCTGCCGCGGCCTCGTCGGCATCGACGCCGAGGCGGGCCCCACGGAGATCGCGATCCTCGCCGACCACACCGCCGACCCGGTGCACGTCGCCGCCGACATGATCAGCCAGGCCGAGCACGACGTGATGGCCGCGAGCGTCCTCGTCACGTCCAGCGTCGAACTCGCCGACGCCGTCGACACCGCGCTGGCCGCGCAGCTCGAGATCACCAAGCACAAGGAGCGCGTCACCGCCGCGCTGTCCGGCACCCAGTCGGGCACCGTTCTGGTCTCCGACGTCGAGGCCGGGCTTCGGGTGGTCAACGCGTACGCCGCCGAGCACCTCGAGATCCAGACCGAGAACGCCACCGCCGTCGCCGCGAAGGTGACCAGTGCGGGCGCGGTGTTCGTCGGCCCGTGGGCGCCGGTCAGCCTCGGCGACTACTGCGCCGGATCCAACCACGTGCTACCCACCGCGGGCTGCGCCCGGCACTCCTCCGGGCTGAGCGTGCAGACGTTCCTGCGCGGCATCCACGTGGTCGACTACTCCGAATCCGCGCTGAAGGAGGTCTCCGGCCACGTCATCACCCTCGCGAACGCCGAGGACCTGCCCGCACACGGTGAGGCCGTGCGGCTGCGGTTCGAGGCGCTGCGGTGACCGCCGCGAACGTGCCCGGTTCGTCGATCGGGGTCGACGCCCTGCCGATCCGGGAGAATCTGCGCGGTAAGTCGGCGTACGGGGCGCCGCAGCTGACGGTCCCGGTTCAGCTGAACACCAACGAGAACCCGCACCCGCCGACGAAGGCGCTCGTCGACGACGTCGCGGAGTCCGTGCGCGAGGCCGCACGAGAACTGCATCGCTACCCGGACCGCGACGCGGTTGCCCTGCGCACCGACCTCGCTGCGTACCTCGTCCGCCAGACCGGGGTGCCGGTCACGGTCGACAACGTGTGGGCGGCCAACGGGTCCAACGAGATCCTGCAGCAGCTGCTGCAGGCGTTCGGCGGTCCCGGTCGCAGCGCGATGGGCTTCGTGCCGTCGTACTCGATGCACCCGATCATCGCGGACGGCACCGAGACGGAGTGGCTGCCCATCTTCCGGCGTGCCGACTTCGCACTCGACGTGGATGCCGCGACCGCCGCGATCGCCGAACGCAGGCCCGACGTCGTGTTCGTCACGAGCCCCAACAACCCGACCGGGCACAGCGTCGGCATCGCGGAACTGCGCCGGGTCCTCGACGCCGCGCCGGGCATCGTGATCGTCGACGAGGCGTACGCCGAATTCTCCGACGCACCGAGCGCCCTGACGTTGATCGACGAGTACCCGTCGAAGCTCGTGGTGTCGCGGACGATGAGCAAGGCATTCGCGTTCGCCGGCGGCAGGCTCGGATACCTCGCGGCCGCACCGGCATTCATCGAGGCGCTGCTCCTGGTCCGGCTGCCGTACCACCTGTCGGTGGTCACGCAGGCCGCTGCCCGCGCGGCGCTGCGGCACGCGAACGACACACTCGGTAGCGTGCACGCCCTCGCCGCGGAGCGCGTACGGGTGTCGAAGGCATTGGAGGACACGGGGTTCCACGTCATCCCCAGCGACGCGAACTTCATCCTGTTCGGTGAGTTCACCGACAGCGCCCGCGCCTGGCAGGCCTACCTCGACCGCGGGGTGCTGATCCGGGACGTCGGGATCCCCGGATACCTGCGGGCCACCGTCGGGCTGGCCTCCGAGAACGACGCCTTCATCGTGGCGAGCGACGAGATCGCCGCCACCGAACTCACCAGCTCAGGAGACCGAGGATGACCGACCGCATCGCCCGCGTGGAACGCACCACCAAGGAATCGAGCATCACCGTCGAACTGAACCTCGACGGCACCGGCATCGTCGACGTCTCCACCGGGGTTCCGTTCTTCGACCACATGCTGACCGCGCTCGGCTCCCACGCGAGTTTCGACCTCACCGTCCACGCGAAGGGCGACATCGAGATCGAGGCGCACCACACGGTCGAGGACACGTCGATCGTGCTCGGCCAGGCGCTGGGTCAGGCGCTCGGCGACAAGAAGGGCATCCGCCGGTTCGGTGACGCGTTCATCCCGATGGACGAGACACTCGCCCACGCGTCGGTCGACGTGTCGGGGCGCCCGTACTGCGTCCACACCGGCGAACCGGAACACCTGCTGCACGCCGTCATCGGCGGGTACCCGGGGGTGCCGTACGCGACGGTGATCAACCGGCACGTGTTCGAGTCGATCGCGCTCAACGCGCGCATCGCCCTGCACGTGCGCGTGCTCTACGGGCGCGATCAGCACCACATCACCGAGGCCGAGTTCAAGGCCGTCGCCCGCGCCCTGCGCGAGGCCGTCGAACCCGACCCCCGCGTCACGGGTGTGCCGTCCACCAAGGGCAGCCTGTGAACCGGACGCATTCGTGAGCGTCGTCCTCGTCTACGTCCTGTTCATCGCCGCGGGTATCGCGGCGGGCGGCGCGTACTCCATGTGGAAGTTCAACAAACTGGCCTCGGGCGTGCTGCTGGCACTGGCGGTGCTGGCAGCCGTGGCGGGCGTTCTCAGGCTGATGTAGTGCCGGTCGCAGTGGAGGCGCGCCGCGGCCTGCTCCGCACCCGCGGTCTGCCCACCGCGATGGTGATGGGCGCCGCGGCGTTCGGCGGCTGGGCGGTGCTGCTGCCGGTGGTTCCGCTGATCGTCTCGCTGTCCGGCGGCTCGGACACGCTCGCCGGCAGCGTGACGGCCGTGTTCATGGCCGCGACCGTCGCCACCCAACTCGGCGTGCCCCGGCTCCTGCGCAGATGGGGGCACCGGTGGGTGCTCGCCGCGGGCTGCATGCTGCTGGGGCCGCCGTCGCTTCTCCTCCTGCTCTCCACCGAGGCGATCCCGGTGCTGGCGGTGTCGGCCGTCCGCGGATCGGGCTTCGGCATGCTCACCGTCGCGAGCAGTGCGCTGGTCGCGGAACTCGTTCCGCGGCAGATGCTCGGCCGCGCGACGGGTGCGCAGGGAATCGCGGTGGCCGCCGCGCAGATGGTCGGGCTGCCCGCGGGTCTCGCGATCATGCAGCACTGGTCCGCGACCCCCGTCTTCGTGATCGGCGCTCTCATTCCCGCGCTCGCGGTCGTCGCGGTCACTCGGCTCCCCGCGATCGACGCCCCCGCGGATCGCGCGTCGCGCGGCCGCATCCCGCTCGCCGCCGTGCTGACCCCGTGGCTGTCGATCGCGATCGTGGCGGCCGCGTTCGGCGGTCTGTCCAGCCTGCTGCCGATCGCGATCTCGGAGCGGGCTTCGCTCGCCGGGGTGATCCTCGCCGTGTCGAGCGGCGCGACGCTGATCGGGCGGTACGCCGCGGGATCGTTCTCCGACCGGCTCGGGGTGGGCCGTGCCCTGATTCCCGCCCTCACGTTCGTGTGCCTCGGCCTGGTCCTGTTCGCCGTCGCCGCGGCGTCAGGGGCGCCCGTGCCGCTCCTGGTGTGCGCGGCGCTGGCATTCGGATTCGGGTTCGGCGCGGTGCAGAACGAGTCGCTCGTCATGATCTTCACCGCCGCGGGACCGGCCCGATTCGGCTCGGCGAGCGCCGGATGGAACATCGGGTTCGACGCAGGCACCGGGTTCGGTTCCCTCGCACTCGGAGCCGTCGCGTCTGCGGCCGGGTATTCCTGGGTGTTCGGGGCCGCGGCGACAGCGGTCGCGGTGGTCCCGGCCGCCGGAACGGTCGTCGGCCGCGCCCTCCGGCGTCGTTCGGCCGCCGGATAAGGTTGTGTCATGACCGTCTCCACGATTGCCGTCCTCGACTACGGCTCCGGCAACCTGCATTCGGCCACCCGCGCTCTGGCCCGGACCGGCGCGCGCGTCGAGGTCACCTCCGATCACAAGGTCGCACTCGCGGCCGACGGTCTCGTCGTTCCCGGCGTCGGCGCCTTCGCGGCGTGCATGGAAGGACTCCGCGCGGTGCGGGGAGAACGGATCATCGGCCAGCGCCTGGCCGGCGGGCGGCCGGTCCTCGGGATCTGCGTCGGCATGCAGATCCTCTTCGACCGCGGCGTCGAGTTCGGCGTCGAGGCGGAAGGCTGCGGCGAATGGCCCGGCACCGTCGAACGGCTCCAGGCCGACGTGCTGCCGCACATGGGGTGGAACACCGTCGAGGCGCCGGCCAACAGCACGCTGTTCGCCGGCATCGATCCCGACACGCGCTTCTACTTCGTCCACTCGTACGCCGCCCAGACCTGGGAGCTCCCGACGCCGGAGCGGCTCGCGCCCCCCGCCCTGACCTGGGCAGACCACGGCGGCAAATTCCTCGCCGCCGTCGAGAACGGCGCGCTGTCCGCCACCCAGTTCCACCCCGAGAAGTCCGGCGACGCGGGCGCGGAACTGCTCCGCAACTGGGTTCGCAGTCTGTGACCGAACCCGGGGACGGGCGCGGTGACCTGTCGATCGGCAGGCTCGCCGTGTACGCGATGGGCGCCGCCACCGTGGTCCTGGTCCTCGCGACCGCGATCATTCTGGTACTGAAACCGGGCCCCGTCCTCGGGCTGATCGTCGGGTTGCTCGGCGTCGCCGGCGCGATCGCCGCTATGGGCTACGTGTCGAAACGCATGACCCGCAACGCCTACGGCCGCGACCCCGAGGACCCGAAGCCGGGTTCCGACCGCTGAGCGACTAGGGTTGTCGCACGTGAGCCTGGTCCTTTTGCCTGCTGTAGATGTCGTCAACGGTGAAGCTGTTCGCCTCGTCCAGGGGGAGGCGGGAAGCGAGACCGGATACGGCTCGCCTCGTGATGCCGCCCTCGCGTGGCAGAACGACGGTGCCGAGTGGGTCCACATCGTCGACCTCGACGCCGCATTCGGTCGCGGCTCGAACCGTGAGCTCCTCGCCGACGTGGTGGGAGAGCTCGACGTCCAGGTGGAACTGTCCGGCGGAATCCGCGACGACGCATCGCTCGAGGCCGCACTGGCCACCGGATGCGGTCGCGTCAACCTCGGCACCGCCGCCATCGAGAACCCGGAGTGGTGTGCCCGCGCCATCGCCAAGTACGGCGAGAAGATCGCTGTTGGTCTGGACGTGCGCCTCGTCGACGGTGAGTACCAGCTCCGCGGTCGCGGCTGGGTCACCGAGGGCGGCAACCTGTGGGAGACCCTCGCCCGGCTCGACAAGGACGGCTGCTCCCGCTACGTCGTCACCGACGTGAGCAAGGACGGCACTCTCACCGGCCCCAATCTCGAACTCCTCGCGCAGGTCTGCGCGGCCACCGACGCCCCCGTCGTCGCCTCGGGGGGCGTGTCCACCATCGACGACCTCCGGGCGATCGCCGGACTCGTCGACCGGGGCGTCGAGGGATCCATCGTCGGCAAGGCGCTGTACGCGGGGCGATTCACCCTCCCCGAGGCGCTCGCCGCGGTCTCGGGCTGAGTTCCCGTCATGGCCCTGTCCCGCGATCCCCGGGAACTCCTCGCCGTCGCCAGTGAGCTGCTCGACGGAGTGCACGACCGGTTCGTCTCGGGGGTGGGTGCGCCCAGCGCCGTCCACAAGGGCCCCGACGATTTCGCGACCGCCGTCGACCTCGAACTCGAGAAGCGGCTGACCGGCGAACTGCGCGACCGGACCGGCATCGACGTCCACGGCGAGGAGTTCGGCGGACCCGACCTCGACAGCGGACCGGTCTGGGTGCTCGACCCCATCGACGGCACGTTCAACTATTCGGCCGGTCTGCCCACCGCGGGCACGCTGCTCGCGCTCCTCGACGACGGCGTTCCGGTCCTCGGTCTCACGTGGCTGCCGCTCGTCGGGCGCCGCTACGCGGCCGTCGCGGACGGACCGCTGCTCGAGGGCGGTCAGCCGCTGCCGCGGCTCGGCCGCACGTCGCTGGCGTCGTCGATCGTGGGCTTGGGGGCGCTGAACATCGACAGTCGCGGGCGGATCCCCGGCGCGTACCGGCTGCAGGTCCTCGCGCAGCTCAGCCGGGTGTCCTCGCGGATCCGGATCCACGGGTCCACCGGTGTCGACCTCGCGTTCACCGCGGCCGGAATACTCGGCGGTGCGGTGGTGTTCGGCCACAATGCGTGGGACAACGCGGCCGGTGTCGCGCTGGTGCGCGCCGCGGGCGGTGTGGTGACCGATCTGGGCGGCAAGCCCTGGACCGTGACGTCCGACTCGGTGCTCGCGGGAGCGCCCGGGGTGCACGGCGAAATTCTCGATATCCTCGGATCACTGGGTGATCCCCGTTCCGAGCCTTCAGGAGGGCGTACGCAATGACTCTGGCGGTTCGAGTGATCCCGTGTCTGGACGTCGATGCCGGACGCGTCGTCAAGGGCGTCAACTTCGAGAACCTGCGGGACGCGGGCGACCCCGTCGAACTGGCGGCCGCGTACGACGCCCAGGGCGCTGACGAGCTCACGTTCCTCGACGTCACCGCGTCGACCGCAGACCGGGGCACCATGCTCGACGTGGTCAGCCGGACGGCGGAACAGGTGTTCATCCCGCTCACGGTCGGCGGCGGTGTCCGCACCGTCGAGGACGTCGACCGGTTGCTGCGCGCCGGCGCCGACAAGGTGAGCGTCAACACCGCCGCGATCGCGCGGCCCGAGTTGCTCCGCGAACTGAGCGAACGTTTCGGCTCCCAGTGCATCGTGCTGTCGGTAGACGCGCGCACCGTGCCGCAGGGCCAGCCGGACACCCCGTCGGGGTGGGAGGTCACGACCCACGGCGGCAAACGCAGCACCGGCATCGACGCGGTCGAGTGGGCGGTCCGCGGCGCCGAACTGGGCGTCGGGGAAATTCTGCTCAACTCGATGGACGCGGACGGCACGAAGGCCGGTTTCGACCTGCCGATGATCCGCGCGGTCCGAGCCGCCGTGCACGTGCCGGTGATCGCCAGCGGGGGAGCGGGCGCCGTCGAGCACTTCGCGCCCGCCGTCGGGGCAGGCGCGGACGCCGTCCTCGCCGCCAGTGTCTTCCACTTCGGCGACATGACGATCGGCGACGTCAAGAAGTCGATGCGTGCAGAAGGGATCACCGTCCGATGAGTCTCGACCCGGCCATCGCGTCACGGCTCAAGCGCAACGAGGCGGGACTGTTCAGCGCCGTCGCGCAGGAGCGGTCGACGGGCAACGTCCTGATGGTGGCGTGGATGGACGACGAGGCCCTCGCGCGCACTCTCGACACCCGCAAGGGCACGTACTACTCCCGTTCCCGTCAGCAGTACTGGGTGAAGGGCGAGACGTCCGGTCATACGCAGTACGTCCACGAGGTGCGGCTCGACTGCGACGGCGACACCGTGCTTCTCGTCGTCGACCAGGAGGGGGCGGCGTGCCACACGGGCACGCACACCTGCTTCGACTCGGACGTGCTGCTCGCCGCCGACTAGCGGAGCGGCCCTCGGGCGGAACGCGCGTATGCCCTCGGGCAGGATGTCCGCATGCCACTCGGGCAGGATGTCCGCATGCCACTCATTCAGATCAGTCAGACGCCGGGGCTCACGGCGGAGCAGAAGCGCGCCACGATCGAGGCCGTCACGAAGGCCTACGCCGACGCGACGGGCAAGGATCCCGCGAAGGTGTGGGTGACGATCACCGAGGTTCCGCTCGACAGTTGGGGTGTCGGCGGGACGCCGCTGGGGTGAGCTGACGTTGCTGGGGTGACCGGCGGTCAGGCCTTGCCGGTTCCCGCGGCGATGCTCTTGTCGAGTTGGGTGAGCATGGCGCCGGACAGTTCGGACAGTTGACGGACCTGGTCGGCGGAGAGGCCGTCGAAGATCAGTGACCGCACGGATTCGACGTGCGGCGGTGCGGCCTCGACGACCTTGGCCATGCCTTCGTCGGTGAGGACGGCGTCGGAGCCGCGGCTGCCGCGGATGCTTTCGCGCCGCACCCAGCCGGCTTTCTCCATCTTGGTGACGACGTGGGACAGCCGCGACAGCGACGCGTTGGCGCGCTGGGCGAGCAGGGACAGCTGCAGGCGCCGGTTCGCCTCGCCGGAGAGCGAGGCGAGGACGAAGTACTCGAAGTGGGTGAGTGCCGAGTCGCGTTGGAGTTGGGTGTCGAGTGCGGCGGGGAGCCGGGTGACCAGTGCGATGAGGGTGAGCCAGGCCTCCTGCTGCTCTGCGTCGAGCCATCGGGTGCCGGGCTGGTCCGGCGTGCCCTCGTCGTTGCCACTCATCGGTGGTGTCCTCCGTCCGTACGTTGATCCACGCGTGCGCAGCGTGCCCTCAATAGTTAGCACGCCGCGGGGCCGATTCGTGCCCGGGGAATAGTTGCCGCGCCTGCATGTTGACTCCTATACTAACTTGAAGGTTCAACATCGCGGTCGGTGACGGGTTCACTTGTTCGTCGGTGCCGGACCTCGATCCGAAGGAGTCGCGATGACCAACGCCATGCCCGCCCTGTTCCTCAGCCATGGTGCGCCGCCGCTGGTGGACAGCGACCTCTGGGTGTCGCAGCTGGCGAAGTGGGCGGGTGAGCTGCCACGGCCGAAGGCCATTCTCATGGTGTCGGCGCATTGGGAATCGGCGCCGCTCACGATCGGATCCACCACCACCGGCACGCCCCTCGTCTACGACTTCGGAGGCTTCCCCGAGCGGTTCTACCGGACCACGTACGAGTCGCCCGGCGCCCCCGACCTCGCCGCACAGGTCGTGGCCTTGATGCCGGACGACGAGGCCGTGTCGCACCAGCCGCTTCGCGGCCTCGACCACGGCGCCTACGTGCCGCTGACGGTCATGTACCCGGACGCCGACATCCCGGTCCTCCAGATCTCGTTGCCGACCCTCGACCCGCAGCGGCTGCTGCACCTCGGCGAGCGGCTGCGTCCCCTGCGCGAGCAGGGCGTGCTGATCGTCGGTTCCGGATTCACCACACACGGACTGCCGTTCCTGCGCGACCCGTCACCCGACGCGAAGGCGCCCGGCTGGTCCGCGGAGTTCGACGCGTGGGCGGACGAACGTCTCGCCGCGGGTGACGTGGATTCGCTGATCGACTTCCGCTCGCTCGCGCCGGGCATGCCGTACGCACACCCGACGATCGAGCACTTCGCGCCGCTCTTCGTCACGCTCGGCGCGTCGAGCGACCCGGAGCAGATTCCCCGGCAGGTGATCGACGGTTTCTGGATGGGGCTGGCCAAGCGGTCGATTCAGGTGGCCTGACGCGTCCGGAGGAAGGCCAGCGCCTGATCGCCGTGCGTGTTGGCGCGGAACTCGCTCGAGATGACCTCGAGCACCGTGCGGTCGGTGTCGATGACGAACGTCGACCGCTTGACCGGGGCGAGTTTGCCGAGCAGTCCGCGGCGGACACCGAACTTCTCGGCGACGGCTCCGTCGGTGTCCGACAGCAGTGGGTAGTCGAAGGACTGCGCCTGCGCGAACGACGCCTGCTTCGCCACCGCGTCGGTGCTGATCCCGGCGCGCGACGCGCCCACCGCGGAGAACTCCGTTCCGAGGTCCCGGAAATGGCAGGCCTCTGCGGTGCAGACCGGCGTCGACGCCGCGGGGTAGAAGAACAGCACCAGGGGGCCGTCCTCGAGGAGGCTCGACAGCGATCGTGTGATGCCGTCCTGATCGGGCAGGGTGAATTCCGGTGCGAGCTGACCTGGCTTCATGAGTGCCGAGGCTACCCGCGCACGCAGACAGTACGAGTGCGCCTGGGATGATGGTCGGCATGCACGGCGAGCCCATTACGATTCCCGCACCCGAGTCCGCCGCCACCCCGGCCGACGGCGGGTCCGACTCGACCACCACGCGCGAGCAGTTCCACGCTCTCGCCGCCGAACACCGGGTCGTCCCGGTGACGCGCAAGGTGCTGGCGGACGCGGAAACTCCGCTGTCCGCGTACACCAAGCTGGCGGCGAACCGGCCCGGCACCTTCCTGCTCGAGTCGGCGGAGAACGGCCGATCGTGGTCGCGGTGGTCGTTCATCGGCGCGGGCAGCCCCGCCGCGCTGACCGTCGTCAACGGGGAAGCCGCCTGGTACGGCAACGTTCCCGCGGGCGCACCGTCCGGCGGCGATCCGATCGCGGCTCTCGGGCAGACCCTCGAACTGCTGCGCAGCGAACGGCTGCCCGATCTGCCGCCGCTGACCGGCGGCATGGTCGGCTTCCTCGGATACGACGCGGTGCGGCGCATCGAGCGCATCGGCGAGCACGCCACCGACGATCTGCAGATCCCCGAGATGGTGATGCTGCTGGCGACGGACCTCGCGGCCGTCGACCACCACGAGGGCGCCATCACCCTGATCGCCAACGCCGTCAACTGGGACGGTACGGACGAACGCGTCGACGAGGCCTACGACTCCGCGGTCGAGCGGCTGGACCGGATGACGCGCGCCCTGTCGGCCCCGGCGTCGTCGACCGTGTCCACGTTCGCGAAACCCGCCCCCGACTACCGCCGTCAGCGCACCACCGAGGGGTTCGGCGCCGACGTGCAGAAACTCGTCGGCGACATCGAGGCCGGCGAGGCCTTCCAGGTGGTGCTGTCGCAGCGTTTCGAGATCGACTGCACCGCCGACCCGATCGACGTCTACCGGATGCTGCGCGCGTCCAACCCCAGCCCCTACATGTACCTCCTCAACGTGCCGAACGGCGACGACGAGACCGCGTTCTCGATCGTCGGATCGAGCCCGGAGGCGCTGGTGACCGTGTCGGAAGGCGTCGCCACCACACACCCGATCGCGGGCACCCGGTGGCGCGGGCACACCGAGGAGGAGGACATCCTGCTCGAGAAGGACCTGCTCGCCGACGAGAAGGAGAACGCGGAGCACCTGATGCTCGTGGACCTGGGCCGCAACGACCTCGGACGCGTCTGCGAACCGGGAACGGTGAAGGTCCACGACTACCGCCACATCGAGCGGTACAGCCACGTGATGCACCTCGTCTCCACCGTTACCGGTCACCTCGCCGAGGGCAAGCAGGCCCTCGACGCCGTCACCGCCTGCTTCCCGGCGGGCACCTTGTCGGGCGCGCCGAAGGTCCGGGCGATGCAGTTGATCGAGGAACTCGAACCCACCCGGCGGGGCATCTACGGCGGCATCATCGGGTACCTCGACTTCGCCGGCGACGCCGACACGGCCATCGCGATCCGCACCGCGCTGATCAAGGACGGCATCGGGTACGTCCAGGCGGGCGCGGGCGTCGTCGCCGACTCGAACCCCGAGTACGAGGACACCGAGGCACGGAACAAGGCGATGGCGGTGCTCAGCGCGATCGCGGCGGCGCACACGCTGAAGACCCTGGGAGGCGACACGCAGTGAGCGACGCGTCGGAGCCGGCCCGGGACCCCGCGCGGGCGGGGCGTCGCCGATCGATGATCGCGGTGCTGCTCCTCGCGGTCGCCGCAGTGTGCCTGTGGGGCGCGTCACGGATGACGTGGGTGGAGGTCACCTCCTCCGACGGACTCGGTGAGGAACGCACGTCGGTGCTCGTGGGCGGCACGTGGGCGGCGGCGCTCACACCGCTGGCGCTGACCCTGGTGGCCGCGATCGCCGCGTCGTTCGCGGTGAAGGGCTGGGCCCTGCGCGTGCTGGGTGTGCTCGTCGCGGTGGTGGCCGTCGCGGCCGCGGTCCCGGCGATGGGTTTGCTCGTGTCCGGCGCCTCCGACGACGAAGCGGCGCGGCTGGCCGAGTTGCCGGGCCGGGCCGACGTCCAGTCGGTGTCCGTGCACGCCGGACCTGCCGTTCTCGTGCTGGTGGGGGCCCTGGCGGCGCTCGCCGCCGCGGTGGAACTGATCCGCAGGCCGCGGGTGCGGGCGGGGCTGTCCTCCAAGTACGACAGCCCCGGTGCGCGACGCGACGCGGCGAAGAAGGCCGGTGCCGATTCCGCCGACGGGCCCGTCACCCAGCGCATGCTCTGGGACGCCCTGGATGCGGGGGAGGACCCCACGGTGGAAGACAGGAAAGCCGAACCTGTCGACCAAGTTGACGGTTCGGAGGAAGACCCGGGTACCCGGACGTAGACACAATCAGAGTGCCATCTAGGCTGGCTTCACCCCTGATGATGTTCCTCACATCGGGTTTCTGCCCAGAAAGGACTCGGGCCACGATGACCGTTCTCGACTCGATTCTCGACGGGGTGCGCGCCGACGTCGCCGCCCGCGAAGCCGTCCTCGACTTCGCCGCAGTCAAGGCCGCCGCCGCCGCCGCACCGCCGGCCCTCGATGCCGCGGCCGCCCTGCTCGCGCCGGGCATCGGAGTCATCGCCGAGGTCAAGCGCGCCAGCCCCTCGAAGGGTGCGCTCGCCGACATCGCCGATCCCGCCGAACTGGCCGCCGCCTACCAGGCCGGTGGCGCCCGCGTGATCAGCGTGCTCACCGAGGAGCGCCGGTTTCAGGGGTCCCTCGCGGACCTCGACGCCGTCCGCCGCGCGGTGAGCATTCCGATCCTCCGCAAGGACTTCATCGTCGGGCCGTACCAGATCCACGAGGCTCGCGCGCACGGCGCCGACATGGTGCTGCTCATCGTCGCCGCCCTCGAGCAGGACGCGCTCGCGTCGTTGATCGACCGGACGGAGTCGCTGGGCATGACGGCCCTCGTCGAGGTCCACACCGAGGAAGAAGCGAATCGGGCGATCGAAGCGGGCGCCAAGGTCATCGGTGTCAACGCGCGCAACCTCAAGACGCTCGAGGTCGACAAGAACACGTTCGGCGAGATCGCTCCCGGACTGCCCACCGAGATCATCAAGATCGCGGAGTCCGGGGTGCGCGGCACGGCCGACCTGCTGGCGTACGCCGGTGCGGGAGCCGACGCGGTGCTGGTCGGCGAAGGCCTCGTCACCAGCGGTGATCCGCGCAAGGCGGTGGCCGATCTGGTCAACGCCGGCGCGCACCCGTCCTGCCCCAAGCCGTCGCGCTGACCCCGCTCCGGCGGACCTGACCCGGACGGCGGCGGAACCCGGCCTCGAGGCAGACTGGACCTGTGACTTCACGTAATCAGGAAACCGTCTTCAAGGGTGGCAATCTGCCGACTGCCAGCGCCGGAATCGCCGAGCGTACGACGCACGACCCCGACGCCGGAGGGCACTTCGGCGTGTACGGCGGACGGCACGTGCCGGAGGCCCTGATGGCGGTGATCGAGGAGGTCACCGCCGAGTACGAGAAGGCGCGCGGCGACGAGTCGTTCCTGAACGAACTCGACCGACTCCAGCGCGACTACACCGGCCGTCCGTCCCCGATCTTCGAGGCGACGCGGATGAGCGAGTTCGCCGGTGGGGCGCGGCTGATCCTCAAGCGCGAAGACCTCAACCACACCGGCTCGCACAAGATCAACAACGTGCTCGGGCAGGTGCTGCTCGCCAAGCGCATGGGCAAGACCCGCATCATCGCGGAAACCGGTGCCGGTCAGCACGGTGTGGCGACCGCCACCGCCTGCGCGCTCCTCGGCCTGGAATGCATCATCTACATGGGTGCCGTCGACACCGAGCGGCAGGCACTGAACGTCGCCCGCATGCGGCTGCTCGGATCCGCGGTCGTGTCCGTCGAGTCGGGGTCGAGGACCCTGAAGGACGCGATCAACGAGGCGCTGCGCGACTGGGTCACCAACGCCCACAACACCTACTACTGCTTCGGCACCGCCGCCGGACCGCACCCGTTCCCGACCATCGTCCGCGACTTCCAGCGCGTCGTCGGTCTGGAGACGCGGGTCCAGGTGCAGGCGCTGACGGGCCGACTGCCCGACGCCGTGACGGCGTGCGTCGGCGGCGGATCCAACGCCATCGGCATCTTCCACGCGTTCCTCGACGACCCGTCCGTGCGGCTGGTCGGGTACGAGGCCGCCGGTGACGGCGTCGAGACCGGAAGGCACGCCGCGACGTTCGCGGGTGGCACCCCGGGCGCGTTCCAGGGCGCGTACTCGTACCTGCTGCAGGACGAGGACGGCCAGACCATCGAGTCGCACTCGATCTCCGCGGGCCTCGACTACCCCGGGGTCGGCCCGGAACACGCACTGCTCAAGGACATCGGCCGCGCCACCTACGAGCCGGTCACCGACTCGGAGGCCATGGACGCGCTCCGACTGCTGTCCGAGCGCGAGGGCATCATCCCGGCCATCGAGTCCGCCCACGCCGTCGCCGGTGCACTGCGACTGGGCCGCGAACTGGGGGAGGGCGCGATCATCGTCGTCAGCCTGTCCGGGCGCGGCGACAAGGACATGGACACGGCCGCCAAGTGGTTCGGACTGTTCGATCCCGACGACTCGACCGAGACCACCACGACCGACAAGGAAGGTTCGGCCAAGTGAGCGAACGACTCTCGCGCCTCGCCCCGACGTTCGCGCAGTGCCGCGAGGAGAAGCGCGCCGCGCTCGTCGGGTACCTCCCGGCCGGGTTCCCCACCGTGCAGAAATCCATCGACGTGTTCAAGGCGATGGTCGAATCCGGTTGCGACATCGTCGAGGTCGGCATCGCCTACTCCGACCCGGTGATGGACGGACCCACCATCCAGGCTGCGGCCGAGACGGCGTTGCAGAACGGCGTCCGGGTGCGCGACGTGTTCACGGTCGTCGAGGCGATCGCCTCCGTCGGCGGCAAGGCCGTCGTGATGACGTACTGGAACCCGGTTCTGCAGTACGGCGTCGACAAGTTCGCCCGCGATCTGGCGGACGCAGGCGGCCTCGGCCTGATCACCCCCAACCTCATCCCCGAGGAAGCCGGCGAGTGGATCGCCGCGTCGAAGGAACACGACCTCGACCGGATCTTCCTCGTCGCCCCGTCGTCCACCGAGGAGCGTCTCGCGATCACCCTCGACGCCAGCAGCGGGTTCGTCTACGCCGCGTCCACGATGGGCGTCACCGGCGCCCGTGACGCCGTGTCGTCGATGGCACCGGAACTGACGGCCCGCATCCGCGCCCACTCGGACATTCCGGTCGGCGTCGGACTGGGTGTCCGCTCCGGCGCGCAGGCCGCCGAGATCGCCGCCTACGCCGACGCGGTCATCGTCGGATCCGCGCTGGTCACGGCGGCGGAGAACGGTCTGGACGCGGTGCGCGCGCTGACGGAGGAACTCGCCGAGGGCGTTCGCTCCGCTACCGTGGCGTCGTGACTTCCACTGTGGACGTACTGGCCTACATTCCGAGTCCGCCCCAAGGTGTCTGGTATGTCGGACCGGTGGCCCTGCGCGCATACGCGCTGTTCATCATCGTCGGGATCATCGTCGCGATCGTATGGGGTGACCGTCGCTGGGTCGCCCGCGGCGGCGAGAAGGGCACCGTCCTCGACATCGCCATCTGGGCGGTGCCGTTCGGCCTGATCGGCGGCCGCCTCTACCACGTGATGACCGACTGGCCGACGTATTTCGGGGAGGGCGGCGACCCCGTCGACGCCCTGAAGGTGTGGCAGGGCGGCCTCGGCATCTGGGGCGCCGTGGCGCTCGGCGGTGTCGGCGCCTGGATCGGATGCCGGCGCCGCGGCATCCCGCTGCCGGCGCTCGGCGACGCGGTCGCGCCGGCCATTCTGCTCGCGCAGGCGATCGGACGGATCGGAAACTACTTCAACCAGGAACTCTACGGTCGCGAGACGGACGTTCCGTGGGGGCTCGAGATCTTCGAGCGCCGCAACGACGTCGGCCAGGTGTCGCCGCAGCTGATCGACGGGGTGTCCACCGGCGAGGTCGCGTTCGTGGTGCATCCGACGTTCCTGTACGAGGCACTGTGGAACGTGCTGATCGTGATCCTGCTCGTGTGGGTCGATCGCCGATTCCGCATCGGGCACGGCCGTCTCTTCGCCCTGTACGTGGCCGGGTACTGCGCCGGGCGTTTCTGGATCGAACTGATGCGCAGCGACCACGCGAGCCTCATCGCCGGTGTCCGCGTCAACTCGTTCACCTCCGCCCTGGTGTTCGTCGCGGCCGTGGTGTATTTCTTCGCCGCCACGAAGGGGCGCGAGGATCCGGCGGAACTGCGGCCTGCCGACGGCGAACCGGTCGCGGACGAGACCGCACAGGCGGAGCCGGACGATTCCGCACCGGCCGAGGGGGAGAAGAAGGTCGAGGGCAAGGACGAGGACGGGAAGGCGTCTGCATCGGAGTCGGTATCGGACGACAAGGCCGCGAGCACTGCGAGTGCCGGCGGCGATGCGGGCACGAAGACCATCGACAGCAAGAAGGATGACGCGAATGACTGAACCGGGGAAAGCATCCGACGATTCCGGCACGGGTGCATCCGAGGACGCACACAAGGTCGACCTGGGAAAGAGCAGCGACGGCACCGAGAACAGCAACGACGCGAGCGTGCCGCCCGAATTCGGCTCCCCGTTCGACTACGACGCCACCGCCGAGGCTTCGCTGTCCCAGCCGCCCGCCACGTCCGACGCGACGCCGTCACCGGGTTCGTCCGGGACGGGACCGGGCTGGGACACGTATTCGGGTGTCGGCAACGGCCCGGGCTGGGGGTCGACACCCACCTACCCGTCGCCGGGCGGAACCGAGCCGACGGCCCCGTTCCCGAACGTGGGCGAGCCGACTTCGCCGACCGCGCCCTACTCCGGGTACGAGAAGCCCCAGCAGCCGGACGGTCCGACCTACGGCGCACCGGATCCGAATTACGGCGCGCAATACGGGGCGGCTCCGCAGTCGCCGCAGGACTACCAGCAGCCCGGGTATCAGCAGCCGGGTTACGGACAGCAGCAGGGTTATCCTCAGCAGGGGTACCCGCCGCCCGGGTACGCCCCCGGCTACAACACGTACGCCGATCCGTCGGCGCCGTTCGGCAGGCACCCGCTGACGGGTGAGCCGTACTCCGACAAGTCCAAGTTGACCGCCGGACTGCTGCAGATCTTCCTCGGTGCGTTCGGCGTCGGGCGGTTCTACCTGAACCAGCCCGGCATCGCCGTGGCGCAGATCGCCGTCACGTGGCTCACGTGTGGAATCGGCGGTATCTGGCCGCTGGTCGACGGGATCATGATGCTGACCGGCAGCGTGAAGGACCAGTACGGACGGCCCCTGCGGGACCAGTGACGATCCCCGGAAAACGTGTGGCCCGTGTTGCTGATGCGACACGGGCCACCGTCCGTTCCGGGCCCGATTCGGCATATCTTGCCGGGTATCGGTCCTGGTAAGCTGAGCGCGCCGGGTGTATGTCCGGTAACAACCTTCACGGGCCGATGCTGTCCCGGTAGACCCCCGAAAAGCAGTTAGCGCCCGTCGTGGCGACCCCGCTAGCGGAGGCCGCCGACAGCACGTGCGGAGCGCACACACTGGTGGTCTTCCCGGCCGATGTGGAGGTATATCGGTGCTGTTCTCTCAATTGCCCGGTCCCCAGGGCTTGTACGACCCGGACCAGGAAGTCGATTCCTGCGGCGTCGCCATGGTCGCGGACGTGCACGGCCGCCGCTCCCACTCCATCGTCTCCGACGGACTTCTCGCTCTCGAGAATCTCGAGCATCGCGGCGCGGCGGGCTCGGAACCGAACAGCGGCGACGGCGCAGGCATCCTGCTCCAGCTCCCCACCGAATTCTTCGGGGCTCTCGCCCTGTTCGACCTCCCCGCACCCCTGGCCGACGGCAGCAGCACGTACGCGGCGGGCATCTGTTTCCTCCCGCAGGACCCGCAGGCGCGGGCGGCCGCGCAACGACGCGTGTCCGACCTCGCGGACGAGGAGGGACTCCAGATCCTCGGCTGGCGTCCGGTGCCCGTCGAGCCGGACGGTGCGGACGTCGGCTCCACGGCCCGCGCCTGCGCACCGCACATGAGCCAGTTGTTCGTCGCCGCACCCGCCGTCGGCGGAATCCGGCCCGGCGGGCTCGCCCTCGACCGCCTGGTCTACCCGCTGCGGAAACGGGCCGAACAGGTCACCCCCGATGTCGAGTCGGAGGGCAGCGGCGTGTACTTCCCGTCGCTGTCGAGCCGGACGATCGTCTACAAGGGGATGCTGACCACGTCCCAGTTGGCGCGGTACTTCCCGGACCTGCGCGACCCGCGGATGGCGAGCGCGATCGCGATCGTGCACAGCCGGTTCTCGACCAACACGTTCCCGTCCTGGCCGCTCGCGCACCCGTTCCGGTTCGTCGCGCACAACGGGGAGATCAACACGGTCCGCGGCAACCGGAACCGCATGCGGGCCCGCGAGGCACTGCTGTCGAGTGCGGTGATCCCGGGCGACCTGCGCAGGGTGTATCCGATCTGCACCCCCGACGCGTCGGATTCGGCGTCGTTCGACGAGGTGCTCGAACTGCTGCACCTCGCCGGCCGCAGCGTGCCGCACGCGGTGATGATGATGGTGCCGGAGGCGTGGGAGAACGACACGTCGATGTGCCCGGACCGGCGGGCGTTCTACCAGTTCCACGCGTCGCTGATGGAGGCGTGGGACGGGCCTGCGTGTGTGACGTTCACCGACGGGACCGTGGTCGGCGCCGTGCTGGACCGCAACGGCCTGCGCCCGGGGCGCTGGTGGCAGACCGTCGACGGGCGGGTGGTCCTCGCGAGCGAGAGCGGTGTCCTCGACGTCCCGCAGTCGGAGGTCGTGGCCAAGGGCCGCCTCGAGCCGGGGCAGATGTTCCTGGTCGACACGTCCGAGGGCCGCATCGTGCCCGACGAGGAGATCAAGATGCGGCTCGCGGCGGAGCGGCCGTACGCCGAGTGGCTGTACGCCGGTCTGCTGGAACTGAAGACGCTGCCGGATCGTCCGCACGCGCAGCACAACCACGAGTCGGTGGTGCGGCGGCAGGTGGCGTTCGGGTACACAGAGGAGGATCTGCGCATCCTGCTCGCCCCGATGGCCACGTCCGGCGGCGAGCCCCTCGGTTCGATGGGGACGGACACGCCGATCGCCGTCATGTCGCAGCGGTCGCGGCTGCTCTACGACTACTTCGTCGAACTGTTCGCGCAGGTCACGAACCCGCCGCTCGACGCGATCCGCGAGGAGATCGTGACGTCGCTGTCGCGGGTCATGGGTCCGGAGCAGAATCTGCTCGAACCGACCGCGGCGTCGTGCAGGCAGATCGTGCTGCCGTGGCCGGTGCTCGACAACGAAGAGCTGAACAAGATCATCCACGTGAACGCGGACGGCAACCATCCCGGGCTCGCCGCGGCGGTGCTGCGCGCGCTGTACGACGTGGAGCGCGGCGGTGCGGGGATGGCCGAGGCGATCGAGGAGTTGCGGGCGCAGGCGAGCGCCGCGATCGCGGACGGCTACCGGACGCTGGTGATCTCGGACCGCGACTCCGACCACACGCGGGCGCCGATCCCGTCGCTGCTCGCGGTGGCCGCGGTGCACCACCACCTGGTGCGGACCAAGGAACGCACCAAGGTGGCGCTGGTCGTCGAATCCGGTGACGCCCGCGAGGTCCACCACCTGGCGTTGCTCATCGGGTACGGCGCCGCCGCCGTCAACCCGTACCTCGCGATGGAGTCGATCGAGGACCTCGTGTCCGAGGGCGAACTCACCGGGGTCGAGCACACGATCGCCGTGCGGAACTACCTCACGGCGCTCGGCAAGGGTGTGCTCAAGGTGATGTCGAAGATGGGCATCTCCACCGTCGGCTCGTACACCGCGGCGCAGGTGTTCGAGGCGATCGGCCTGGACCGCGACCTCGTCCAAGAATACTTCACGGGCACGGTCAGCAAACTGGGCGGCGCCGGTCTCGACGAGATCGCCCGCGAGGTCACCGTCCGCCACCGGCAGGCGTACCCGGACAACCCGGCCGAGTTCGCCCACCGGCGGCTCGAGGACGGCGGCGAGTACCAGTTCCGCCGCGACGGCGAACTGCACCTGTTCACCCCGGAGACGGTGTTCCTGCTGCAGCACGCCACCCGCACCGGTCAGCACGAGGTGTTCGCCAAGTACAGCGAGGAGGTGAACCGGCTCGCCGAGGCCGGTGGCGCCCTGCGCGGCCTGTTCACGTTCCGCGAGGGTGTGCGGCCGCCGGTGCCGCTGGACGAGGTGGAACCGGTGGAGCGGATCGTCACCCGGTTCAACACGGGCGCGATGAGTTACGGTTCCATCTCCGCCGAAGCGCACGAGACGATGGCCGTCGCGATGAACAATCTCGGCGGGCGCTCCAACACCGGGGAGGGCGGCGAGAACGTCGACCGGCTCTACGATCCGTTGCGGCGCAGCGCCGTCAAGCAGGTGGCGAGCGGGCGGTTCGGTGTCACCAGCGACTACCTGGTCAACGCCAGCGACATCCAGATCAAGATGGCGCAGGGCGCCAAGCCCGGTGAGGGCGGCCAGTTGCCGGCGTACAAGGTGTACCCGTGGGTCGCGGAGACCCGCCACTCGACGCCGGGGGTCGGGCTGATCTCGCCGCCGCCGCACCACGACATCTACTCGATCGAGGATCTCGCGCAGCTGATCCACGACCTGAAGAACGCCAACGATCAGGCCCGGGTCCACGTCAAGCTGGTCAGCTCGGTGGGGGTGGGAACCGTTGCCGCAGGCGTCAGCAAGGCGCACGCCGACGTCGTCCTCATCTCCGGCAACGACGGCGGCACCGGCGCCACCCCGCTGACGTCGATGAAGCACGCCGGGGCGCCGTGGGAGATCGGGCTGGCCGACGCCCAGCAGACGCTCGTGCTCAACGGTCTCCGCGACCGCATCACCGTCCAGTGCGACGGCGGGATGCGCACCGGACGGGACGTCGTGGTCGCGGCGCTGCTGGGTGCGGAGGAGTTCGGGTTCTCCACGGCCCCGCTGATCGTGGCGGGCTGCATCATGATGCGGGTGTGCCACCTCGACACCTGCCCGGTCGGTGTCGCCACCCAGAACCCGGAGCTGCGCAAGCGGTACACCGGCAAACCGGAGTTCGTGGAAGAGTTCTTCCGGTTCGTCGCCGAGGACGTGCGCCGCTACCTGGCGGATCTCGGGTTCCGCAGCATCGACGAGGCCGTCGGTCACGCCGACGTCCTCGAGACCGCGCAGGGGATCGCCCACTGGAAGAACCGCGGACTCGACCTCACCCCGATCTTCGCCGTGCCCACCGGGCCGGACGGGGAGCCGCTGCCGCAGCGGCGCCGGGACCGCGATCAGGACCACGGACTGGACCGGGCACTGGACCGCACGCTGATCCAGTTGGCGGAGGGCGCCCTCGAGGACGCGCACGCCGTGGAGATCGAGATGCCGGTGCGCAACGTCAACCGGACCGTCGGCACGCTGCTCGGCGCGGAGGTCACCCGCCGCTACGGCGCCGCCGGATTGCCGGACGACACGATCCGGCTCACGTTCACCGGTTCGGCCGGGCAGTCGCTCGGCGCGTTCCTGCCGCCGGGCATCACCATCGACCTGACCGGGGACGCCAACGACTACGTCGGCAAGGGGTTGTCGGGTGGGCGGATCGTGGTCCGTCCTGCCGCCGACGTCCTGTTCGTCCCGGAGACCCAGGTGATCGCGGGCAACACCCTGCTCTACGGCGCCACCTCCGGGGAGATCTACCTCCGGGGACGCGTCGGGGAACGCTTCTCGGTGCGCAATTCCGGAGCGTCGGCCGTCGTGGAGGGTGTCGGTGACCATGCCTGCGAATACATGACGGGCGGGCGGGTCGTGATCCTCGGACCGACGGGACGGAACATGGCGGCCGGCATGTCCGGCGGCATCGCGTACGTCCTCGACCTCGACCCGGAGGACGTGAACCCGGCGATGGTGAAGCTGATGCAACCCGACCCGGACGATCTGGACTGGTTGCGCGGCGCCGTCACCCGGCACCACCGGTGGACGGGTTCCGCGGTCGCGGCGTCCGTGCTCGCCGACTGGCCGCGGCGGTCTGCACTCTTCACCAAGGTGATGCCGGTGGACTACCAGCGGGTGCTGGACGCGACCCGGATGGCGAAGGCCGAGGGTCTCGACGTCGACACTGCGATCATGGAGGCGGCACGTGGCTGATCCCCAGGGCTTTCTGCACATCGTGAAGAAGGAGGCGCGCAAGCGCCCGGTCGCGGAGCGGGTGCACGACTGGAACGAGGTGTACGCGCCGCAGAGTTCCGCGGAGCGGGCCGCCGAGGTGTCCGAGCAGGCGGCGCGGTGCATGGACTGCGGAATCCCGTTCTGCCACTCGGGAAGTGCGGGCTGCCCGCTGGGCAACCTGATCCCGGAGTGGAACGACCTCGTGCGGCGCGGCCGCTGGTCGGCGGCGAGCGAGCGGCTGCACGCCACCAACAACTTCCCGGAGTTCACGGGCCGGGTGTGCCCGGCCCCGTGCGAGTCGGCGTGTGTGCTCTCGCTCGCCGACACGCACACGACGGGCAGTGTCACGATCAAGCGGATCGAACAAGCCATCGCGGACGTCGCGTGGGACTCCGGCACTGTGGTCCCCAAACCACCGATGATCGCCACGGGACGGAAGGTCGCGGTGGTCGGTTCCGGCCCGGCCGGTCTTGCGGCGGCTCAGCAACTGACCCGGGCGGGGCACGACGTCACCGTCTACGAGCGCGACGACCGGCTCGGGGGACTGCTGCGGTACGGCATCCCGGAATTCAAGATGGAGAAGGCCATCCTCGATCAGCGCCTGATGCAGATGCGCGCCGAGGGAACCCACTTCGTCACCGACTGCGAGGTCGGCGTCGACCTCACCGTGGAGCAGATGAGCGGGAACTTCGACGCGGTCGTGCTCGCGATCGGTGCGCTGCGGGCCCGCGACAACACCACCGTCGAGGGCCGCGAGCTGAACGGGATCCATCTCGCGATGGAACATCTCGTCACCTCGAACAAGGAATGCGAGGGCGACGGTCCCGCGGACATCACCGCCAAGGGTAAACACGTCGTCATCATCGGCGGCGGCGACACCGGCGCCGACTGCCTCGGAACGGCGCACCGCCAGGGCGCGCTGTCGGTGACCCAACTGGACTACAACCCGGAGTTGCCGACGGAGCGAGACGAGGCCGCGACGCCGTGGCCGGCCTGGCCGATGGTGCTGCGCACGTCGCCCGCGCACGCCGAGGGTGGTGTCCGCCGGTATCAGGTCGCGGTGCAGCGGTTCCTCGGCGACGCGAACGGGAACGTCCGGTCCATGGTGCTCGCCGAGGTCGAGGTCACCCGCGAAGACGGCAAACGCATCATCACGCCGGTCGGCGAAGAGATCGAATTGCCTTGCGAACTGGCTCTTTTCGCGATCGGATTCGAGGGCGTCGATCTCGGTCCGCTGCTCGACGACTACGGGTTGTCGCCGACCCGGCGCGGAGCCCTCGCCTGCGGACCGGACTGGCAGACCACCGCCCCCGGGGTCTTCGTCTGCGGGGACGCGCACCGCGGCGCGTCGCTCGTCGTGTGGGCGATCGCGGAGGGCCGGTCCGCGGCGCACGCCGTCGACGTGTACCTCACCGGGGCGTCGGACCTCCCGTCGCCGGTGCATCCGACAGCGCTTCCGCTGGCAGTCGTCTAAATGGAGAAGGGCGCGCGGGACGACTAGGCTCGAGGCCGTGAACCGACGCACGAAGATCGTATGCACACTTGGACCTGCTACCGCCACCGGTGACCGTATTCGCGAGCTCGTCGAAAGCGGTATGGACGTGGCCCGGCTGAATTTCAGCCACGGCGAGCACGCCGACCACGAGGAGAACTACAAACGCGTGAGGGCGGCCTCGGACGCGACGGGCAAGGCGGTCGGTGTCCTNGCCGATCTGCAGGGCCCGAAGATNCGGTTGGGCCGGTTCGCGGAGGGTCGCACCACGTGGGCCAACGGTGAGGAGGTGCGGATCACCGTCGACGAGTGTGAGGGCACCCANGACCGGGTCTCGACCACNTACAAGCAGTTGGCCGAGGACGCGAAGCCGGGCGACCGGCTGCTGGTCGACGACGGCAAGGTCGGTCTCGTCGTGTCCGGGGTGGAGGGCAACGACGTGATCTGCCGGGTCACCGAGGGCGGCCCGGTGTCNAANAACAAGGGTGTGTCGNTGCCGGGGATGAACGTGTCGGTCCCGGCGTTGTCGGAGAAGGACATCGCCGACCTNGAGTTCGCGCTCGGGTTGGGAGTCGANTTCATCGCGTTGTCGTTCGTGCGGTCGCCGGCGGATGTGGAGTTGGTGCACGCGGTGATGGACCGGGTGGGNCGGCGGATCCCGGTGATCGCGAAGCTGGAGAAGCCGGAGGCGATCGACAACCTCGAGGCGATCGTGCTGGCGTTCGANGCGGTGATGGTCGCNCGNGGTGATCTGGGGGTGGAGTTGCCGCTCGAGCAGGTGCCGCTGGTGCAGAAGCGGGCGATTCAGATCGCGCGGGAGAACGCGAAGCCGGTGATCGTGGCGACGCAGATGCTGGAGTCGATGATCGAGAACTCGCGGCCGACCCGCGCGGAGGCCTCGGATGTGGCGAACGCGGTCCTCGACGGTGCGGATGCGGTGATGCTCTCCGGTGAGACGTCGGTGGGNAAGTATGTGATGGAGACGGTGCGNACGATGGCGCGGATCGTGGAGGCGGTGGAGAACGAGTCCACGCAGGTGCCGCCGTTGACGCATGTGCCGCGGACCAAGCGGGGGGTGATTTCGTACGCGGCCCGTGACATCGGGGAGCGGTTGGATGCGAAGGCGTTGGTGGCGTTCACGCAGTCCGGGGACACGGTNCGNCGGTTGGCGCGGTTGCANACGCCGTTGCCGTTGCTGGCGTTCACGCCGTTGCCGGAGGTGCGGTCGCAGTTGTCGTTGACGTGGGGGACGGAGACGTTCATCGTCGATCCGGTNGACAGCACGGATGCGATGGTGCGGCAGGTCGACAACGCGTTGCTGGGGNTGGGCCGGTACCAGAAGGGTGAACTCGTCGTGATCGTGGCGGGGTCGCCGCCGGGCACCGTAGGCTCGACCAACCTGATCCACGTCCACAGAATCGGCGAAGAGGACCACTAGGTGAGCGAAGTCGCGGCGAAGACCGATCTCCAGACCCTGCTCGAACTTCTCGACCTCGAGAAGACCGGGGAGGACACGTACCGAGGTCGGCATCCCGCGCAGGTGGGTAGCCGGACGTTCGGCGGCCAGTTGATCTCCCAGGCACTGGTCGCCGCCGGCCGCACCGTCAGCGGCGAGCGCGCCGTGCACGCGGTCAACGCCCACTTCATCCGCGGCGGAAACGTCAAGGAACCCATCGAATACCGCGTCGAGCGGCACCGCGACGGCCGGGCATTCGCGAATCGCCAGGTCACGGCGCTGCAGAACGGTCAAGAATTGTTCGTCATGCTGGCGGCGTTCCAGGACTGGGGCAAGGGTCTCGAGCACGCGGTCGAGGTGCCCGACGTCCCGTTCCCGGACACGCTGCCGCCGCTCGGCGACCACTTCCAGGGTTACGAAGACCGGCTGAAGATGTTCGTCGACGCGCTCAAGCCGATCGACATGCGGTACGCGAACGACCCGTCGTGGATCATGAAGGGCACGGGGGAGAAACTCACCCACAACCGGGTCTGGATGAAATCGGACGGCGACCTCCCGGACGACCCGCTCATCCACGTAGCCGTCATGGGCTACTCGTCGGACACCACGGTCCTGGACTCCATCATCACCACCCACGGCCTGTCGTGGGGGCTGGACCGGATCGTCGCGGCCACCGTGAACCATTCCGTCTGGTTCCACCGGCCGTTCCGCTTCGACGACTGGACGCTGTACGCCACCGAATCGCCGGTCGCGGCAGGTTCCCGCGGTCTCGCGACGGGGCGCTTCTTCTCCCTCGAAGGGGAGTTGCTGGCGACGGTGGTCCAGGAGGGGCTCATCCGGCACTTCCCGCCGCGGCAATAGCGGCGCTGCCATTGTGTTGCCACCGAACGGCTTTGAACGGTAGTTCAACCGGTGACCGCGGCGTAGGGTCGGTCTGGAATCTCCGAAACGGAACGGACGTGCAACATGAGCGCAGACGAACCCGAGAAGAAGACCGACCGGCCGGCCGAGAGCGAAGTTCCCGTGCCCGACGACGAGGCGCTCGCCGAAGCCAGGAAGAAGGTGGAGGAGATCGACGCCCGCTACGAACCGGGGGCCCGCGAGACGGTCGTCCTGCCCGGCTCCGACGGTACGGTGTCGGGCACCGCCTTCGACGACTACGTCGACGACGAAGGCAATTTGAAAGAGCCCGAACCCGATAAGGACTCGTAGACCCCTGTCGCCTGGGTCCGTTCTCCTCACCCGATGTCCCACCCGTGCGGCCGAAACCGCACAAATGGGACATCGGGTGATCTGCGTCTTCCGAGCCGACGCGTGTCCTGCGCGGATCTCTCGCCCATCACCGACGTCCGGGGTTAGACTTCGCCATCTTTTCTGGTGAGTTTCACCTCGTGATCGGGGATATGGGTCGTGGACTGGAACAACGTCGTATGGGACAGCTCGATGTGGCTGCTCAAGGCCTACGTCATGACTGTCGTCGCGTTCGTCGTCGTGGTGATACTGCTCGCGCGGTTCACCAAATGGGGTAGGCAGTTCTGGCGCTTCGCCGCGCCGTACTTCGATCCGCGGCGCAGCCTCAAGCCGTTGACCATCCTGGCGGTGCTGTTGCTGTCGACGGTCTTCGCGGTGCGGATGACGGTGCTGTTCTCCTACTGGTACAACGACTTCTACGATTCGATCCAGAACCTGGACGAGACGGCCTTCTGGCACTTCCTCCGCGTGTTCGCCATCCTGGCGACCGTCCACGTGGTCCGTGCCCTCGTCGAATACCTGATCGGGCAGACCCTCGACATCGACTGGCGTACCTGGCTCAACCACCATCTCGTCGACGACTGGCTCGACAGCCGCGCCTACTACCGCGACCGCTTCCTCGGCGACGCGATCGACAACCCGGATCAGCGCATCCAGGCCGACATCACCAACTTCGTCACCACGTCCCGCTCGCTGTCGATGGGCGCGGTGACCGCGGTGCTGTCGATCGTGTCGTTCACCGGAATCCTGTGGGACCTGTCCGGCCCGATGACCGTGTTCGGCGTCGAGATCTCGCGGGCGATGATCTTCCTCGTCTACATCTACGTGCTGGTGACCACGGTGGTGGCGTTCTGGATCGGCAAGCCCCTCATCAAGCTGAACTTCCTCAACGAGAAACTCGGCGCCAACTTCCGTTACGCGCTGATCCGGGTGCGGGAGTACGGCGAGAGCATCGCGTTCTACCGCGGCGAGAACGTCGAGCGCCGCACCCTCGCCGGACGGTTCGCGAACGTCATCCGGAACATGTGGCAGATCGTCTTCCGGACGTTGAAGTTCAGCGGCTGGAACCTCACCGTCAACCAGACGGCCGTCATCTTCCCGTTCCTCGTGCAGGGTCCGCGGCTGTTCACCGGCCAGGTGTCGCTCGGTGACGTGATGCAGACGTCGCAGGCCTTCGGGCAGGTCCACGACTCGCTGTCCTTCTTCCGCGAGTCGTACGCCGACTTCGCCAGCTTCCGCGCGACCCTCATCCGCCTCAACGGTCTGGCCAACGACAACCAGCACGCCGCCGAACTTCCGGTCCTGAAGACCGGCAAGTCGGGCGACGATCTGCAGGTAGAGAAGCTGGACGTGCGCATCCCGACGGGGGAGACCCTCATCGAGGGCCTCGCGCTCACCGTGACTCCCGGGCAGTCGCTGCTGGTCAAGGGGCCGTCGGGCTCGGGCAAGACCACGTTGCTCCGCACCCTCGCGGATCTGTGGCCGTACGCCGACGGCACGGTGTCGCGGCCCTCGGGGGAAGCCATCTTCCTGTCCCAGCGCCCGTACCTACCGCTCGGGTCGCTGCGCACCGCACTGGCCTACCCGAAGGAGCCGACGGCGTCCGACGACGTCGTGCGTGGTGCGCTGTCGAGGGTGTCCCTCGGCAACCTGGGTGATCGGCTCGACGAGACCGCCGACTGGACGAGGATCCTGTCGCCGGGCGAGCAGCAGCGTCTCGCGTTCGCGCGGGTGCTGATAGCCCGTCCCGCGGTGATCTTCCTCGACGAGGCCACGTCGGCGATCGACGAGGGCCTAGAGCACACCCTCTACACGCTGCTCAGGACCGAACTCCCCGACAGCATCGTGGTCAGCGTCGGGCACCGGAGCACCCTCAACCAGTTCCATTCCCGTGGTGTGGAACTCGAAGGGGAAGGGCGGTGGACGGAGTCGGAGCTCGTGAAGTGACCGGCACGTCCAGCCGGGTGGTGAACTGCAGCACGCGATAGGGATCCCCAGTCGTGGTGTTCCATTGCGACACAAGAAGATGCAGCCCGTCCAGCGTGGACGCTGGATGGATGTAACCGCCGTAGATCTGCGCCCACGTGCCGTCCGCGGCTCCCCAGCCACCGCCGGCGACCTGCACCGTCGGTTCCGACCACAGTCCGTCGATGTGCTGCGCCGTGCGGGTGACGATCGCGTAGGCGGTCGGGTCGAAGTAGGCGAGGACCCAGGTGCCCTCGATCCGCCGCAGGCACATCTCCCCGACGGGTCCCGGCAGGATCGGGGTCGCGGGTTGCCCCCACGCCCATCCCGTGCCGCGGTCCCAGCCCCAGTCTTCGTACACTCCGGGTTCGAGAATGCGCGCCTCAGGGACTCGGCGCAGGATCATTCCACCCGGATTGGTGCGGTCGAACGCGCTCGAGACGACGTAGACGTAGCCTTCGTGCCGTTCCATGGTCCACAGTTGGTCCAGCGACCCGCCTCGGTTGTCCCAGCGCGCGCATGTCCGGTGCCAATGCTCGCCGCCGTCGTCGGACCACGCCAGATACGTGAAGTTCGTCGGCCACGCCTGCGACGCCCACGAGTGCACACTGACGACGGACAGATACGTCCGGTCGCCGATGGTGACGGCGTCCGCGGGAACCACTGTGAACTCGCTGCCCGCCGACTCCCGGTGGGGTGATTCGCCGTCGTCGTGCGCGTTCGGGAGGATCTCCCTCGCCGTCCGCCCGCCTGCGGCGGAGTCGAATTCGATGCCGCCGCGGGGGTCGGTTGTGGTGGAGCGCAACATCACGGGACTGCGCCACCCCCGGCCGCTCCGGCCGCGCGAGCGGAACGTGTCGCCGAAGAAGAACGCGACCCGGCCGTCGGCCAGGCGCACCGGACAGCCGAGGTCAGTGCCGCGCACACCCCATCGCCGCGTCGCCTCCCCGGTGACCTCCTGCACGAAGGTTGCTGCCGGTGTGGTGGTGCTGCCCGGGATACGCACTCCCTACTGTCGGCGAATTCGGGTGGTCAGGGAAGTCGGTTGATCAGGACGTCTTGCGGTAGGACTCGGCGAGTTCGTCGGCCCGATCCCACAGCGACCAATCGACTTCGCGGCCGTCCAGTTGCGCTTCGACGACCTCGAGCCCTGCGTGCCAGCCTGCGGCGTGCGCGTAGGCGGATTCTTCTTCTTCCACGGTGTGGGTGAGCGTCAGCCAGCAGCCGCCGCTGCCGTCGGGAACGAGTTCCCAGTGCAGCGTCTCGGCGTCCCACAGGTATTCGAGGATGTGCGCGGGATGCACCGAGATGACCGTTCCGGTGGTGGTCTGATCTGCGGGCAGTCCGAATCGGCTCACCTGTTCCGGTGTGACCCGGAAGACGAGTTCGGCCCCCGGGGTGAGGTCGAAGTCGACGTCGGCAGGAAACCAGACCTTCAGGTACTGCGGGTCGGTGAGAACACGCCACACCTTCTCCGGCGAGTGCGAGAGCGCTTGCTGGAATCGAAGGGCTACCCGCCCGTCGTAGGTGAAAGTGACGGTGCCGAGCTCCATGGGTGACCTCCGTGCTCGAGGGCGTACCTGTCCCACCATGGTACTGGCAGGACGCCGCAGATCCCCAGGATCGGGCACAAAAAACCGCCGCTACCTGCGCGTCGTCAGGCGTCGCCGGGGGAGATACCCAGACGCTGCAGACGGACCGGGTCGGCGAGGACGTCGATCCGGACGATCTTCCCGGCCGCGACGGTGAACGCCATGACCGAGAACGTCTTCCCGTCGGGTGCGGTCACCACCCCGGGCGTGCCGTTCACCAGGGCGAGCCGCCCGAAAGGAGCGAAACGCGAGAACGTGAGGGCCTGCTCGCCCACGGCACGGGCTCCGCGCACCATGTCGGATCCGTCGGCGCCGCGGTCGGCCCGCAGGACGATGTCCGGGTCGAGCAGGGCCAGGAGGTCGTCGAACCTGCCGCCCCGCGAGGCGGTCATGAATGCCTCGACCACCTCGCGCTGCCGGGTCGGGTCGGTCTCCGGGGCAGGCCCCGATCCCTGGACTCGCCGCCGTGCCCGGCTCGCGAGTTGCCGGGTCGCGGCGGGCGTGCGGTCGGCGATCGGGGCGATCTCGTCGAAGGACAGGGCGAACATGTCGTGCAGCACGAAGGCGAGCCGCTCGGCTGGCGTCAGCGTGTCGAGAACCACCAGCAGCGCGAGACCGACGGAGTCGCCCAGCACCGCCTCGTTCTCGGGATCGGTCCCGTCCACCTCGCGCACGATCGGATCCGGAACATGGACCTCCAGGGGATCCTCGCGCCGCGCCTTGCGGGACCGGAGCATGTCGAGGCAGACCCGCCCGACGACCGTCGTCAGCCAACCACGCAGGTTCTGCACCTCGGACGTCTCGGCCCGGCTGAGCCGCAGCCAGCCCTCCTGCACGGCGTCCTCGGCCTCGCTTGTCGAGCCGAGCATCCGGTACGCGACCGCCGACAGATGCGACCGGTTCTCCTCGAATCGGTGCGCCAGAACTTCAATCTCGTCCATCCGTCACATTCTCCCGTCCCGGTTCGTCATGTCGGTGAGAAGGAAAAACAGGAGAAACAAAACCAGCCGGTGTGACCTCACACCACCCGAATACCCCACCATCCAAACAACCTTGGAGGCAGGCAATCATGAAAGCCCGGATGACCAACCCCGCGATGATCGTTCCCGACGCCATGAAGTCTCTGCTGGCGCTGGGGAAGGCCACGACGAAGGCGAACGTGCCGCCGGTGACCCACGCCCTCGTGCACCTGCGGTCGAGCCAGATCAACGGCTGCAGCGTGTGCGTGGACATGCACGCGCGTGAGTTGGAGAAGGAAGGCGAGACCAACCAGCGAATCTTCGCGGTGGCAGCGTGGCGGGAGGCCCCGTACTTCAGCGACGCCGAACGTGCGGCTCTCGCGCTGGCCGAGTCGATGACCCGGCTGAGCGATCGACCGGACCCGGTCCCGGACGAGGTGTGGGACGAGGCCGCCCGGCACTACGACGAGGAGCAACTCGCGTCGCTGGTGCTGTCGATCGCCGGCGTCAACCTGTGGAACCGCATCAACGCCGCCACCCGGCAGATCGCGGGCGGGCAGTGGTGAGGCACACGCCGTAACAGGGGTGAAGATGCGAATCGCAGGTCAGAGAATGCATCTGACCTGCGATCGCGGGATGATCCCGGCGGTGCCCTCGGTGAGACTCGAACTCACACTGGACGGGTTTTGAATCCGTTTCCTCTGCCAATTGGGATACGAGGGCGTGTTGCGCTGTACCACTGTAGAAGATCGCCGTCGGGAGTCAACCACCGGTACCCTTCTAACGTTCGCTCCCCGCGCCGGGGTCGTCCGAGCAGAGGAGAATGGTGGCCATGAACGCTCCCCAGCAGCAAGGTGTGCCGTCGCAGCCGCGACGGGTCGTGGTGGCCGAGGACGAGGCGCTGATCAGGCTCGATCTGGTCGAGATGCTGAGGGAAGAGGGCTACGACGTGGTCGGTGAGGCGGGGGACGGGCAGGCCGCCGTCGACCTGGCGGTGGAGCTGAAACCCGACCTCGTGATCATGGACGTGAAGATGCCTCGCCGCGACGGCATCGATGCGGCCTCCGAGATCGCGGCGAAACGCATTGCGCCCGTGGTCATTCTCACAGCCTTCAGTCAGCGCGAGCTGGTGGAGCGGGCGCGCGACGCCGGGGCGATGGCCTATCTCGTCAAGCCGTTCTCCACGGCCGACCTGGTGCCCGCGGTCGAGTTGGCGGCGAGCCGGTTCAAGGAGGTGACCGCGCTCGAGCGGGAGATCTCCGATCTGTCCGAGCGCCTCGAGACCCGCAAGATCGTCGAGCGGGCCAAGGGCGTGCTGATGGAGAAGCAGTCCTTGACCGAGCCCGAAGCGTTCAAGTGGATCCAGCGGGCCGCGATGGACCGCCGGTCGACGATGAAGGCGGTCGCGCAGGTGGTGCTCGAGACCCTCGGCGGCGAAGCCCCCACGATCTGACCCGCGAGATCGGCGGCAGCCGGCACGTTTTCGCGTCTTTCGCCGGAACGGAGTCAGCCGCCGGCGGGGAAGTCCGCGGAGCGGCTGACATCGGCCCACGCGAGGGCCTCGGCGGCGCGTTCGCGGGACGACTCCTCGGCCATCTCGACGGCGCCGGCGCCGAGCAGCAGACGCAGTGGCGCGTCCTCGGCGGCAACCACATCCATGATGATCCGAGCGGCCCGCGCCGGGTCTCCCGGCTGGGTGCCGTCGGAGTCCTCCCGGTAGCGGTTCATCGCGCCGACCGTCGCCTCGTAATCGGGCCCGACAGAGCTTCGTTGCATCGACGAGCCCTGCCAATCGGTGCGAAACGCCCCGGGTTCCACGATGAGCACCTTCACCCCGAACGGTCTCACCTCGGCCGCCAGCACTTCGGAGAACCCTTCGACGGCGAACTTCGCGGCCTGGTACGCGCTCAGCCCGGGCGTGCCGCCGACGCGGCCTCCGACGGAGGAGAATTGCACGAAGCAGCCGCTGCGCTGCTCGCGCAGGATGGGCAGTGCCGCCCGGGTGACGTTGACGACGCCGAAGAAGTTGGCGTCGACCTGCTGCCGGAAGTCGTCGTCGGTCATTTCCTCGATGGGGACGCTGTTGGCGTAGCCGGCGTTGTTCACCACGACGTCGAGTCCGCCGAACTCGGCGACCGCGGTCGCGACGGCCGTGCGGGCGGCCGCGGCGTCGGTGACGTCCAGGGCGACCGTCCGAACCCGGCGGCCGAACGCGTCGATCAGGTCGGTGAGCTGTTCGGGCTTGCGGGCGGTGGCGACGACGTTGTCGCCACCGCGCAGGACCGCGGTCGTGAGTTCCCGGCCGAACCCGCGTGAACTACCGGTGATGAGCCAGGTTTTGGCCATGAGAGGTCCCGTTTCTGCTTGCAACTGACTGGTTGGATGCTTACGGGATCCATGGAACACCCGCGCGGCGGAGCTGTCAACCAACTGGTTAGTTGATAGCCTGGACGCATGGTCCGTGATGCAGAGGCAACGAAGAAACGACTGCTTGACGCAGCGGCGGCCGAGTTCGCCGAATTCGGTATCGCCGGGGCGCGGGTCGACCGCATCGCCCTCGCCGCCAAGGCGAACAAGTCGATGATCTACGCGTACTTCGGCGACAAGGGGCAACTGTTCGACGCCGTCTTCGCCGCCCACGTGGTGGCGTTCACCGAGCAGGTGCGCTTCGACGCCACCGACCTCCCGGGCTACGCGGGACGCTCGTTCGACCTGTACGAGGACAACCCGGCGACACTGCGGCTCGCCACCTGGTACCAGCTCGAACGGCCCGAGGGAGAACCGCTCCAGGTGGTGGTCGCGTCCAACCGGTCGAAGCTCGCCGACATCGAGCGAGCGCAGAAAAGTGGTGTGCTGCCAACCCGATTCACGCCGGTGGAGTTGCTCGCCCTCGTCCGGTCCGTCGCGATGTCCTGGCACACACAGACCCCGGAACTCGGCGCGTCGGCGCCCGCGGACCGGGCCCGCCGGCGTCGGGTGGTGGTCGAGTCCGTGCGCCTTCTCGTCGGCGCCTGACGCCCGCCACGCTACGGCCGCGTAAACACTCGCCGTATTCAGATCACAGTAAGGTCACGAGCCCTTGCGGACCGATCGCGAAAGCCGCCGGACCGCTAGCGTCTGATCCCACAGCGGACGCCAACTCGGGTGGCGCCCGTACACAGGTGATCTAAGGAGAGTTTGGATGGCTAGACGGACCCTCGTGCGGGCGGCCGCGGTTCTCGGCGCGGCATCTCTCGCACTGGCAGGTTGTAGTTCGGACAGTGGCGACGACTCCGCGAGCGGGAGTGGCAGCTCTGCCTCGGCCACCACGGTTTCCACCGACTGCACCCCCGAAAAAGCGGCGGCAGCGGGTGCCCCGTCCACGGCGCCGCTGAAGATCGGCACCCTGCTCCCCGACACGGGAAGCCTCTCCTTCCTCGGACCGCCGATGGTGGCGGGCACCCAGCTCGGCGTCAACGACGTCAACGCGGCAGGCGGGGTTCTCGGCCAGCCCGTCCAGCTGATTCCCGGCGACTCGGGCGACACCACCACCGACACCGCGAACACCACCGTGGACCGGGAACTGGCCGCGGGCACCCAGGTGATCATCGGTGCGGCGTCGTCGTCGGTGTCGCTGAAGGTCATCGACAAGGTGTCCAGCGCCGGAGTCGTGATGTTCTCCCCGGCCAACACGTCCGACCAGTTCGTCTGCTACCCGGACAAGGGGCAGTACTTCCGCACTGCCCCCACCGACGTGCTGCAGGCTCAGGCTGTGTCGCAACTCATCTCGGACGACGGCGGTCAGCGCGTGTCGATCCTGGCCCTCAACGACCCGTACGGCACCGGGCTCGCCGACAACATCCAGAAGAACCTCGTCGACGCGGGCATCCCCGAGGACCAGATTCAGAAGATCATCTACGACCCCAACGCGCAGTCGTTCAACTCCGAGGTCGACCAGGTGAAGGACTTCGCCCCGGACGCCGTCGCCGTGGTCGGATTCGAGGAGTCGGCCAAGATCATCACCCGTATGCACGAGGTCGGCATCGGCCCGTCCGACGGCATGAAGGTCTACGGCGTGGATGGCAACATGGGTAACGCACTCGGCGAGTCGGTGGCCGCACCGCTGCTCGACGGCATGCAGGGCACCACACCGCTCACCGACGTCGGCCCCGCCTTCCAGGATCGACTCAAGGCCATCAACCCGGGGCTGATCGACTTCAACTACGCCGGTGAGTCCTACGACGCCGTCGTCATTTCCGCGCTCGCAGCGGAAGCGGGGAAGTCGACGGCAGGCCGCGACATCGCCGCGAACATCAACAACGTCACCGAGGGTGGCACGCCGTGCACGTCGTACCAGGAGTGCCTGCCGCTCGTGCAGGCCGGAACGGATATCGACTACAACGGCATCACCGGCAAGCTCGACTTCGCCGCCGCAGGCGAGCCGTCCATCGGCTCGTACGGCAAGCTGAAGTTCGGCGCCGACAACAAACTGACGACGGACGGGTACATCGTCGTCGGCGGGTGATCGCGCTGCTCTGAAACGAACTGTGGGCCAGGGAAACCTGGCCCACAGTCGTGTCCGGAACCGCCGGGACTACTTCTTCTCCTGGCTGCCCGCGAGCGTGCCGAGGTACAGCTCGATCACCTTCGGGTCGTGCATCAGGTTGGGCCCCGAATCGGTGTAGGCGTTGCGGCCCTGGTCGAGGACGTAGCCGCGGTCGCAGATCTGCAGGCACCGCCGGGCGTTCTGTTCCACCATGATCACCGAGACGCCCGCCGCGTTGATCCTCTTGCAGCGGATGAACACCTCGTCCTGGAACATCGGGGAGAGTCCGGCGGACGGCTCGTCGAGCAGCAGTACGGACGGATCCATCATCAGAGCCCGGCCCATGGCGACCATCTGCCGCTCACCGCCGGACAGGGCGCCCGCCTTCACCTTCTTCCGCTCGACGAGCAGCGGGAACAGGTCGCCGACGAACGCGAACCTCTCCGCGAAGAGCTTGGGGCGCAGATACATCCCCATCTCGAGGTTTTCCTCGATGGTGAGCGAGGGAAAGACGTTCTGCGTCTGCGGGACGTAGCCGACGCCCTTCTGCACGAGCACGTGGGCGGGTTTGGACGTGATGTCCTCGCCGCGCAGGGTCACCGAGCCCTCCCGCACCGGGATCAACCCGAACAACGACTTCAGGAGCGTGGACTTCCCGGCGCCGTTGGGGCCGATGATGCCGACGATCTCCCCCTCGCGCAGGAAGAAATTGCATTCGCGGAGGATGTTGACGCCGGGGATGTAGCCGGCCACCACACCGTCCGCGCGGACGAGGGCACCCTCGGCGAGCCGGGCGTGCTCCTCGGGGGTGGCCGCGAATTCTGCCGGGGTCGGTTCGGTCATGGGTTCTCACGCCTCAGCTCGGTGATGTCGGGTTCGGAGAGGTCGCCGCCGGTCCCGAGGGTTTCGGCCTCGGCGCTCTCGAGTGCCTCGGCGAGGACGGCGGTCGCGCCCACCGGATTCCCCTCGTCGTCGAATTCGAGTGCTTGATCGTGGTGGCTCCCGAGGTACGCGTCGACGACCGCGGTGTTCGACGAGAGGTGTTCCGGGGTGGACTCGGCGATCACGCTGCCCTGCGCCATCACCACCACCCAGTCGCTGATGTCGCGGATGACGTCCATGTCGTGCTCGACGAACACGACGGTCATGCCCTCGTCCCGAAGCGATTTGATGTGGCCGAGCAGACTCTGGGTGAGCGCCGGGTTCACCCCGGCCATCGGCTCGTCGAGCATCACGACGGTCGGCTCGGTCATCAGCGCCCGCGCCATCTCGAGCAGCTTGCGCTGACCGCCGGACAGCGAGCCGGCGAGGTCGTCGGACTTGGTGTCGAGTTTGAACCGCGCGAGCAGTTCGTTGGCCCGTTCGGTGACGGCGCGTTCCTGGGCCTTCCACGTCCACGGCAGCAGCGTGTTGACGATCCGCTCGCCGCGCTGCCCGGTGGCGCCGAGCCGCACGTTGTCGAGCACCGTCAGCTTCGACAGCGCCTTCGTCAGCTGGAACGTGCGGACGACGCCGCGGCGGGCCACCTGGTGCGGATACATCCGGCCGAGCGACTGGCCGTCCATCGACCATGTGCCGCTGTCCGGCCGGTCGAAACCGGTGAGCAGGTTGAACAGGGTGGTCTTGCCCGCCCCGTTCGGACCGATCAGTCCGGTGATGCAGCCGCGCTGGATCTCCAGATGCGCCACATCGACGGCCTTGAGTCCGCCGAACGTCCGGGACACGTTGTCGACAAGGAGGATCGGGTCGGGTTTGGCTGCGCCGGGGGAGTGCGGGACGTCGGTGAAGATCGAGGCCCGTTCCTCGGCGGTGAGCACGCTGTCGGTCTGCAGATGATCCGGCAGTCTGTGGTCAGGCATTGAGCTGCACCTCCCGCTTGTTGCCCAGTATGCCCTGCGGCCGGAAGACCATCAGCACCGCGATCATGATGCCGAGCAGGACGAACCTCATGGCCCCGACCTGCTGTTCGGTCAGCGGCAGCAGCGGATCCGGACCGGAGATGGCCTGGCGCAGCAGTGCGTCCGGGATGGCCAGCAGGAACCAGAACAGCATCGCTCCGACCACCGGTCCGAAGACGGTGGCCGCGCCGCCGAGGATGAGGGCGCCGAACGCGAAGAACGTCTGGGCGGTGGAGTAGAAGTCGGGGTTGATCGACTTGGTCTGCAGTGCGTTGAACACACCGCCGAGCCCGCCGATCATGCCGCCGAGGACCAGCGCCTGCATCTTGTAGACGAAGACGTTCTTGCCGAGGGCGCGCGCGGCGTCCTCGTCCTCGCGGACGGCCTTGAGGACGCGGCCCCACGGGCTGTGTGTGAGGAGGTACACGAATCCGCACAGCACCAGGACGAGGGTCCAGCCGACGACCATCGACCACAGGTCGTCGCCGTAGAACTTCACGCCGAGGAAGTTGTACTGCTTACCGGAGTCGAACGGGCTGAGCGTGGTGAACGGATCGGCGAAGCCGAACAGGCCGTTGGTTGATCCGGTGATCGAATCCGAAGCGGTGGAGCGGAATATCAGCCGCAGGATCTCGGACGCGGCGATCGTGACGATGGCGAGATAGTCGGCCCGCAACCGCAGCGTCGGGATACCGAGGACGACGGCCAGCAACCCGGCGGCGGCGAGACCGACGAGGATGCCGACCCACAGCGGCTGCTGGTAGGTGACGGTCATGATCCCGACGCCGTAGCCGCCGAGCAGTGCGAAACCGATCTGACCGAAGTTCAGCAGCCCGGCGTAACCGAAGTGCAGGTTGAGGCCGATCGCCAGCAGCGCGTAGAAGATCGCGGACGGGCCGATCAGCTGGGCGAGCGAGACCTGGAGTGCTCCTGTGATGTCCATGCCCTCACCCGATCCTTTGCCGGCTGCCGAGAATGCCCTGAGGCCGGACGACCAGGATGACGATCAAGATGAGCAGTCCTCCGATGTACTTGAGGTCGGGGTTGATCACCAGCGTCGACAGCTGGACGAGCAGACCGACGATCACACAGCCGAGCAGCGCTCCGTAGGCGGTGCCGAGTCCGCCGAGCGTGATGCCGGCGAACATCAGCAGCAGGAGTTTGAAACCCATCTCCCACTGCACGCGGCCCCCGAGTTCGGAGATGCCGAACAGCACGCCGCCGAGCGCGGCCAGGCCGCCGCCGAGCCCCCACACGAAGCGGATCACCCGTTCGACGTCGATGCCGGAGGACGCGGCCAGGTCGCGGTTGTCGGACACGGCGCGCATGGCCTTGCCGATGCGCGTCTTCTGCAGCAGCAGGGCAACTCCGACGAGGACGACGAGGCTGATCGCGATGCACACGAGGTTGGCGTCGGTGATCGCGATCGGACCCCAGTGCCTCTCCACCTGCGCCTGGTAGTCGACGAACGGCTCCGCGCGATCGGAGAAGAAGATCAGGATCAGGTAGCGCAGGGAGATCGCGAGTCCGATCGACACCACCAGCTGGGCTATCAGGCCGGTTTTGCGTTTTCGCAGCGGTTTCCAGATCGCGGCGTTGTTGAGTAGGCCGATCAGGATCCCCACGAACACCGCGAGGATGGTCGCCGGGATCAGCTGCACACCGAACGTCACGTTGATGACCCACGCCGCGACCGCGCCGAGAGTGACGAGTTCGCCGTGCGCGAAGTTCGTCAAACCGGTGGTGCCGTAGATCAGGCTCAGCCCGACACCGGCGATGGCGATGACGAGACCGAAGCGGAGTCCGTCGATGGTCTGGCGGATCAGCTTCTCGTAGAACGGGACCGCGGAACCGGTGCGGGCCTCGCCGAACGAGAAGATCACCGTGTTGGCGCGACCGGCCACCACCTCACGCTCCACCGTGCCCTGCACGCTGACGTCGTCGGGCAGGGAGTCCGCGACGATCTCGAACGTGTACGTGCCGGGCGCGAGCTGGAGCTCCCAGCGGCCGTTCGACTCCGACGTCGCCTTCGCGACCTCGGTGCCCGAGGAGTCGAGGGCGCGCACCTCGACGTCCGCGAGCCGTTCGCCTGCGTTGTTGAGATTGCCGCTGACCCGCACCGCGTTCGCCGGCGGCGCCGGTTGCTGACTGGTCGCGGTCGGTGGAGCCGGCGGTGGCGTGGGTTCCTGCGCCGCCGCGGGACCGCCGAAGGCGATCGCCGCGACGAGGCCGAGCAGGACGAGGACGAACGCACGGCCGAGTTGCCGGGTGACCGGACCTCGTCTCGTGTGTTTCCTCGCGGATGTCGGTCGCGTCCTCACTGCTGGGAGTCGCTTCCTCACGGTTGGGGCCACGCAGGTCCTCCGGGGACGTGTAGTCGGTCAGGAACGTGCGGCGACGGGCAGGGCTACCGCCCGTGCCGCAATTTCCGGACTCTAACGGCTCCGGTCGCGCGAAATGGGGTTCTCGGATTTCCGGCACGTTTCGGTTGGGTATCGAACCATCCGGCTGATCGGTGTCGGATCCGCTCCCTAGACTGGGCAACCGTGAGCCCTGCAACCACCCCCCGGTCCACCACGTCCCCCGCGTCCGGCGCAGCCGCGCCGTCCGACGATCGCCCCACCCTGATGCTGCTCGACGGCCATTCGCTGGCCTTCCGTGCGTTCTACGCCCTGCCCGCCGAGAACTTCAAGACACACAGTGGTCAGGTCACCAACGCCGTCTACGGGTTCACGTCGATGTTGATCAACCTGCTGCGCGACGAACAGCCCACCCATGTGGCGGCGGCGTTCGACGTGTCCCGGCAGACGTTCCGGGCCGAGAAGTTCCCCGAGTACAAGGCCAATCGCAGCACGGCCCCGGACGAGTTCAAGGGGCAGGTCGAGATCACGAAGGACGTCCTCGGGGCCCTCGGCATCCCGGTGATGGCAGAGCAGGGGTTCGAGGCCGACGACATCATCGCCACGCTCACCACCCAGGCGGAGGTACTCGGGTACCGCGTCCTCGTGGTGACCGGCGACCGGGACTCGCTCCAGCTGGTCACTGACGGGGTGACGGTGCTCTACCCGAAGAAGGGCGTCTCGGACCTCACCCGGTTCACGCCTGCGGCGGTCGAGGAGAAGTACGGGCTCACACCTGCGCAGTACCCCGACTTCGCGGCCCTGCGCGGCGACCCGAGTGACAACCTGCCGGGCATCCCGGGTGTGGGGGAGAAGACCGCCACCAAATGGATCAGGGAGTACGGCGATCTCGTCGGGCTGGTCGACAACGTCGACAAGGTTCGAGGCAAGGTCGGTGACGCGCTGCGGGAGAACCTGCCGAACGTCCTGCTCAACCGGGAGCTCACCGAGATGGTGCGCGACGTTCCGCTGCCGTACACCCCGGACCAGCTGATGCTGGCGCAGTGGGATCGGGAGAAGATCCACGCGCTGTTCGACGACCTCGAGTTCAAGGTGCTGCGCGACCGGCTGTTCGCGACGCTCGCCCCGGTCGCGGCCGAGGCGGAGGAGGGCTTCGAGGTGCGCGGCAGTGCGCTCGAACCGGGTGCGGTCGCGGATTGGCTGTCGGCGCACGCGTCGACGGGCGAGCGGTCCGGTGTGTCGGTGGTCGGCACTCGCACCCCGTACGGCGGCGACGTGACGGCGATCGCTATCGCGTCCGCCGACGGCGAGGGCGCGTACGTCGCCACCGCGTCCGCCACCCCGGAGGACGAGAAGGCGCTCGGCGACTGGCTCGCGGACGCGGATCAGCCGAAGGCTCTGCACGAGGCCAAGTGGGCGATGCACGCGCTGCGCGGACGCGGCTGGGTGCTCGGCGGTCTCACCAGCGACACCGCGCTCGCGGCGTACCTGGTGCGCCCCGGGCAGCGAACGTTCAACCTCGACGACCTGTCGCTGCGCTACCTGCGCAGGGAACTGCGGGTGGAGGAGACCGGGCAGGAGCAGCTGTCGCTGCTCGACGACGCCGACCAGGTCGACGCCGAAGCCGCCGAGACCGAGATTCTCAGTGCCCGCGCCGTCCTCGACCTCGCGGCCGCGCTCGACACGGAACTCGAGAACATCGAGTCGACGGCCCTGCTGTCCGAGATGGAGTTGCCGCTGCTGGCGGTGCTGGCCGACATCGAGGCGTCCGGCATCGCCGTCGACGGCGACCACCTGCACGACCTGCAGAGCCGGTTCGCGGCCGAGGTGTCCGAGGCGGCGGAGGCGGCCTACGGGGTCATCGGCAAGCAGATCAACCTCGGGTCGCCCAAGCAGCTGCAGGTCGTGCTGTTCGACGAGCTGGAGATGCCCAAGACGAAGAAGACGAAGACCGGCTACACCACGGACGCCGAGGCGTTGCAGAACCTGTTCGAGAAGACGTCGCACCCGTTCCTCGAGCACCTTCTCGCGCACCGCGACGCGACGCGGCTGAAGGTGACCGTGGACGGTCTGCTGAAGACGGTCGCCGACGACGGGCGGATCCACACCACGTTCAACCAGACGGTCGCCGCCACCGGCCGGCTGTCGTCGACGGAGCCCAACCTGCAGAACATCCCGGTCCGCACGGACGCGGGCCGTCAGATCCGCGACGGGTTCGTCGTCGGTGAGGGGTTCGACTCGCTGCTCACCGCCGACTACAGCCAGATCGAGATGCGGATCATGGCGCACGTGTCCGGCGACGAGGGACTGATCGAGGCGTTCAACACCGGCGAGGATCTGCACAGCTTCGTCGGTGCCCGCGCGTTCGGCGTGCCGATCGAGGAGGTCACCCCCGAACTGCGCCGCCGCGTGAAGGCGATGTCGTACGGGCTGGCGTACGGGCTCAGCGCGTTCGGTCTGGCAGCGCAGCTCAAGATCTCGACCGAAGAGGCCAAATCGCAGATGGAGGCGTACTTCGCCCGGTTCGGCGGGGTGCGCGACTACCTGCACGAGGTCGTCGAACAGGCCCGCAAGGACGGCTACACGTCGACGCTGTACGGGCGCCGCCGCTACCTGCCCGACCTCACCAGCGACAACCGCCAGCGGCGGGAGGTCGCCGAGCGGGCCGCGCTCAACGCCCCCATCCAGGGCACGGCCGCCGACATCATCAAGGTCGCGATGATCGACGTGCAGCGCTCACTGCGCGAGGCGGGACTGAAGTCGCGCATGCTGCTGCAGGTGCACGACGAACTGGTGCTCGAGGTCGTCGAAGCGGAACGGGACCGGGTGGAACAACTGGTCCGCGACAAGATGGCCTCGGCCATCGAGCTGTCGGTGCCGCTCGACGTGTCCGTCGGCACCGGTCGCAGTTGGGACGCCGCCGCACACTAGGCGGCGGCGGTCCGCAGCCTGTTCGGCCGGGGCCCTCGCCCTATTCGGCGGGGGCCTGCTCGGCGATCTGCTTGCGCACCTCGTCCATGTCGAGGGCCTTGACCTGCGTGACCAGATCCTCGAGCGCCGCAGGCGGCAGCGCACCCGGCTGACTGAACACCAGCACACCCTCGCGGAACGCCATGATGGTCGGGATCGAGCGGATGTTCGCGGCGGCGGCGATGCCCTGTTCCGCCTCGGTGTCGACCTTGGCGTGCACGACGTCCGGGTGCTGCTCCGACGAGGCCTCGAAGGTGGGGGCGAAGGAGCGGCACGGTCCGCACCACGACGCCCAGAAGTCGACCAGCACGACGTCGTTGCCGGTCACGGTCTCGTCGAAGTTCTGCTGAGTCAGAGTCTTGGTGGCCACGAGGGTCCTTTCGATCGGTGGGTCTGCCTGTGCAACGCCGCGTCGCCGTCGATTCTTCCCTGCGGGTTCCTCAGCCGGTGCGCTCCGTGTCCCGGAACGTGCGGCGGTACGCCTGCGGTGTGGTGTGGCGCAGCCGCAGGAAATGCTGCCGCAGCACCGCGCCACCGCCGAAGCCGACGCGTTCGGCGATCACGTCGACCGAGAGGTCCGAGTTCTCGAGCAGGTGCTGCGCGGCCAGCACCCGCTGGTCGCCGAGCCAGCGGGCCGGGGTGGTCCCGGTCTCGGCCTGGAACCGTCTCGCGAACGTCCGCGGCGACATGTTGGCTTTGGCGGCCACCGCGGTCACCGTGAGGTCCAGGGCGAGGTGCTCGGTCATCCAGTCGAGCAGCGGCCCGAGCGTGTCGATCGTCGTCGACGGCAGCGGCATCGCCACGTACTGCGCCTGGCCGCCGTCGCGGTGCGGCGGGACGACCATGCGCCGGGCGATCACGTTGGCCACCTTGCTGCCCTGTTCCTTACGCACGATGTGCAGGCACAGGTCGATGCCCGCGGCGGTGCCCGCGCTGGTCAGGACCGGATCGTCGTCGACGTAGAGGACGTTGGGGTCGACGGTGGCCGCCGGGTGGAGTTCGGCGAGCCGCCGGGCGTGCCGCCAGTGGGTGGTGCACTTGCGTCCGTCCAGCAGTCCGGCGGCGCCGAGCACGAACGCGCCGCTGCAGAGGCTGGCGACCTTGGCGCCGCGGTCCACCGCCGCCCGGAGTTTGCCGAGGAGCGGATCCATGTGCGAGGCGGGCTCCTTCGCGCACAGGTAGGAGCCGTCCTCCTCGGCGTAGGTGCCGCCCGCGGGAACGAGGATGAGGTCGGCGTCGTCGAGCCGGTCGAGGTCGTACGGGACGTCGATGCCGTATCCGAATCGGGTGCGGATGGGTTCCGGTGAGCCGGCGACGAGGGAGAAGTCGTAGGTGGGCAGGCCGTCGTCGGAACGGTCGAAACCGAACACCTCGCAGGCGACGCCGAGTTCGAACGCCTCGGTGAGCGGCATCAATGGCACGACGACCTTTTTCAGCACGAACCGAGTATGGCAGGAAAACGATCAACTATGTCGTTTCTGCCACTTTTGCTCGGGGGCCGAGGGAACCAGGCTGAAGGCATGACAATCCTGGTCGTGGTACTCCTCGTGTTCCTGGCGCTCGCTGCGCTGGCGCTCGCCGGCCGCACGCCCGACACGCACAACGAAGTCATCCAGCACGGAGACTTCCGGTTTTGAGAGGGAATCCGGCGGTCCAGTACGCGGGCACGGCGCTCGCCTGGGGCGCGAGTTTCCTCTTCATCAAAGTCGGCCTCGAGGGCCTGTCCTTCACCCAGGTCGTGCTGTGGCGACTCGTGTTCGGGGCGGTGACCCTCGGTGCCGTCCTCGGAATCACCCGGACGCGGTTGCCGCGCGAAGCGGCGACGTGGGCGCACCTGTCAGTGCTGGCCGTCGCGCAGTGCCTGCTGCCGTGGCTGCTGTTCAGCTGGGCCGAGCAGAGCATCAGTTCGGGGCTGGCCAGCATCTACAACGCCACCACACCGCTGATGACGATGTCGGTGGCCCTGGCATTCCTGCCGGGGGAGAAGCTCACGGACGCAAAGCTGTTCGGCCTCCTGCTCGGATTCACGGGTGTGGTCGTGGTGCTGGCGCCGTGGCAGTCGGGGATTCTCGGCAGCGTTCCCGCGCAACTCGCGTGCCTGGGTGCCACCGCGTCCTACGGCGTGGCGCTGGTCTACCTGAGGCGGTTCATCCTCCCGCGCGGCGTGAGCACACCGACCATCGCGTTCATGCAGGTGTCGATCGCCGCAGCCGTCATGGTTCTCGCCACACCGTGGGTCGCGAGCACACCGATGCACCTGACCCCCGCGATCGTCGCGTCGATGATCGGGCTCGGGGCGTTCGGCACGGGACTGGCGTTCGTGTGGAACACGAACGTGGTGCGCGGCTGGGGACCCACCGCGGCGTCCACCGTCACGTACCTGACCCCGGTGGTCGGCGTGGTGCTCGGCGCGGTCGCACTCGACGAGCACATCTCCTGGAACCAGCCGGTCGGGGCGCTGGCCGTGATCGCGGGAATCGTCGTCACCCAACGGTCTTCGCGACGGGCCGCCGCGACGATCGCCGCGCACACACCGTGATCACGGGGGTGCCGTGACCACCCACTCGCGTTTGGCCTCCCCGTCCCACCGGCGCACCACCGACGCCCGGCCGATGATGTCGCCGCCGTCGAGCAACCGCGCGGCCTCCGCGATCTGATCCGCCGGGAGCCGACGCGCGAGGGTCACGTGCGGCGTCCACTCGCCGGGGCGGATGTGCGGCGTGACCTCTGTGGCGTGCTCCGCGAGATCGAACACGCTGCGGTGCAGAGACAGCAGGGCCTTCGACGGCACCACCAACCGGGACAACGTGACGTGCCTGCCGCCGAACATCACGAGCCCGCCCAGCCGGATGTGGAACGAGGGCGTCGCGATCCGGCGGCCCAGCAGTTCGTCGATCTCGGGTGGGATGTGGCGTGCGACGAACAGGGTGATGTGGGGCCGATTCGATTCGGCGCGAACCCGGGTGCGGCTGGGCATCCCCGCATCCCACAGGCGTTGCCACTCGGCGCGCACGGCAACGTCGGTCGCCTCGTCGAACAGCAGTTCCACCGACTGGACCATGGTAGGCAATGATGGCCTCATGAGCGGTGCTACGGCAAACATTTCCGGCAACCGGATCGGGGTGCTCCTCGGCGACGGCATCGGTCACGAGATCGTTCCGGCGACCCAGCGGGTGGTCTCGGCCGCGGTGACCGCGGCCGGCGGCGGTGACGTCGACTGGGTGGAACTGCCCCTCGGCCTGGGCGCCATCGAGTCGCACGGAACGCCGATCCCCGACTCCACGCTCTCCGCGCTGGACGAATTCGACGCCTGGATCCTCGGTCCGCACGACAGCGCCGCCTACCCTGAGCCGTTCCGCGGCAGGCTGACCCCGGGCGGGGTGGTGCGCAAGCGTTTCGACCTGTTCGCCAACATCCGTCCCGCGCGTTCGCTCGAGGGCGTCGCCTCGACGGTGCCGGACATGGATCTCGTGATCGTCCGGGAGAACACCGAAGGCTTGTACGCGGACCGCAACATGTTCGCCGGCAGCGGCGAGTTCATGCCGACTCCGGACGTCGCGCTGGCAGTCGGAGTCGTGACGAGGCGGGCGTGTGAGCGCATCGCGCACACCGCATTCGCGCTGGCGCGCACGCGGGCCCGCCACGTCACGATCGTGCACAAGGCCAACGTGCTGTCGATGACCACCGGACTGTTCCGCGACGTCTGCCGGGAGGTGGGGGAGCGCCACTACCCGGACGTGCGGATCGACGACGAGCACGTCGACGCCATGACCGCGCACCTCGTCCGCAGGGGTCGCGACTTCGACGTCGTGGTGACGGAGAACATGTTCGGCGACATCCTGTCGGACCTGACGGGCGAGCTGTCCGGCTCGCTCGGCACGGCGCCGTCGATCAACACTTCCGAGACGAAGGTGATGGCGCAGGCGGCGCACGGAGCCGCCCCCGACATCGCGGGCCGCAACCGGGCCAATCCGACGGCCCTGATGCTGTCGGCGGCGATGATGCTCGAGTGGCTCGGGGACCGGCGCGCCGACCGGAATCTGGGCGGCGCGGCCCACCGTATCCGCGACGCGGTCCGTGCGACGATCGCCTCCGGGGTCGCCACGGCTGACCTGGGTGGACTCGCGTCGACCAGCGAGTTCACCGAGACCGTCCTCGCCCGGACACTGCGTCGCTGAAACCGCCGCCACGGGCCGGGTCAGGCCGTTAATGTTCGGTAACGACGTCCGCAGTCGCGGGTGTCGTGACCTACCGTTCGACTGGTCGGAGTTCGAGAGTTCTCCGTCGCCGTAGCTCGCCCGGTGCACCACGATTCTTGGAGGACATGCCAGTGTCTGGTCGATCCGTCTTCGCGCGAGGCCGAGTGGCCCGCACCATCTGTGCACTGGCGGGTGGCAGTGCTCTGCTGCTCGCCGGCTGCGCCAGCAACACCGAGGGCGGCGGCTCGCCGTCCGGAGAAGACACCGTCGCCGTGGAAGTCGACAAGGTGGATGCCATCGCGGCGACACTGCCCGAGAAGATCGCCTCGTCCGGCAAGATCATCGTCGGCGTCAACATTCCCTACTCGCCCAACGAGTTCAAGGATCCGAGCGGCAAGATCGTCGGCTTCGACGTCGACCTCGTGGACGCCGTGGGCAAGGTGCTCGGCGTGACACCGCAGTACACCGAGGCGGACTTCGACAAGATCATCCCGTCGATCCAGGCCGGCAGCTACGACATGGGTATGTCGTCGTTCACCGACACGAAGGAACGCGAGCAGTCGGTCGACTTCACCACCTACTTCAGCGCCGGGGTGCAGTGGGCGCAGCCCGCCGGGAAGTCCGTCGACCCCACCAATGCGTGCGGCCTCCGGGTGGGCGTGCAGACGACCACCATCGAGGACCTCGAGGAAGTGCCCGCCAAGAGCGCCGCGTGCGTCGCCGCCGGTAAGCCGCCGATCGACATCGTGAAGTTCGACAGCCAGGACGACGCGGCCAACGCCGTCGCCCTCGGCAAGGTCGACGCGATGTCGGCCGACTCGCCCGTCACCGCGTACGCGATCAAGCAGAGCGACGGCAAGATCGAGGCCGCGGGCGAGGTCTTCGACGCCGCGCCGTACGGCTGGCCCGTCGCGAAGGGCTCGCCGCTCGCGCAGACCCTGCAGCAGGCGCTTCAGCACCTCATCGACGACGGCACCTACCGGACGATCGCGGAGAACTGGGGTGTCGAGGCGGGCGTCATCACCACGTCCCAGATCAACGGCGCCACGAGCTGAGCGGTTGACGAGTGTCTGACGTGGAGAAGGCCCCGGACCGGACGGGCACCGAGACGGGGCAGGAACCGGAACCCATCAAGGCGATCCCGCTGCGGCGGCCCGGCCGGTGGATCGCCGCGATCGTCGTCGGCCTGCTGCTGGCGCTGTTCGTCAACGGTGCGCGCACCAACGAGGCGTACCGCTGGGACGTCTACGCGCAGTATCTGTTCGACGCCCGGATCTCGGCCGCGGCGTGGAACACCATCCAGCTGACGATCCTGTCGATGGCCATCGCCATCGTGCTCGGTGTCGTGCTCGCCGTCATGCGGTTGTCGCCGAACCCGGTTCTGAAGGCGGCGTCGTGGGGGTACCTGTGGATCTTCCGCGGCACCCCGGTCTACGTGCAGTTGGTGTTCTGGGGACTGTTCCCGTCCATCTACAAGCAGCTGGATCTGGGGATCCCGTTCGTCCACCAGTTCGTGCACATCGACCTGCAGGGAATCAACGCGGCGTTCCTGTTCGCGGTGATCGGGCTGGGACTCAACGAGGCCGCGTACATGGCCGAGATCGTCCGCGCCGGCGTGAACTCGGTCGCCGAGGGGCAGTCCGAGGCGTCGGTGGCGCTCGGCATGACGTGGTCGCAGACCATGCGTCGCACGGTTCTGCCGCAGGCCATGCGGGTGATCATCCCGCCCACCGGCAACGAGCTGATCAGCATGCTGAAGACGACGTCGCTGGTCACGGCAGTGCCCTACAGCCTGGAGTTGTACGGACGTGCCAGAGACATCTCGGGCGCGAACTTCCAGCCCATCCCGCTGCTGATGGTGGCCGCCACCTGGTACCTCGCCATCACGAGCCTGCTCATGATCGGCCAGTTCTACCTGGAGCGGTACTACTCGAAGGGTGCGTCCCGCAAGCTCACCGCGCGGCAACTGCAGGCGCTCGCCGACGCGCAGGGCAAGCCGCTGGTCATCGAACCCGGTCCCGAGACCCTGCCCGATACACCCGGAGGGGAACGAAAATGACGCCGATGGTCATGGCGGACCGGGTCTGCAAGAACTTCGGGGCGCTGAAGGTGCTCAAGGGTGTGTCGCTGGAGATCGGCGCCGGCCAGGTCCTGTGCCTGGTCGGGCCGTCCGGGTCGGGCAAGTCGACGTTCCTGCGGTGCATCAATCACCTCGAGCAGGTCAACGCAGGCCGGCTGTACGTCGACGGCGAGATCGTCGGGTACTCCGAGCGAAACGGCAAGCTCTACGAACTCCACCCCCGGGCGGCGGCGAAGCAGCGCCGCGACATCGGGATGGTCTTCCAGCACTTCAACCTCTTTCCGCACCGGACGGCGCTCGAGAACATCATCGAGGCGCCCATCCAGGTGAAGAAGCTGAGCAAGAAGAAGGCGCTCGAACGGGGACGCGATCTCCTCGACCAGGTGGGCCTGAGCGAGAAGGCGGACGCGTACCCCGCGCAACTGTCGGGCGGTCAGCAGCAGCGCGTCGCGATCGCCCGCGCGCTGGCGATGGACCCCAAGCTGATGCTGTTCGACGAGCCGACGTCCGCCCTCGACCCGGAGTTAGTGGGGGAGGTGCTCACCGTGATGAAGGATCTCGCGGCAGGCGGCATGACCATGGTCGTCGTCACCCACGAGATGGGTTTCGCCCGCGAGGTGGCGGACCAGCTGGTGTTCATGGACGCCGGCGTCGTCGTCGAATCGGGCGATCCCCGCGAGTTGCTGGCCAATCCGCAGCACGATCGCACCAAGGCGTTTCTGTCGAAACTGCTCTAGTGGCCTCCGGCCCCGTGAGTACTTGTTAACCGCCGGCGGTTAACAAGTACTCACGGGCCGAAGGCAGCTGAAGATCGCGGTGCCGGGGAAGATCTGCCCCCGGAGCGGGCTCCATTGCCCCCATTCCCGGTCGAGCCACTCGGGCCACTCCGGCTCGATGATGTCGCGCACCTCCAGCCCGGCCGCGACGATCTCGCGGACCCGGTCGCCGATGGTCCGGTGGTGCTCGACATAGGTGGGGACGCCGTCGCCGTCGACCTCGACGTAGGGCGTGCGGTCGAAGTAGGGGAGTGATGCGGTGAGACCGCGCGGGCCCGGATCGTCCGGGAAGATCCAGCGGATCGGGTGGTTGACGGCGAACACCCACAGCCCGCCGGGCCGAAGGACCCGGGCGACCTCACTCATCACCTGCTGTGAGTCCGCCACGAACGGAACTGCGCCGAAAGCCGAACAGGCGATGTCGAAGCTCGCGTCGGCGAAGGGGAGGTGCTCGGCTCCCGCATGAACGAGCGGCACGGCCGGGCCGCCCGCCCGCATGGCCTCTACCCCGCGGGTCAGCATCGACATGGACAGATCGAGTCCGACGGCCCGTGCGCCTTGGCCGGCCAGCCACCGCGCACAGGGTGCGGAACCGCAGCCCACCTCGAGGACGTCCTTGCCCGCGACATCCCCGAGGAGGTGGTAGTCACCCTCGTGGAGCCCTTCGGGGCACCACACGAACTCGCCCCGGGAGGAGTCCACGCCGAGGAACTCGCCGTGCGTGCGGTGATAGTCGTCCGCGTCGGCGTCCCACCAGGCCCGGCTCGCGCGTTCGCTGGACTCCGAGTCGACGCGGACGCGGCTCACCCCCGACGTTCCGAGGACGCTGTTGGCGGTGCCGTGGCGGTCGTCTTCCGCGGACAGGGGAGAATCGGACGGGCGAGGATCGGGCATGGGCAACAGCGTAGAGCGTGGCAACGCACCCGGGTTTGCCCAGCTTGCCCACGGGCGCGTAGCCTATTCCACGCGAGTGTCTATGTGTGCGGCATCGGATTCGGTTCAGTTCGAGTTTGTTCGGTTCCAATCGGGTGTCGTTCCTTGCGCTTGCGGTGATCTGATTCGGCGGGAATGTTTTCGTCGGGTCGGGTTGCTTGTCCGACAGAACACCATCAACCGACCACAACCCGTCCGGAGCAACTCAACACATGCCCTCCACCACCGTGACCTCGCCGCAGGTAGCCGTAAACGACATCGGCTCCGCCGAGGACTTCCTCGCCGCCATCGACGCAACGATCAAGTACTTCAACGATGGCGACATCGTCGAAGGCACCATCGTCAAGGTCGATCGTGACGAGGTCCTGCTCGACATCGGTTACAAGACCGAAGGCGTCATCCCTTCCCGTGAGCTCTCCATCAAGCACGACGTCGACCCCAACGAGGTCGTCTCCGTGGGCGATGAGGTCGAAGCTCTCGTCCTCACCAAGGAGGACAAGGAAGGCCGACTGATCCTGTCGAAGAAGCGCGCTCAGTACGAGCGTGCCTGGGGCACCATCGAGGAGCTCAAGGAGAAGGACGAGGCCGTCAAGGGCACCGTCATCGAGGTCGTCAAGGGCGGCCTGATCCTCGACATCGGCCTGCGTGGCTTCCTTCCCGCTTCGCTCGTCGAGATGCGCCGTGTCCGCGATCTGCAGCCGTACGTCGGCAAGGAGATCGAGGCCAAGATCATCGAGCTCGACAAGAACCGCAACAACGTCGTCCTCTCGCGCCGCGCATGGCTCGAGCAGACGCAGTCCGAGGTTCGCAGCGAGTTCCTGCACCAGCTGCAGAAGGGCCAGGTCCGCAAGGGCGTCGTGTCCTCCATCGTCAACTTCGGTGCCTTCGTGGACCTGGGCGGCGTCGACGGCCTGGTGCACGTGTCCGAGCTGTCCTGGAAGCACATCGACCACCCGTCCGAGGTTGTCGAGGTCGGCACCGAGGTCACCGTCGAGGTCCTCGACGTCGACCTGGACCGCGAGCGCGTCTCCCTGTCGCTCAAGGCCACCCAGGAAGACCCGTGGCGTCAGTTCGCCCGCACGCACGCCATCGGCCAGATCGTGCCCGGCAAGGTCACGAAGCTGGTTCCGTTCGGTGCCTTCGTGCGCGTCGAAGAGGGAATCGAAGGCCTCGTCCACATCTCCGAGCTGGCCGAGCGCCACGTGGAGGTTCCGGACCAGGTTGTCGGCGTCAACGACGATGCACTCGTCAAGGTCATCGACATCGACCTCGAACGTCGTCGCATCTCGCTGTCGCTGAAGCAGGCCAACGAGGACTACAACGCCGAGTTCGATCCGTCCAAGTACGGCATGGCGGACAGCTACGACGAGCAGGGCAACTACATCTTCCCCGAGGGCTTCGATCCCGAGACCAACGAATGGCTCGAGGGCTTCGACAAGCAGCGTGAAGAGTGGGAGAACCGCTACGCCGAGGCTGAGCGTCGTCACAAGATGCACACCGCTCAGATGGAGAAGACCGCTGCAGACGAGGCCGCCGAGGCTGCCACCGCTGCTGCCGGCTACTCCTCCGAGTCGGGTGCCGGCGACGCCGACGCCGCTTCGTCCTCCAGCTCCTCGTCGTCCGAGTCTGCCGGTGGATCGCTGGCCAGCGACGCACAGCTCGCCGCTCTGCGCGAGAAGCTGTCGGGCAACGCCTAGCAAGTCCGCCTGACTCGTCAGGCACAGCCGAACACCCCGTTCCTGCACTGCAGGGGCGGGGTTTCGTCGTTTCCGGACCTCTGGGTACGGCTGTGCTGAATGTAACTGTGCTGAATACGACTGTGGCCCAACCTCTTCGGAGGTCGGGCCACAGTGCGTGGGTGGTGCGCGGGCGCTCAGTTCGCGGTTGCGGGAATCCAGTAGCCGGACGAGGACTGCACCTCGGTGCGCTTGCGCATCGTCGCGAAGCTGTGCCTGCCCTGGCTGATGAGCGCGGTGAGCCAGGTCCGGCGATGCTCGGCGAGCGCGGAGGCCACCTCGGGAATCTCGATGCAATGCACCCCGCCCGCAATGCCGAGGCGGTGCCGACCGAACTGGTTGCGGTGATCGCGCATGGCGTTCCTCTTCTTCGAGAAGGTGCAGGTCGGTGCGTTCGCTCGAACATAACCGAACGTGTCGGACTTCTGTGGTATTTGGGGCAGGTGAGTCTGCTGAGCGGGAAGAGGGTGGTGATCTGCGAGGGACGTGCGTCGTCGCTGCGGGGCGGGTGCAACACTGGGGGGCGTGTTGAGAATCGGCCTCACTGGAGGCATAGGAGCCGGTAAGTCCACCGTGTCGAAGGTCCTCGCCGAACTCGGGGCGGTGATCGTCGACGCCGATCTGATCGCGCGGGAGGTCGTCGAACCCGGTACGCCCGGCCTCGCTGCCCTGGTCGACCGGTTCGGCGAGGAGATCCTGACGGCGGACGGCGCGCTCGACCGGCCCGCCCTGGCAGCGCGCGCCTTCGCCGACGAAGAATCGCGGCTGGCGTTGAATTCCATCGTCCACCCGCTGGTCGGGGCGCGCACCGCGGAGATCATCGAGTCGGCGCCGGAGGACGCGGTGCTCGTCCAGGACATTCCGTTGCTGGTCGAGGGCGGAATGGGCGCCGCGTTCCATCTGGTCGTCGTCGTGTTCGTCGATGCAGAGGAGCGGGTGCAGCGGCTCGTCGGATCGCGGGGGATGCCCGAGACCGACGCGCGGGCGCGGATCGCCGCCCAGGCGGATGACGATCAACGGCGGGCGGCGGCCGACGTCCGGCTCGACAACAGCGGTGCCGCGGGCGCGCTCGAGCCGGAGATCCGCGCACTGTGGTCGGAGCGTCTCGTGCCCTTCGAGTCCAACATCCGCACGCGGACCGTCGTACGGGTGCTGCCCGTACTCGCCGCGCCGAATCCGCAGTGGCCTGCCCAGGCGGACCGGTTGATCGCCCGGTTGCGACTGGTGTGCGGCGACCGCGCCGTCCGGATCGACCACATCGGGTCGACGGCCGTGGACGGGTTGCCTGCCAAGGACGTCATCGACGTCCAGGTGACGGTCGCGAGCCTCGACATCGCGGACGAACTCGCAGAATCACTCGCCGGTGCCGGGTTCCCCCGTATCGAGCACATCACCGCCGACGACCCGAAGCCGTCCTATCAGGGCGGCGAGACCGATCCGGCGCTGTGGGGCAAGCGAATCCACGGCGGCGCCGATCCGGGGCGGCCGGTGAACATCCACCTCCGGGTCGACGGGTGGCCGGGACAGCAGTTCGCGCTCGTGTTCCGGGACTGGCTCCGCGCCGACACCGACGCCCGCGCCGAGTACCTCGCGGTCAAGGAGGCCGCGGCGGAGAAGGCGGCCGGTCACACCGACTATCAGGACGCGATCACCGCCTACGTCGACGCGAAGACCCCGTGGTTCGACCGCGCGTATCACCGGGCGTGGGAGTGGGCCGAGCGAACAGGGTGGACCGCGTAGGTCACCGCCAGTCGATCGGCATGCCGATCGAGGCCAGCCAGCCGCCGAGGTCGTGGCCGTGTGCGGCGATTCCGTCGATCGCCGTGGTGGCGGTGAGGATCGCCTGCTCGGCCGTCGCGGCGTCGAGCAGGCCGGCGCGGTGCGCCTCCATCAGTTCGTCGACGTCGAGGAGTTCGGTGTCGCGGCCGGTGCGGATGACCAGGTCCAGGTAGTGGTCCTCCGACTTCCACACGTTCTCGCCGCGGGTGAACGTGCCGATGTCGACGTAGTGGTCCTGATCGCGCTGGTGGTACGGGTGGTAGTGGAAGATCGACGCGCGCAGGCCCAGGTCGGGGAGCAGCCACGACTCCAGGTAGTGGAACTGCCGGTGGTCGGCGGTACGCGCCATGTACAGCCCCCACGGCTCGACGCGGTAGTGGTCGACGTGACGGACGAAACCCTTGGGGTCGGTGTTGGTGTGATCGCGGAGGTCGAAGTATTCGACCTTCGGTGGGTGGATGTCGTGCGTCGCGCCTGCCATGGCAGGGAACCTACCGGGATTTTTCAGCCGACGGAGATCGCCCGGGAAGTTTGTCGGTACCTCGGCCTACCCTGGTTGCATGGCGTTTGCATCCGAGCACCCCGTGGTGGCACATTCCGAGTTCCGTCCCATCGGGGAGATCGAGCGGTCGGAGGCGCGTTTCGAGGTCGTCAGCGACCACAAACCGGCCGGCGACCAGCCGACGGCGATCGCGGATCTGGAACGCCGCATCAACGCAGGTGAGAAAGATGTGGTCCTGCTCGGCGCCACCGGTACCGGTAAATCGGCGACCACGGCGTGGCTGATCGAGAAGGTGCAGCGCCCCACGCTGGTGATGGCGCCCAACAAGACGCTCGCCGCGCAGCTGGCCAACGAGTTGCGCGACATGCTGCCCAACAACTCCGTCGAGTACTTCGTCTCGTACTACGACTACTACCAGCCCGAGGCCTACATCGCGCAGACCGACACCTACATCGAGAAGGACTCGTCGATCAACGACGACGTCGAACGTCTTCGGCACTCCGCGACGTCGAGCCTGCTCTCGCGGCGGGACGTGGTCGTGGTGGCGTCCGTCTCGTGCATCTACGGCCTCGGCACCCCGCAGTCGTATCTCGACCGCTCGGTGCAGCTCGAGGTCGGTGTGGAGGTTCCGCGCGATGCCCTCCTGAGGCTGCTGGTCGACGTGCAGTACACCCGCAACGACCTGGCGTTCACCCGTGGATCCTTCCGGGTGCGCGGTGACACGGTCGAGATCATTCCCTCGTACGAGGAACTGGCGGTCCGGATCGAGTTCTTCGGCGACGAGATCGAGGCGCTGTACTACCTGCACCCGCTCACCGGGGACATCGTGCGGAAGGTCGACTCGGTGCGCATCTTCCCGGCCACGCACTACGTCGCGGGTCCGGAGCGGATGGAACGCGCCGTCAAGGACATCGAAGCCGAACTCGAGGAGCGGCTCGCCGACCTCGAGAACAAGGGCAAGCTGCTCGAGGCGCAGCGGCTCCGGATGCGCACCCAGTACGACCTCGAGATGATCAAGCAGGTCGGGTTCTGCTCCGGCATCGAGAACTATTCGCGGCACATCGACGGTCGTGGACCGGGCACCGCGCCCGCAACGCTGATCGACTACTTCCCGGAGGATTTCCTCCTCGTCATCGACGAGTCCCACGTGACCGTCCCGCAGATCGGTGCGATGTACGAGGGTGACATGTCGCGTAAGCGGAACCTCGTCGAATTCGGGTTCCGGTTGCCGTCGGCCACCGACAACCGCCCGCTGACGTGGGAGGAGTTCACCCAGCGCATCGGGCAGACGGTGTACCTCTCGGCCACACCCGGCAAGTACGAGCTGGGGCAGGCCGGGGGCGAGTTCGTCGAGCAGGTCATCCGCCCGACCGGTCTCGTCGACCCCCAGGTGGTCGTCAAACCGACGAAGGGCCAGATCGACGACCTGGTGCACGAGATCCGGGAACGCGCGGACCGCGACGAGCGCGTCCTCGTCACCACGTTGACGAAGAAGATGTCGGAAGACCTCACCGACTACCTCCTCGAGCTCGGGATCCGGGTGCGGTACCTGCACTCGGACATCGACACGTTGCGGCGCGTCGAGTTGCTCCGGCAGCTGCGGCTGGGGGAGTACGACGTTCTGGTGGGTATCAACCTGCTGCGTGAGGGTCTCGACCTGCCCGAGGTGTCGCTGGTGGCCATCCTCGACGCCGACAAGGAGGGCTTCCTGCGGAGTTCGACCAGCCTCATCCAGACGATCGGCCGTGCGGCTCGTAACGTCTCCGGTCAGGTGCACATGTACGCCGACAAGATCACCGACTCGATGCAGCACGCCATCGAGGAGACCGAGCGTCGTCGTGAGAAGCAGATCGCCTACAACGAGAAGATGGGCGTCGATCCGCAGCCGCTGCGGAAGAAGATCGCCGACATCCTCGACCAGGTCTACGAGGAGGCCGAGGACACGGCCAGTGGCGTCGACGTCGGCGGTTCCGGCCGCAACGCCAGCCGGGGGCGTCGTGCACAGGGCGAGGCGGGACGGTCGGTCAGTGCAGGCGTGTACGAGGGCCGCGACACGAAGTCGATGCCCAGGGCGGAATTGGCCGACCTGGTCAAGGAATTGACCGATCAGATGATGAACGCCGCGCGTGATCTGCAGTTCGAACTCGCCGGGCGACTGCGCGACGAGATCGCCGATCTGAAGAAAGAGTTGCGCGGCATGGATGCCGCGGGCCTGAAATAGCGAGGGCGCCGAGGCACTACGGTCGCGCAGCAGTACGGTCGCACATATGGATGCACACAACGCAGGTCGCACCGCCCGATCCCTGGAATTGCTTCACTCCCTCAGCTATTTCGTTCCCGAGGTCGAGGAACGGCTGGTCGAGGCGGGGCTCGAACCGGGCCGGATGACCTACTTCGCCGGACGTTCCGCGCCGATGGGCGCGGTCGGCGCGGCCGTGGTCACGGCCACGTTCTTCAACTTCAGTCCCGCCGTGGTCGAGTCGATCATTCCGCGTGCCTGGGGTCTGGCCACGCCCGCGGCCATCGTCGAGGCGCGGTACCGGGCGGTCGGCGAGGCGTATGTGCGACTGCTCGGTGAATCGGTGACCACGTCGCCGGAGATGGCCGAGGCGGCCGAACTGGCGTCCATTGCGGCGCGGGGTATCCCGGGTGTCGAGGGCAGGCCGCTCTGTGCGGGCTACACCGAGGTCGAGTGGCCGGACTCACCGCATCTCGCGTTCTGGCATGCCCTCACCGTGCTGCGGGAGTACCGCGGCGACGGTCACATCGCCGCCCTGCAGACTGCAGGTCTGAGCGGACTCGAATCGCTGATCACCCACACCGCCACCGGGTACGGGTTCCAGAAGAAGTTCGCGATCACTCGCCGGGCCTGGACCCAGGAGCAGTGGGACTCCGCATGCGAGAGTCTGCGTGACCGGGAAATCCTGGACGCCCGGGGCGAACTCACTGCCGCAGGCAACGAACTGCGGCAACTGGTCGAGGATCTCACCGACGATCTCGCGCTGGCACCGTGGGCGGCACTGGGGGAGGACGGGGCGGCCCGGCTCGTCGAACTCGCGACCCCGTGGCGGGACGCGATCGTCGCGGCGGGAGTGTTCCCGGCCGGTGTGTTCGGTCCCAAGGTCGCCGTGTCCCGCTGACACCGATCACAGCCCGAGCGCACGGAAAATGTGATCCGTCATGCACCGGGGATATCCCCTGTGGCATGTGTTGCAAATGCACCTATGAGGGCACCGGGGCGGCTAGGGTCAGCGCAGTGGCTGCTGGGTCCAGGCATGACGTGTGTCCGGACCCCGGCCAATCGACCATCGCAGACATGGAGGAATGAATGAGCGCCTACCGGACCGTTGTCGTCGGAACCGATGGCTCCGAGTCGTCGTTTCTGGCCGTCGAGAAGGCTGCCGCCATCGCGGGGGACGCCGGTGCCAAGCTGATCATCGCCTGCGCGTACTACCCGGCCGATCCGAAGGACGTCGGGCAGGCCGCCGACGCGCTCGGTGACGAGGCCTACCAGATCACCGGTTCGGCCCCGACGTACGAGATCCTGCGCACGGCGAAGGAGCGCGCCCACGCCGCCGGCGCCAAGGAGGTCGTCGAACGCGCCGTCGTCGGCGCCCCCGTCGAGTCGCTGCTGAACCTGGTCGACGAGGTCGAGGCCGGTCTCCTGGTTATCGGTAACCGTGGACTCAACACCCTCACCGGCCGGCTTCTCGGGTCGGTTCCGTCCGATGCCGCACGCAAGTCGACGTCCGATGTCCTCATCGTCCACACGGTGCGCTGACACCGGACCGATCAGCAGTAATTCGCCTCGGCGGCATCGAGATACACCTGCGCCACCTGTTCGGTGGTGAGGCCCGAATCCGACGTCGCCGAGGCGAACTGCGCCATCGGGGTCAGATGCGCGAGAATTGTCGCCTCGTCGGTCCCCTCGGACAGCTGACCGCAGATCCCGTTTGCGAGCGCCAGGACCGTATCGTCGGGCGGCGCCGGAATCCCCGCCGCGACCAGCGCCTCCCTGTAGCGCAGGCCACGGGCATCCAGGTGTGATGCGGCGGTGGTGGATGCGACCGAGGCGGTGGGCGGCGGGTCGGAGGCGGTGGCCTCCGAGCACGCGGTCAGCGCAATCGTGGTGAGGACGAGCCCACACCCGATCCGCCGACCGCGACCGCCCGGGGTCACGACAGGATCCCGACCTCTGCCGGGCCGAGTTCGGACAGCACAGTGGGCAACGCCTTCGTGTGCACCACACCGAGTCGTTGCGTCGCACGGGTCAGAGCGACGTAGAGGTCGTTCATGCCGCGCGGCGACTCGTCGAGGATGTCCTGGGGCTCGGCGATGAGCACCGAGTCGAATTCCAATCCCTTGACGTCACGCACCGTGAGCACGCTGACCGTGTCCGACCTCAGGTCGGCGAGTGCGGCGACCAGGTCGTGGCCGCCGATCACGACGGTCGTGCCCGGTCCGGTTTCCCGGGACACGCAGGTGCGCACGGTGTCTGCCAGTTCGGCCTTGGACACCTGCAGGGCCCACGGTGCGAAACCGGATTCGCGTACCGACCGCGGCACGGTCTGCTCGGCGTCGATCTCGGCGAGAACCCGCCGGGCCGATGTCATGATCTCCGCCGGCGTGCGGTAGTTGACGGTCAGTTCCGTCAGCTTCCACCGCTTGGCGACGTACGGTTCGAGGATCCGCTGCCACGACGACGTTCCCGCCGGGTCGCCGGTCTGCGCGGTGTCGCCGACCAGCGTCATCCAGCGATTCGGTATGCGCCGCATCAGCATTCGCCACGCCATCTCCGAGAGCTCCTGCGCCTCGTCGACGATCACGTGACCGTAGGTCCACGTTCGGTCGCCGGCGGCGCGTTCCGCGGTGGTCTGGTGCTGCCCGACGTCGTGGCGTTCGGCGAGCTGGCTGGCATCGATCAGGTCGTAGGCCATCAGGATTTCCGGGTCCAGTTCGTCCTCGAGGTCCTGCGGCGCCGATCCGGTCAGGATGTCCAGGGCGCCCTGGGCGTCCGCGATCTGCGCCCGCCACTGGCGACGGGCGCGCTCCCGCTCGGCGGCGTCGTCGACGCCGAGGAGTTCCGCCAGTTCGTCGAGGAGTGGGGCGTCGGCGGCGCTGAAGCCGCGCATTCCGGGGCGGTGCAGCGAGACGCGTTGCGCCTCCGTCAGATTCGGTGCGGCATCGGCCAGTCGGTTCGGTGAGGCGTACAGCTCGGCGAGGACCTGCTGCGGCGACAGTTCCGGCCACAGCGCGCTGATCGCCGTCATGATGTCCGGGTCCTCACGCATCTCGTCGCGCATGTCGGCGATGTCGTCCCGGCTCAGCAGGTTCCCGCCGTCGACGACGTTGGCGCCGAGCGTGTCCGCGAGTTGCTGCGCGAGCGCCTCGATGACCGAGGAGACGAAGATGGGACGGGCCAGGTTGTGCGGGCGCCTGGACGACCGCGCCCGGCCACGAGCCCGGGTGACGACCTTGCGGTCGAGGGTGATCCGGTAGGTGTCGAACGTCAGCTCCACGGGCCGTGACGGCACTTCCTGCCGATCCCGGACCGCCTTCTTGAGGACGTCCAGCATGTCGAGCGAGCCCTTGATCTCGCCGGCGTCGAGGCTGTCCTCGACGGTGGCGCGGACCCCGGGGTAGAGGTCGCCGATGGTGGAGAGCAGCACACCGGTCTCGCCGAGCGACGGCAGCACCTGGCCGATGTAGTCGAGGAACGTGGCATTGGGGCCGATGATGAGGACGCCGGCCTTCGCGAGCTGCTGGCGATACGTGTAGAGCAGGTAGGCGGCGCGGTGCAGAGCGACCGCGGTCTTGCCGGTTCCGGGACCACCCTGGACCACGAGTACGCTCTTGTGCTCCGATCGGATGATGGCGTCCTGCTCGCCCTGGATCGTCTCGACGATGTCGTTCATCTGACCCGTGCGGGCCGCGTTCAACGCCGCGAGCAGCGCGCTCTCACCCGCGACGCCGTCCGAACCGGTGACCGTGCCCGCGGCCTCCGCTGCCGCCAGGTCCAGGTATTCGTCGTTGACGGCGGTCACCCGGCGGCTCCGCGAGCGGATGTGCCGTCGGCGGGTGACGCCGTCCGGGGCGGCGGGCGTCGCGAGATAGAACGGGCGGGCAAGGGGCGCACGCCAATCGAGGAGCATCGTCTCGTAGTCGTTCTCCTCGTCGAGGATGCCGAGGCGGCCGATGTAGCGGTGCTCGCCGTCGAGGTCGATCCGGCCGAAGCACAGTCCGTTCTCGGCGGCGTCGTACTTGGCGAGGTCTTCGGTGTAGAGCTGGTTGAACGACTCCCGCTCGCTCCGGGCCTGCGGGGTTCCCCCGGTTTCGAGCAGTACACGGCTCAGCCGGTTCGCCGCGTATCGGCGAAGGCCGTCCAGTCGGGTGTAGAGCATCGTCACGTACTGCTGCTCGAGCTCGCGCTCGTCGCGTGACGTGTCCTCGTCGGGCAAGAGGTCTCCTTGACTGGTTCGGCTGCAACCGGATCGGCTGCAAAAGTGCCTGGACAGTCTAGTCGGCCCCGGAGGCGTGTCGCTGACATCGCAGGTCAGCGGCGGTCTCCGGGGCCGATCAGATCGAATATCCGACGCGGGCCGGGTCAGTGAGACAGTTCGTCCCGCTTCGCCCGTGCCTTCTCGAGCGCGGTCTCCGCCTGCTTGCGGGCCCGCTTGCTCAGCACCTCACCGCGTTCTGCGGCGGTGCCGGCCCATTCGCCGCCCTTCTCACGGGCGACCTCGGCCAGTTCCGGGCCGTGCTCCTTCGCCGCCTCGACGAGTTCCGCGCCGCGTTCGCGGGCGACGTCCGCCCACTCGGCGCCGTGTTCTTTCGCGACGTCCGCCCATTCGGCGCCGCGCTCGCGGGCGACGTCCGCCCACTCGGCGCCGTGCTCCTTCGCGACCTCCGCCCATTCGGCGCCGCGATCCGCCGCGACCTTCGCGAATTCGGTGCCGTGTTCTTTCGCGACCTCGAGAAGGCCCGACCCGCGCTCGGCGGCCTCGCCGGACAGGATGCGTGCGCGCTCCGACGCCGCGGCCAGGGCCTCTGCGATCTCGGGGCCGTGATGGTCGTGGCCGGATCCGAGTGGCAGGGCCGCGGCCACGGTCTCCTGTGCGTGCCGGGCGGCGCGGCGTCCACGCCAGCCCAGCGACGGCTTGCCCTCGGTGTCGACGGCGGCGATGAGCAGTCCGCCGAGCAGGCTCACATTCTTGAGGAACTGAGTGCGCTGCGCCGCCTTCTTCGCGGGGTCGGTCTCGTTCCAGAAGTCGTGCCCCACAACGGTAGTGGGCACGAGGCTGCCTGCGAGCGCGAGCGATGCGAGGCGCGGTGCCTTGCCGGTGGCGAGGAGCACGCCGCCGCCGATCTGCACGGCGGCGTTGATCTTGACCAACGTCTCCGGGTCGGACGGGATCTTCTGCGTGACGGACCCGGGAAGTGCGTCGGTGGACTTGTCGATCAGTGGTGCGGCGGCCTGTGCTTTCTGCGCCGGATTTCGAAGTGCATCGATCCCTCCGCTGATGAAGATCGCGGACAGCAGTGGGCGAGCGATACGACGGACGAGCATTCCTGGCCTCCCAATCTCGAGTTCTCCCGTCTCACACTAACGAGAGTTCTGGGCAGTCGTCGGCGTACGACAGAGTTGCCGGACCGACGGTCCGCCCATTCACCAGTACCCAGGGAGGCCGATCGCCAATCGCGGCCGTGCGGTCCGCGATCGGCGATCGGATGCGGTCACCAGCCGCGCTCGCGCCACTCCCCGAGGTGGGGGCGCTCGGCGCCGAGGGTGGTGTCGTCACCGTGGCCGGGGTAGACGACGGTGTCGTCGCCGTAGCGGTCGAAGAGCTTGGTTTCGACGTCGGTGAGCAGTGATGCGAACTTGCCCGCGTCGGCGGTCTTGCCGACGCCGCCGGGGAAGAGGGAGTCGCCGGTGAAGAGGTGGGTGCGTCCGCCGCCTGCCTCGGTGAGCGCGAGCGCGACGGAACCGGGGGTGTGGCCGGCGAGGTGAATCACGTCGAGGGTGATCTCGCCGACGGTGACGGTGTCGCCGTCCTCGAGGAGGCGGTCGGGCCGGACGGGCAGTGCATCGGCGTCGAGGGGATGGGCGGCGGTGTCCACGCGGGTGGCCGCCGCGACGTCCTCGAGCGCCAGCCAGTGGTCGCCGTGCTGGTGCGTGGTGACGATCAGATCGAGGGACGGCGCGTGTTCGCTGATCAGTTGGTTGACGCGGTCCGCCTCGTTGGCGGCGTCGATGAGGACGGATTTTCCGGTTGCGGAACAGACGACCAGGTACACGTTGTTGTCCATGGGGCCGACGGACATCTTCGTGATCGTGGCTCCCGGAACCGTGCGGCGCTGCGGCGCCGAACCGGGGGAGAGGTGGCCGGTGTACGAGTCTTCTATCACCATGGGCTGCTCGGTCATGATGGGGAGGCTACCGTCGAATACAGGCAGGTGAGTGGCAGGGCGGCCATCCGTCCCACAGAACGTGTCGGTGCCCCGGCTTACCATGGCACGGCCAGAGGGCTGATGCGTCCACGCGCGTCCTCGGCTGTCGAACAATGAAGGGACTTGGAGTGGCGGATCGCCTTATCGTGCGGGGTGCCCGTGAGCACAATCTGCGAGGGGTCGATCTCGATCTGCCCCGCGACAGCCTGATCGTGTTCACCGGGTTGTCGGGCTCGGGCAAGTCGAGTCTGGCGTTCGACACGATCTTCGCCGAGGGCCAGCGACGCTACGTCGAGTCGCTGTCGGCGTACGCGCGCCAGTTCCTCGGTCAGATGGACAAGCCCGATGTCGACTTCATCGAAGGTCTGTCGCCCGCGGTGTCCATCGACCAGAAGTCGACCAACCGGAACCCGCGGTCGACGGTCGGAACCATCACGGAGGTCTACGACTACCTCCGTCTGCTCTATGCGCGGGCCGGCACCGCACACTGCCCGATCTGTGGGGAGCAGATCGCGCGGCAGACGCCGCAGCAGATCGTCGACCAGGTTCTGGAGATGGAGGAAGGCACCCGCTTCCAGGTGCTCGCCCCCGTCGTGCGTACCCGCAAGGGCGAATTCGTCGACCTGTTCGACCAGCTCAACATGCAGGGCTACTCGCGTGTGCGGGTCGACGGCGTGGTGTATCCGTTGTCCGAGCCGCCCAAACTCAAGAAGCAGGAGAAGCACGACATCGAGGTGGTCGTCGACCGCCTCACGGTCAAGGCCGGTTCCAAGCAGCGGCTCACCGATTCCGTCGAGACCGCGCTGCGACTGGCGGAGGGCATCGTCGTCCTCGATTTCGTCGACCGCGAGGAGAACGCCGCCGACCGGGAACGTCGGTTCTCGGAGAAGCTGGCGTGCCCGAACGGCCACGCACTGTCCATCGACGACCTCGAGCCGCGGTCGTTCTCGTTCAACTCCCCGTACGGCGCGTGCCCCGAGTGCACCGGTCTCGGAATCCGCAAGGAGGTCGACCCGGACCTCGTCGTCCCGGACCCCGAGTTGTCGCTGGCGGACGGGGCCATCGCGCCGTGGTCGATGGGGCAGAGTTCCGAATACTTCGGTCGGCTGTTGTCCGGACTCGGCGACATTCTCGGTTTCGACATGAAGACGCCGTGGAACAAGCTTCCGGCGAAGGCGCGCCGGGCGATCCTCGAAGGCAGTGAGGAGCAGGTCCACGTCCGCTACAAGAACCGGTACGGGCGTACCCGTTCCTACTACGCCGAGTTCGAGGGCGTCATGCCGTTCCTGCACCGCCGGCTCGAGCAGACCGAGTCCGACCAGATGAAGGAACGCTACGACGGCTACATGCGGGACACCCCCTGTCCCGCGTGCGGCGGTGCGCGACTGCGCCCCGAGATCCTGTCGGTCACGATCGCGAACGAGAAGTTCGGGATGAAGTCGATCGCCGAGGTCTGCGAACTGTCGATCTCCGATTGCGCCGACTTCCTGAACAGCCTCACGCTGGGCAGCCGCGAGGAGGCCATCGCCGGTCAGGTGCTCAAGGAGGTCCAGGCCCGACTCGGCTTCCTCCTCGACGTCGGCCTCGAGTACCTCTCCCTCGCCCGCGCCGCAGGCACCCTGTCCGGTGGTGAGGCGCAGCGCATCCGTCTCGCCACGCAGATCGGCTCGGGACTGGTGGGTGTGCTGTACGTGCTCGACGAGCCGTCGATCGGTCTGCACCAGCGCGACAACCGGCGTCTCATCGAGACCCTGACGCGCCTGCGCGACCTCGGGAACACCCTGATCGTGGTCGAACACGACGAAGACACCATCCGCACGTCCGACTGGGTGGTCGACATCGGACCGCTCGCCGGCGAGCACGGCGGCAAGGTCGTCCACAGCGGGCCGTACCAGGAACTGCTCGACTGCGAGGAGTCCCTCACCGGCGCCTACCTGTCGGGCCGCAGTCACATCGAGATTCCCGCCATCCGCCGTCCGGTCGACCGCAAGCGGCAGGTCACGGTCGTCGGCGCGCGCGAACACAACCTCGGCGGCATCGACGTCAGCTTCCCGCTGGGAGTGCTCACGTCGGTCACCGGTGTGTCCGGGTCCGGTAAGTCGACGCTCGTCAACGACATCCTCGCGACTGTCATGGCGAACAAGCTCAACGGCGCCCGTCAGGTGCCCGGCAGGCACACCCGCGTCAACGGGCTCGACCAGCTGGACAAGCTCGTGCAGGTCGACCAGTCGCCGATCGGCCGCACCCCGCGGTCCAATGCGGCCACCTACACCGGGGTGTTCGACAAGATCCGCACCCTGTTCGCCGCCACCACCGAGTCGAAGGTGCGCGGCTACCAGCCGGGCCGGTTCTCGTTCAACGTCAAGGGCGGCCGGTGCGAGGCCTGCTCCGGCGACGGCACGCTCAAGATCGAGATGAACTTCCTCCCCGACGTGTACGTGCCGTGCGAGGTCTGCCACGGTGCCCGGTACAACCGCGAGACGCTCGAGGTTCATTACAAGGGCAAGACCATCGCCGAGGTCCTGGACATGCCGATCGAGGAGGCGGCAGAATTCTTCGAGCCCATCACCTCGATCCACCGCTACCTCAAGACCCTCGTCGAGGTCGGTCTCGGGTACGTGCGGCTCGGTCAGCCCGCGCCCACGCTGTCCGGTGGTGAGGCGCAACGCGTGAAGCTCGCCGCCGAACTGCAGAAACGTTCGACGGGCCGCACGGTGTACATCCTCGACGAGCCCACGACGGGTCTGCACTTCGAGGACATCCGCAAGCTGCTCGGAGTCGTCAACGGTCTGGTCGACAAGGGCAACACGGTGATCGTGATCGAGCACAACCTCGACGTCATCAAGACGTCCGACTGGGTCGTCGACATGGGGCCCGAGGGTGGGTCCGGCGGCGGAACCGTCGTCGCGGAGGGAACCCCGGAGGACATCGCGCAGGTTCCGGAGAGTTACACGGGCCGGTTCCTCGAAAATGTCCTCGCGGTGCCTGCACCCGTTCCGGCGAAGTCGAAGGCAGCCAAGTCCTCGCCGACGCGAAAGTCCGCGTCGGCGAAGAAGACTGCGGCGGCCGCCACGGCGACACCGCGTAAGCGGGCGCCGAAGAAGGCCGCAGCAGTCAGCTGATCCGGTCAGTCCCTCGCGGCCGCGTCGATCGCGGTCGCGAGGTCTGCGGGCCGCGACCACATCGGCCAGTGCCCTGTCGGCAGATCGACGTAGTCGACCTTCGCGATCTGCGCGAGTTCGGCCGCCATCGGATGACCCGCTGCGGCCATCTGCTGGATGACCTCCGAAGGAAAACTGGTGCAGATCACCGTGGTCGGCACGTCCAGTCGCCTGCTGTCGGTGAGTTCGACCGTGTCCCTCGCCGGGCCGGCCGGCATCGGCACCGCCCGGTCGCGGAACGCCGCGAGCATGTCGTCGTCGAGTCCGTCGAGACTGCTGCCTTCGGCCTCGAGTTCGGACCAGGACGGCAGCGGAATCTCGACGACCGCCGGGTCGAGATCGTCGCGCAGCGCGGTGCCGCTCTGCAATGGTCCCGAGTCGACGTAGACGATGCGGGCCACTCGGTCGGGCACCCGATCGCTCGCCGCGTACGCCACCGGCCCCGCACCGCTGTGCGCCACGACCACCACCCGTTCCGGCGACGGTGTGTTCGCGATTACCTCCGCAATCGCGGCGACGTGGTCGTCCAGCCGGACGTCGCCGCGGTCGCTGCCGGTGGAGTCGAGTCCGGGCAACGTCACCGCGGTGACGTGATGTCCCTGCCGGGTCAAACCGGATTCCACTGCCTCCCAGGCCCAAGCGCCGAGCCAGAATCCGGGGACCAGAATGATATGGGTGCCTGTGCTGCCGTGTACTTCGCTTGTCCGAGTCATGAGACAAGAGTGAACCCGCAACGGTGACACCAGCGTGTCATCGTATTCGTCACAGTCGCATAACGGAACCGGCCCGATCAGAATCGGGACTTTGCCGCGGACGTTCGGCAGACTGCCCTCATGGACCGTCCAGCCCGCCTCCACGCCCTGACGGAAGAACTGCGCCGCGCGGGTGACCGGGGCCGGACCGCGGAGCAGTTGGCGGCGCAGTTCGAGGTGACGCCTCGCACGATCAAGCGGGACATCGCCGTACTGCAGTCCTCGGGCGCCGCGATCCGGGCGACCGCCGGACCGGGTGGGGGATACGGGATCATCGGGAACGGCATGCTGCCGCCGGTGAATTTCACTCCCGCTCAGGCGGTCTCGGTGGCGCTCGCCCTCACGGCCTTCCGTGATGCGCCGTTCGCGACGGACGGCCGGGCCGCGCTCGCCAAGCTGCTCGACGTGATGGACGCGGAGTCGAGGGAGCGGGTGGAGCACCTCGGTGCGAAGGTGTGGATCCGGCGAGACAACACCGGAGGCAGCGCGGAACCCCGCATCCGCCGCGTCGTCGAAGACGGATTGCAGCGCGAACTGATGGTGTCCCTGCGGTACGTCGACCGGGACGGCGACCGTACCGAGCGGGTCGTCGAACCGCACCTTCTGGCGCACACACGTGGGTCGTGGTTCCTCGTCGCGTGGTGCCTGAGCCGGGCGGGTGTGCGCTGGTTCCGGTTGGATCGCGTCTCCGACGCCACCCTCACCGCCCGGTCGTTCGTCCCGCGCGATCCGGACCTCTTCGGCGAACCGCCCGCCGACGCGCGCACCGTGTTCGACCGGTGAGGGCGATCAGAGCGCGCGGGCGGCCGCCACGGATCGGTTCACCAGCGAGACGAGAACCGACTCGTCGACGTCGGCGAGTTTCTTGACGTAGAGGCAGCCCTTGCCGACCTTGTGCTTGCCGAGCGCCGCGAGTTCGGCCTCGTGCTCGGTGAAGTCGAGGGAGAGATACAGGGTGAGCGCCGCCGCGCGCGGCGAGAATCCGATCAGGGCGGTGTCGCCTTCGTGGCCGCTGGCGTACCGGTAGTGGCGGGAGCCGAATCCGACGATGCTGGTTCCCCACATCGCGGCGGGCTCACCCGTCGCGGCGGTGAGCAGTTCCACCAGTCGTGCGCTGTCGGCGCGCTTCACCGGGTCGGCGATCGTCGCGAGGAACTCGTCGACACCGGCCGACGTCTGCTCGGTCTTGTTGCGGCTCGCCATCTCAGTACCCTGCCGTCTCTCAGTACACCGGTCCGGTGTACTTCTCACCCGGACCCTTGCCGGGCTCGTCCGGGTGCGACGACGCTTCGCGGAACGCGCGCTGCAGCGCCTGCAGGCCTTCGCGGATCGGCCCCGCGTGCGGTCCGAGGTACTCGATGGACGCGGTCACCAGGCCGGCGAGGGCGGTAATGACCCGCCGGGCCTCGTCGAGGTCGCGGTGGGGGCTGGAGTCGGGGTCGGCGTCGGACAGGCCGAGTTTCTCGGCTGCCGAACTCATGAGCATGACCGCGGCGCGGCTGATGACCTCGACCGAGGGAACGTCGGCCAGTTCCCGGACGTCGGTATTCTGGTCACCGCCGCTCACGGTGCCGTCGTTCGGGGTGTCATCGATGTTGTCCGTCATGCCCTAGAGGATTCCACCAGCGGCCGGTGACCTGGCGGCCAGGTGGCCGTGGGGCGCAACGTCCCGGTATCGATTAGCTCACGACGTGCGCAAATGTTACTCTTGGTGCAACGACCGCCTTCGGATTTGTCGGGGGCAGCAAGTGGAGTCCGACTCCCACCTCTGCGCGGCAGGTAAAACTGCAGCTCAGTGGTCCGGTCGCTTGATCCGAGGTTACTCGGTTCGAGTTCCTCGAGTGTGAGGAGATGAGGGAGCGGCGTGAGCCGTGAGTTCGTCTGATCGGTCGACATCGGGCCCCGCATGGTGAGAGTCATCACCGCAGCGGGGCTTTTTTGTTGGGAATCCGGGCGTACGGGCTGCTGGCGGTCTCGAGACAAGACCGTTCAACCTAGGAGGCCCCATCAGCACTGAGACCCGCATCAACGATCGCATCCGAGTTCCCGAGGTCCGCCTCGTCGGACCCGGAGGTGAACAGGTTGGCATCGTGCGTGTTGAAGATGCACTCCGCTTGGCCCTCGAGGCCGATCTCGACCTGGTCGAGGTGGCCCCCGACGCTCGCCCGCCGGTCTGCAAGATCATGGACTACGGCAAGTTCAAGTACGAGGCCGCGCAGAAGGCTCGTGAGTCGCGCAAGAACCAGCAGCTCACGGTCATCAAGGAGCAGAAGCTCCGCCCCAAGATCGACGATCACGACTACGAGACCAAGAAGCGCAACGTCGTGCGCTTCCTCGAGGCCGGATCCAAGGTCAAGGTCACGATCATGTTCCGCGGACGTGAGCAGTCGCGTCCGGAGCTCGGTTTCCGGCTGCTGCAGCGTCTCGGTGCAGACGTCGCGGATCTCGGGTTCGTGGAGACGTCCGCCAAGCAGGACGGTCGAAACATGACGATGGTGCTCGCGCCGCACAAGGGCGCGAAGACCCGTGTCAAGGCGCAGGAGAGCGCCGCCGCGCCGCCGGCGCAGCGGGCAACTTCCGCTCCGGCACAGGCTCCGGCGACACCTGCGGAGCAGGCGGGCGGTACTACGCCCGGCGAAGCGCCGACCAGCTAGTCCGACTACACCAGCACGACCCGGATCACGGTCCGGATACCAAAGAACTGAGGACTCCATGCCCAAGTCGAAGACCCACAGCGGCACCGCGAAGCGATTCAAGGTGTCCGGCAGCGGAAAGATCCTGCGCCAGAAGGCCGGTCGCCGCCACCTGCTCGAGCACAAGGCCACCAAGGTGACCCGTCGCCTCGATGGCGTGGCTGTCGTCAGCAAGGCTGACACTCCTCGCATCAAGCGCCTGCTCGACATCTGAGTCGACACCCCTTTTACTGACCACCCGGGGCAGCTCACCGCCCCAAGATTGACAGGATTTTTCAGTGGCACGCGTAAAGAGGGCGGTAAACGCCCAGAAGAAGCGTCGTTCGATTCTCGAAGCCTCCAGCGGCTACCGCGGACAGCGCTCGCGCCTGTACCGCAAGGCCAAGGAACAGCAGCTCCACTCGCTGACCTACGCCTACCGTGACCGCCGTGCGCGCAAGGGCGACTTCCGCAAGCTGTGGATCACGCGTATCAACGCCGCTGCACGGGCGAACGACATCACGTACAACCGCCTGATCCAGGGTCTGCGTCTGGCCGAGATCGAGGTCGACCGCAAGAACCTCGCCGAGCTGGCCGTGTCCGACGCCGCCGCATTCGCCGGCCTCGTGGCCCTCGCCAAGGCGGCTCTCCCGGCTGACGTGAACGCTCCGGCCGGAGAAGCAGCCTGAGTCTCGTACCCGGGCCGTTCGAGCCCCGGCCTTTCGAGCCTCGGAAACGACCCGTGGACCCGCTCACCGAGCGCACCCCACGGGTCGTTTCTGCTGTCAAGCTGCTGCGCACCGCGGAACGCCGCAAGGTCGGGCGCTTCCTGGTGGAGGGGGAGAACTCCGTCGGCGAGGCCCTCGCCACCCACCCGGTGCACGACCTCTTCTACACCGCGGACGCGGAGCAGCGGTACTCGACGCTGCTCGACCGGGCGCACGCCGCGGGTGTTCGCACGTCGCTGGTGACGGACCGGGCGGTCCGTGCGCTCAGCGACACGGTGACCCCGCCGGGTCTGGTCGCGGTGTGCGATCTCCTCGACGTTCCGCTGGCCGAGGCGGTGGGCCCCAAAACGCGCCTGCTCGCGGTTCCGGTCGCGGTCGCGGAGCCGGGCAACGCGGGCACCGTCATCCGGGTCGCGGACGCGGTGGGTGCGGACGCGGCGATTCTCGCCGGCGACAGTGTCGACCCGCACAACGGAAAATGTGTCCGGGCGTCCGCGGGAAGTCTCTTCCACCTTCCGGTGGTGCGTGAACGGGACACGGCCGCGGTTCTCGACAGCATCAGCGCGGCGGGCATTCAGTTGCTCGCCACGGCGGCGGACGGCGAAGTCGATCTGGACGACGCCGACGAACTCCTGGCCCGCCCCACGGCGTGGTTGTTCGGCAACGAGGCCCACGGCCTCGACGCGGCCACCGCGGCGCGAGCGGACCATCGGGTGCGGATCCCGATCCACGGTCGAGCCGAGAGCCTCAACCTGGCGACGGCGGCGTCGATCTGCCTGTATTCGAGCGCGCGGGTTCAGAACCGCAAGCGAACCGACAGCTGAAGCGACGAAAATCGGATCGCATAGGATTTGACGGCGAGCTGTTTCGGTTTCGTCGTGAGTGTTGACTGAAAGAACTTAAGGAGTGGCACCGGTCGTGGCTAAAAAAGAGGGCGCTGCCTCCACGGGGGGCGAAGGCGGCGCGGTCGATGCGAGTGCGCTCACCGAGGACGCCCTGACTGCGGCGGCGGAGAGCGCCGAGAAGGCATTCTCGTCGGTGGCGGATCTCGACGACCTGGCGAAGGCCAAGGTCGAGCACATGGGCGACAAGTCGCCGATCGCCCTCGCCCGCCGCGGACTGGGAGCCCTTCCGGGCAAGGAGAAGGCCGACGCGGGCAAGCGCGTGAACGTCGCCCGCACCCGGATCAGTGCGGCGTTCGACGAGCGCCGCGCGGTGCTGCTCGCCGAGCGCGACGCCGCCGTTCTCGTGGCCGAGGCCATCGACGTGACGCTGCCGTCGCAGCGTCAGCCGGTGGGTGCCCGCCACCCGATCAGCATCATCTCCGAGCAGGTCGAGGACGTGTTCGTGGCCATGGGCTGGGAGGTCGCCGAGGGGCCGGAGGTGGAGACCGAGCACTTCAACTTCGATGCCCTGAACTTCCTGCCCGATCACCCCGCGCGGACGATGCAGGACACGTTCCACATCGCGCCGGAGGGCTCGCGACAGGTGCTCCGCACGCACACGTCGCCGGTGCAGGTGCGCACGATGCTCTCGCGAGAGGTGCCGATCTACGTGGTGTGCCCCGGACGGACATTCCGCACCGACGAACTCGACGCGACACACACCCCCGTCTTCTCCCAGGTGGAGGGGCTCGCGGTCGACAAGGGCCTCACCATGGCACATCTGCGCGGCACGCTCGACGCGTTCGCCCGCGCACTGTTCGGTCCCGACACCCGCACCCGGATGCGCCCGAACTACTTCCCGTTCACGGAACCGTCCGCCGAGGTGGACGTGTGGTTCCCGAACAAGAAGGGTGGCGCGGGCTGGGTCGAGTGGGGCGGCTGCGGCATGGTCAACCCGAATGTGCTGCGCGCCTCCGGAATCGACCCCGACGTGTACACCGGGTTCGCGTTCGGGATGGGACTCGAGCGCACACTCCAGTTCCGGAACGGGATCCCGGACATGCGCGACATCGTCGAGGGCGACGTGCGTTTCACGCTGCCCTTCGGTGTCCAGGGCTGACCCCGCGTCACCCGGATCCCGCCCACCCCAGTCACGACATTTTCACGAACGAGAGAGCTGAGCAGACGTGCGAGTAGCGCAATCCTGGCTGACCGAGATCCTGCAGCGTGCCACCCCGGACTGGGACGTCACCGCCGAGGAACTCGACGCAGGTTTCGTCCGGGTCGGGCTCGAGGTCGAGGAAGTCGACCGGCTCGAGCCCGTCGACGGCCCCCTCGTGGTCGGCAAGGTTCTCGAGATCACCGAGCTCACCGAATTCAAGAAGCCGATCCGCTTCTGCAAGGTGGATGTGGGGGCGGCCGAGCCGCAGGGCATCGTGTGCGGCGCCCGGAACTTCGCCGAAGGCGACCTCGTGGTGGTTGCCCTGCCCGGTGCGGTCCTTCCCGGTGGTTTCGCCATCGCCTCCCGCAAGACGTACGGGCAGGTCTCCGACGGGATGATCTGCTCGGTGGCCGAACTGGGCATAGGCAAGGACCACTCGGGCATCCTCGTCCTCGAGCCGGGCACCGCGCTTCCGGGCGCGGACGCGAACGAGTTGATGGGTCTGCACGACACGGTCATCGAACTCAACATCACCCCGGACCGCGGTTACTGCTTCTCCGTCCGCGGGCTCACCCGCGAACTGGCGTGCGGGTTCGACCTGGACTTCGCCGACCCCGCGGCAGTGCCGCCGTCTCCTGCGGACGGGGAAGCCTGGCCGATCCGCGTCGAACCCGAGTCGAAGGCGACGCGTTTCGCCGCCCGCCGGGTGACCGGTATCGATCCGAACGCGGTCAGCCCGTGGTGGCTGCAGCGCCGGTTGCTGCTGTCGGGTGTCCGCCCGATCTCGCCGGCCGTCGACGTCACCAACTACGTTCTGCTCGAACTGGGCCAGCCGCTGCACGCGTTCGACGCCGCGAAGATCAGCGGCGAACTCGTCGTGCGCCGCGCGGTGGCGGGGGAGAAGCTGACGACTCTCGACGAGACCGAACGCGTCCTCGACCCCGAGGACGTTGTGATCGCCGACGATTCGGGAGTCCTGTCGTTGGCAGGAATCATGGGTGGCGCGTCCACCGAGGTCGGCCCGGGAACCACCGACATCCTGCTCGAGGCGGCCACATGGGATCCGCTCGCGGTGTTCAAGACCGCGCGCAGGCACAAGCTGACGAGCGAGGCGGGCAAGCGTTTCGAGCGCGTCGTCGATCCCGAGATCCCCGTCGCGGCACTGGACCGGGCGGCCGCGCTGCTCGTCGACATCGCCGGCGGGCGGGTCGAGTCGGCGCTCACCGACATCGGTGAGGTCACCCCGCACCAGCCCATCCACATGGACATCGACCTCCCCGACCGCGTCGCGGGCGTCGAGTACCCCACCGGCACCTCGGCGCGCCGCCTGACGCAGATCGGCTGCACCGTCGAGGTCGGTGTCAGCGACAGCGGTCACGGCCAGCTCGTCGCGGCCCCGCCGTCGTGGCGCCCCGACCTGGTGCAGCCCGCCGATCTGGTGGAGGAAGTGCTGCGCCTCGAGGGTCTCGAAAAGATTCCGTCGGTGCTGCCCGCGGCCCCCGCGGGTCGTGGGTTGACGCCGACGCAGCGCCGCAAGCGGGCCGTCGGCCGCGCCCTGGCGTTCTCGGGGTACGTCGAGATCCTTCCTCCCGTCTTCCTGCCCACCGCCGTCTTCGACACCTGGGGGCTGGATCCGGAAGATCCGCGCAGGAACACCGGCCGGGTGCTCAATCCGCTCGAATCGGATCGGCCCGAACTGGCCACCACGTTGCTGCCCGGACTGCTCGAGGTCCTCGCCCGCAACGTCTCCCGCGGCCAGCGCGACCTGTCGCTCTTCGGCATCGCGCAGGTCGTGCTGCCCGGCGCAGACACGAAGCCGGTCGCGGCGCTCCCGGTGGACCGGCGTCCGACCGACGAACAGATCACGGCGTTGCTGCAGTCGCTGCCGGATCAGCCCGTGCACGTGGCGGCGGTGCTCACCGGACAGCGTGAGCCGAGTGGTCCGTGGGGCGCGGGACGCGCGGCCGACGCCACCGACGCGTTCGCCGCAGCCCGGACGGTGGCCGCCGCGGCCGGTGTCGAGCTGGAGTTCCGCGCGACGCAGTACCTCCCGTGGCACCCGGGCCGCGGCGCGGAACTTCTCGTGGACGGCGTCGTCGTCGGGCACGCCGGTGAGTTGCATCCCGCAGTGCTCGAGCGCGCCGGGCTCCCCCCGCGGACGAGTGCCGTGGAGATCGATCTGAGCGCCCTGCCACTGGTGGAGAATCTGCCCGCGCCGAAGGTCTCACCCTTCCCCGCGGTCCTTCAGGACGTGGCGGTCGTCGTCGACACCACGGTTCCCGCCGCCGAGGTCCAGGCCGCCCTGCGGTCGGGTGGCGGCGAACTCCTCGAGGACATCCGGTTGTTCGACGTGTTCGAGGGTGAGCAGGTCGGGGAGGGCCGGAAGTCGCTGGCGTTCGCGCTGCGATTCCGGGGCGCCGACCGCACGCTGACCGAGGACGAGGCGAGCGCAGCCCGCGACGCTGCGGTCGCCGCGGCGTCCGCAGCGGTGGGTGCCGAACTGCGCAGCTGACCCGTAGCCTGGGTGGAGGGCCCGGGACGGTGAGGAGCGGTGCGATGACCGAGGTGCGCGACGTCGTGGCGGCGGCGAGTCAGTTGACTGACGCCGAATTCGTCGAGGTCGTGCGCGCGGTGGCCGCCGGACGTCCGGGTCTCGGCGCGCTGCTTGCGGCCGTGGACGTGGGTGCGGCGATTCCGGCGGAGGATCCGGTGACCGCGGAGGTCGTGCATCACGTCGGACCGGGTGTGCCGGAACCCGACTACACCCCGGGTGGCGTCCCGACGTTCGACCGCGTGCGCGAGCGGATCGAGGGACGGTTCGGGACTGCGATGGGCTCCTCCGAACTCGCGCACGACAGCCCGTCGGGGCAGTCGCTGGAGGACGCGTGGGAGAAGCGGGAGAAGGCGGGTAAGGCCAAACTCGACGAGATCCGGCGGTCGCTCGGCAAGCAGTGACCGCGGTTCCCGTCCCGCTGGGAGACCACGTTGTGTATTAGCTTGCATGATGATGCATAATCAATCGTATGACTGAGCACGCGGGAAAACCGATCAGGATTGCCGTCGCCGGCGCGAGCGGATACGCCGGTGGCGAAGTGCTGCGTCTGCTGCTGGGGCACCCGTCGTATGCGGACGGTTCGCTCGTCATCGGCGCGCTCACCGCCGGCGGCAACGCCGGCTCGACCCTGGGCTCGCACCATCCGCACCTGCTTCCCCTCGCCGACCGAGTGCTGGAAGACACCACCGTCGATACGCTCTCCGGTCACGACGTGGTGTTCCTCGGTCTGCCGCACGGCAATTCGGCGCAGTACGCGAAGGACCTGCCCGAGTCCACGGTCATCATCGACTGCGGCGCCGACTTCCGGCTGACGAACGCCGAGGACTGGGAGCGGTACTACAAGAGCCCGCACGCAGGCAGTTGGCCGTACGGACTTCCGGAACTCCCCGGTGCGCGCGAGAAGTTGGCGGGCGCCACCCGCATTGCCGTCCCCGGGTGCTTCCCGACGGTGTCGAGCCTGGCGATGGCTCCCGCCGTCGCGGCGGGCATCGTCGAACCGAGGGTCACGATCGTCGCGGTCACCGGCGCGTCCGGCGCGGGACGTGCCCCCAAGGCCGATCTGCTCGGCTCCGAGGTGATGGGTTCGGTCCGCGCGTACGGCGTCGGCGGCGTGCACCGCCACACTCCGGAGATCATCCAGAATCTCTCCGAACTCGCCGGTGAGCGCGTCACCGTGTCGTTCACCCCCGTGCTCGCGCCCATGCCACGCGGCATCCTCGCGACCTGCACCGCGGTCACCACGGCGACCGAAGACGAGGTGCGCGCGATCTACGAAAAGGCGTACGCGGACGAGCCGTTCGTGCACGTGCTGCCCCGGGGCGTGCTGCCGCAGACCGGGGCGGTCATCGGATCGAACGCGGTCCAGATCGCGGTGACGGTCGACGCCGACGCCGGCCAGATCGTCGTGGTCGCGGTGATCGACAACCTTGCGAAGGGCACCGCCGGGGGAGCGGTGCAATCGATGAATCTTGCGCTTGGACTACCCGAGACCGCCGGTCTCTCGACAGTGGGAGTTGCCCCGTGAGCAGTGACAGCACGATCGATCCGCACCCGGCCCGGGAAGTCGCCGGCGGCACGCTCGTCCGCAGCCAGGGAGTGTCGGGGCCCGCGGGTTTCCGCGCGTCCGGGATCAAGGCGGGCATCAAGGCGAGCGGTAACGCCGACCTGGCCCTCGTGCTCAACGAGGGGCCGGAACTCGCGGCGGCAGGCGTCTTCACGGCGAACAAGGTGAAGGCCGCCCCGGTGCTGTGGTCGCAGCAGGTACTCACCACGGGCAGGCTGCGCGCCGTCGTGCTCAATTCGGGTGGCGCCAACGCGTGCACGGGCGCGGGCGGATTCCAGGACGCGCACAAGACGGCCGAGGAAGTGGCGTCGGCGCTGAGTAACTGGGGCACCGAGACCGGTGCCGTCGAGGTCGCGGTGTGTTCGACCGGTCTGATCGGCGACCGCCTGCCCATGGACAAGGTCCTGACCGGCGTCACGGAGGCCGTCCACGAACTCGCGGGCGGAATCTCGGGCGGCACCGACGCCGCGTACGCGATCATGACCACCGACACGGTGCCGAAGCAGGCCGCCCTGCATCATGCGGGCAAGTGGAACGTGGGCGGGATGGCGAAGGGCGCCGGCATGCTGGCACCGGCGCTGGCGACGATGCTGTGCGTGGTGACGACCGACGCCGTCGCGACCGCCGCCCAACTCGACGCCGCGCTGCGGGCCGCCACCCGGGTGACGTTCGACCGGCTGGACGTCGACGGCGCCACCTCGACCAACGACACCGTGCTGCTGCTCGCGTCCGGCGCGAGCAACGTGACACCCACCCAGGACGAACTGAACGCGGCCGTGACGGCCGTCTGCGACGACCTGGCCGATCAGATGATGGCCGACGCGGAGGGCGTCACCAAGCGGGTGCGAGTCACCGTCACCGGCGCGGTCAGCGAGCACGACGCGCTGATCGGGGCCCGGACGGTGGCGCGTGACAGCCTCGTCAAGACGGCGCTGTTCGGCTCCGACCCCAACTGGGGCCGTGTCCTCGCCGCGATCGGCATCGCGCCGATCGAACTGGACCCCGACAAGATCTCGGTGTCGTTCAACGGCGCTCCCGTCTGCATCGACGGCGTCGGCGCCCCGGGTGCGCGGGACGTGGACCTGAGCGACATCGACATCGCCCTCGACATCGCCCTCGGTCTCGGCGAGCACGCGGTGACCATCCGGACCACCGACCTCTCGCACGCCTATGTCGAAGAGAACTCGGCGTATTCGTCATGACAGCGGCCAGCGAAGCGCTCACCGGCATCACCGATCACCAGAAGGCACACGTCCTGGCGGAGGCGCTGCCGTGGCTGCAGCAGTTCCGCGACAAGGTCGTCGTCGTGAAGTACGGCGGCAATGCCATGGTCGACGACGCACTGAAGACGGCGTTCGCCGCCGACATGGCGTTCCTGCGGACGGTCGGCATTCAGCCGGTCGTCGTGCACGGCGGCGGCCCCCAGATCAACGCCATGCTCGGAAAGCTCGGCATGACAGGGGAATTCAAGGGCGGGTTTCGCGTCACCACCCCCGAGGTGATGGACGTCGTCCGGATGGTGCTGTTCGGTCAGGTCGGCCGCGAACTGGTCGGGCTGATCAACGCCCACGGCCCGTACGCCGTCGGGATCTCCGGCGAGGACGCACATCTGTTCACCGCCACCAAGCGCACCGTGATGGTCGAGGGCAGGCCGACGGACATCGGACTCGTCGGCGACGTCACGACCGTGAACCCGGAGGCCGTTCACGACCTCATCCGCGCGGGCCGAATTCCCGTGGTGTCCACCATCGCCCCCGACTCGGACGGTGTGGTGCACAACATCAACGCGGACACCGCCGCCGCCGCGCTCGCCGAGGCCATCGGCGCCGAGAAGCTCGTTATCCTCACGGATGTCGAAGGGCTGTACACGAACTGGCCGGACCGCGATTCGCTGGCCACCGAGATCGACGTGGACGCGCTCGCGCAACTGCTGCCGACCCTCGACGCCGGCATGGTGCCCAAGATGGAAGCCTGCCTGCGCGCGGTCCGCGGCGGGGTACCCACCGCGCACGTCATCGACGGCCGCCTCGCGCATTCCGTTCTGCTCGAACTGTTCACCGGCGAGGGCATCGGCACGATGGTCACGCCCGCCCCGACTTCACCTACCGAGGGAGTTGCCTCATGACCGGAACCCCGGAACTCCAGCAGCGCTGGTCCGGCTCCCTGATGAACACGTACGGCGTCCCCCGGGTGGCACTCACGCGCGGTCAGGGTGCGGTGCTCACCGACGCCGACGGCAAGGAGTACGTCGACTTCCTCGCCGGAATCGCCGTCAACATACTCGGACACGCACACCCGGCGATCATCGAGGCCGTCACGGCGCAGTTGTCGACCCTCGGGCACGTGTCGAACCTGTACGCCAGCGAACCGGCGATCGAACTGGCCGAGAAGTTGCTGTCCCATCTGGGTGCTCCCGGACGTGTCTTCTTCTGCAATTCCGGCGCCGAGGCCAACGAGGCGGCGTTCAAGCTCGCGCGGGCCACGGGACGGTCGAAGATCATCGCGGCGGAGAACTCGTTCCACGGCCGCACGATGGGCGCTCTCGCGCTCACCGGGCAGACCGCCAAGCGGGCGCCGTTCGAGCCGATGCCCCCGGGTGTCGAGCACGTGCCGTACGGCGACCTCGACGCACTCGATCGCGCCGTCGACGCCGACACCGCAGCCGTGTTCCTGGAGCCGATGATGGGCGAAGGGGGAGTCGTCGTTCCGCCGGAGGGATACCTCGTAGGCGCACGGCAGATCACCGCCGATCGCGGCGCCCTGCTCGTACTCGACGAAGTGCAGACCGGCGTCGGCCGCACCGGCTGGTTCTACGCCCACCAGGCGGTCGGGATCGTGCCCGACGTCATGACTCTCGCGAAGGGTCTCGGTGGCGGGATGCCGATCGGCGCGTGCATCGCCACCGGCGCGACCGCGGACCTGTTCGGGCCGGGCAAGCACGGCACGACGTTCGGCGGGAACCCCGTCTGCGCGGCGGCGGCGCTCGCCGTGCTGCGGACCATCGCCGAGGACGACCTCATCTCCCGCGCCGACACGCTCGGCAAGACGCTGTCGGCAGGCATCGAAGGTCTCGGCCACCCGCTGATCGACCACGTCCGCGGCGCCGGACTGCTGCTCGGCATCGTCCTCACCCAGGACGTGGCCCCCGCGGTGGAGAACTCCGCCCGCGAGGCCGGATACCTGATCAACGCCGCGCAGCCGGGCGTCGTCCGGCTCGCTCCGCCTCTCGTCCTCACGGACGAACAGGCCGAAGGTTTCGTCGCGGCGCTGCCCGCGATCCTCGACAACGCGCAATCGGCCGCTCAGCCGGGAAAGCAGTGACGACCGTGGTGAAACACTTTCTCCGGGACGACGATCTCACCCCCGAACAGCAGGCAGAGGTCCTCGAGCTCGCCGCCAGGCTGAAGAAAGCCCCGTACGCCGAGCGTCCGCTCGAGGGCCCCCGCGGGGTCGGCGTGATCTTCGAGAAGAACTCCACGCGCACCCGGTTCTCGTTCGAGATGGGCATCGCACAACTCGGCGGTCACGCGATCGTCGTCGACGGGCGCAGCACCCAGCTCGGCCGCGAGGAAACGTTGCAGGACACCGGCCGCGTCCTCTCGCGGTACGTCGACGCCGTGGTGTGGCGCACGTTCGGGCAGAAGCGGCTCGAGGCGATGGCGTCCGGCGCCGACGTCCCGATCGTCAACGCCCTGTCCGACGAGTTCCACCCGTGCCAGGTGCTGGCCGACCTCCAGACCCTCGCGGAGCGGAAAGGCTCGCTGAAGGGCCTGAAACTCACCTACCTCGGCGACGGCGCCAACAACATGGCGCACTCGCTGATGCTGGGCGGTGTGACCGCAGGCGTCGACGTGACCATCGCCGGCCCCGAGGGATTCGCACCCCTGCCCTGGGTGGTCGAGGCAGCCCGCGCGCGGGCTACCGACACCGGCGCGACCATCACCCTCACCGAGGATCCGCAGGCGGCGGTCGTCGGCGCGGACGCACTCGTCACCGACACCTGGACGTCGATGGGCCAGGAGAACGACGGACTGGACCGGGTCGGACCGTTCCGCCCCTTCCAGATCAACGAGGCGCTGCTCGCGAAGGCGGCCGCCGATGCGGTGGTCCTGCACTGCCTGCCCGCCCACCGCGGCGAGGAGATCACCGACGCCGTCCTCGACGGACCGCAGAGCGTCGTCTGGGACGAGGCCGAGAACCGCCTCCATGCGCAGAAGGCACTGCTGGTGTGGCTGCTCGCGCAACGAACCGGACACCGTCCGTGAATGCGGCCACGGCACCGACCCGGGCGGGACGGCAGGCGCGCATCATCGCGATCCTGTCGAACAACCCGGTCCGCAGCCAGACCGAACTCGCGGCGCTGCTCGCGGCCGAAGGCATCGACGCCACCCAGGCGACGCTGTCACGCGACCTCGAAGAACTCGGCGCCGTGAAACTCCGCGCCGCAGACGGCGGCGCCGGGGTGTACGTGGTGCCCGAGGACGGAAATCCCGTCCGCGGCGTGTCCGGCGGAACCGACCGGCTGTCGCGGTTGCTGGGGGAGCTACTGGTGTCGACCGATGCCAGTGGCAACATGGCGGTGCTGAGAACCCCCCCGGGGGCAGCGCACTATCTGGCGAGTGCACTCGATCGGGCATCATTACCTGACGTCGTGGGAACCATCGCGGGGGATGACACCGTTCTCGTGGTGGCACGCGAGCCGCTGAGCGGGGCGGAACTCGCGGCCAAGATCGAATCCCTCGCCTGACAACTGAATCATCTCTACAGATCTTCAACCTAAGGAGCACAAGGACCATGGCCGATCGCGTCGTACTCGCCTACTCGGGCGGGCTGGACACCTCAGTCGCCATCAGCTGGATCGGCAAGGAGACCGGCAAGGAAGTTGTTGCTGTCGCCATCGATCTCGGCCAGGGCGGCGAGGACATGGAGGTCGTGCGCCAGCGTGCACTCGACTGCGGTGCGGTCGAATCGGTCGTGGTGGATGCGCGCGACGAATTCGCCGACGAATACTGCCTGCCGACCATCCAGGCCAACGCCCTCTACATGGACCGCTACCCGCTCGTGTCGGCCATCAGCCGCCCGCTGATCGTCAAGCACCTCGTCGAGGCCGCGCGTGCCCACGGCGGCACCACGGTCGCGCACGGCTGCACCGGCAAGGGCAACGACCAGGTCCGGTTCGAGGTGGGCTTCGGATCGCTCGCTCCCGACCTCGACGTCATCGCTCCGGTCCGCGACTACGCATGGACCCGGGAGAAGGCGATCGCGTTCGCCGAGGAGAACGAGATCCCGATCAACGTCTCCAAGAAGTCGCCGTTCTCGATCGACCAGAACGTGTGGGGCCGCGCCGTGGAGACCGGGTTCCTCGAGGACCTGTGGAACGCGCCGACCAAGGACGTCTACGACTACACGCAGGACCCGACCGTCAACTGGCAGGCCCCGGACGAGCTGATCATCAGCTTCGAGGCGGGACGCCCCGTCGCGATCGACGGCAGGCCGGTCAGTGTCCTCGAGGCCATCCAGGAGCTCAACCGCCGCGCGGGCGCCCAGGGCGTCGGCCGCCTCGACGTCGTCGAGGACCGTCTCGTCGGCATCAAGAGCCGGGAGATCTACGAGGCTCCCGGTGCCATGGTGCTCATCAACGCGCACCAGGAACTCGAGCACGTCACGCAGGAACGCGAGCTGGGTCGCTACAAGCGTCAGACCGAGCAGCGCTGGAGCGAGCTGGTGTACGACGGCCTGTGGTTCTCCCCGCTGAAGGTCGCGCTGGACACGTTCATCGAGAAGACCCAGGAACGCGTCTCCGGCGACATCCGGCTGGTGCTGCACGGCGGTGCGATCATCGTCAACGGCCGCCGCAGCAACGAGTCGCTGTACGACTTCAACCTGGCCACCTACGACGAGGGCGACACGTTCGACCAGTCGTACGCGAAGGGATTCGTGCAGATCCACGGACTGTCCTCGAAGGTCGCGGCGAAGCGCGATCTGGGCCTCTAGGTATGAGCGCCCACGGCACCAACGAAGGAGCCCCCCGTCAGGGTGCGACCGTGACCGGCGCACTGTGGGGCGGCCGGTTCGAGTCCGGACCGGCCGCCGCCATGGCGGCGCTGAGCAAGTCCACCCACTTCGACTGGGTGCTGGCCCCGTACGACGTGCGCGCATCCCAGGCGCACGCCCGGGTGCTGCACAAGGCCGGCCTGCTCGGTGACGACGACCTGGCGACGATGCTCGACGGTCTCGGCAGGCTCGCGGCCGACGTCGCGAGCGGCGAGTTCGTCCCGAGCGAATCCGACGAGGACGTGCACGGGGCGCTCGAGCGCGGTCTGATCGATCGGGTCGGTCCCGAGGTCGGGGGACGCCTGCGCGCCGGGCGTTCGCGCAACGATCAGGTGGCGACGCTGTTCCGGATGTGGCTGCGGGACGCGGTCCGCCGCGTCGCCGACGGTGTCCTCGACGTCGTCGACGCCCTCGCGACTCAGGCGGCGGCGCACCCGTCCGCGGTGATGCCGGGCAAGACCCACCTGCAGGCCGCGCAGCCGGTGCTGCTCGCGCACCACCTGCTGGCGCACACGCACCCGTTGCTCCGTGACGTTCAGCGGCTGCGGGACTTCGACGTGCGGGCGGCCGTGTCGCCGTACGGTTCCGGGGCGCTGGCCGGCTCGTCGCTCGGGCTCGATCCGGAGGCGATCGCCGCGGAACTCGCATTCGATTCGTCGGCGGAGAACTCGATCGACGCCACCTCGTCGCGGGATTTCGCGGCCGAGGCGGCGTTCGTGCTCGCGATGATCGGCGTCGACCTCTCGCGGATGGCCGAGGAGGTCATCCTTTGGAGCACTCCGGAATTCGGCTACATCACGCTCGCCGACGCCTGGTCGACGGGCTCGTCGATCATGCCGCAGAAGAAGAACCCCGACGTGTCCGAGCTGACCCGTGGCAAGTCGGGCCGGCTGATCGGCAACCTGACCGGGCTGCTGGCGACGCTGAAGGCGCAGCCGCTCGCGTACAACCGGGATCTGCAGGAGGACAAGGAGCCGGTCTTCGACTCGGTGGCGCAGCTCGAGTTGCTGCTCCCGGCGATCACCGGACTGGTCTCCACTCTCGAATTCCACACGGATCGAATGGCAGAACTCGCACCGGCGGGGTTCACGCTGGCCACCGACATCGCCGAGTGGCTCGTCCGTCAGGGCGTCCCGTTCCGCGTCGCGCACGAGGCCGCGGGGGCGTGTGTCCGCGTCGCCGAGGCGCGAGGCGCCGGACTCGAGGATCTCACCGACGAAGAACTCGCCGGGGTCGATCCGGCTCTCACCCCGGACGTGCGGGAGGTGCTCACCGTCGAGGGCTCGATCGCCTCGCGTAACGCCCGCGGCGGTACGGCCGGTATCCGTGTGGCCGAACAGTTGGGCGGGGTCCGTCGGCTGTCCGAGACGCTGCGCGAGTGGTGTCGATGACACCGGCGTCGGACGCCCCGGATTAGGGGCAGAGTGACGCGTCGAGCGCAGTAGGGTGAGGGCGGGCGGCAGCGAGACGTGCGTCACGGTTCGAGAGTCTGGGAGAGTGTTCGTGGGACTGAATACCGAAACGGTGATGGGCCCGATCCGTCGCGTGGTGGCGACGGCGCAAAACGGGTTGGAGGTGGTTCGTCTCGGCGGACTCGAGACGGACCTCACCACATCGCCGTTCGAGGTGGTCGAGCGCGCACCGATGTATCGGCTCCGACGGTATTTCCCCGACACGGACCCGGCCGAAGCCGGACCCCCGATCGTCCTGGTCCCGCCGATGATGATGTCGGCCGACGTCTACGACGTGACACGGGACCAGGGTGCGGTCGGCATCCTGCGCTCGATGGGGATCGACCCCTGGGTCGTCGACTTCGGATCGCCGGATTCCGAAGAGGGCGGCTGGGATCGGAATCTCGCCGACCACATCGTCGCGATCAGCGAGATCATCGACCAGGTGCGGTCGCACACCGGTCGTGACGTCTACCTCTCCGGATATTCGCAGGGCGGCATGTTCGCCTACCAGGCCGCCGCGTATCGCCGCAGCCGCAACATCGCCGGACTCGTGACGTTCGGCAGCCCGGTCGACACGCTCGCCGGGTTGCCGTTCGGGATCCCGGCAGGCTTCGCCACCGACGCCGCGGGCTTCCTCGCGGACCACGTCTTCAACCGGCTCGCGGTGTCGGGGTGGATGGCCCGCACCGGGTTTCAGCTCCTCGACCCCGTCAAGACACTGAAGTCGAGGTTGGATTTCCTCCGTCAGTTGCACGACAGGGAAGCGCTGTTGCCTCGGGAGCAGCAGCGACGGTTCCTGGCGACCGAGGGCTGGGTCGCGTGGTCCGGCCCGGCCGTCGCCGAATTGCTCAAGCAGTTCATCGTGCACAACCGCATGATGACCGGCGGGTTCGTGATCAAGGACCAGGTGGTGTCGCTCGCGGAGTTGACCTGCCCCGTCCTCGCGTTCGTGGGGGAGGTCGACGACATCGGTCAGCCGTTGGCCGTCCGCGGCATCCGCCGGGCCGCCCCACGCGCGAACGTGTACGAATCGACGTTGCGAGCAGGGCATTTCGGTCTCGTCGTCGGCTCGGCCGCGGCGACCCACACGTGGCCCACGACCGGCAAGTGGGTGCTGTGGAACGAGGGGCAGGGGCCGCGCCCCACCAACATCGAGCTCATGCGCTACGACGAGCATTTCGGTAGCGAATCCGGAGTGTCCATCAGCGACCGCATCATTCACACCGTGGCCTCGGTCGCCGAGGTCGGTGTCGGTGTCGGCAAGGGGATCAGCGACTTCGCGTCCGGCGCGTTGCGCGGCACGGTGGAACTGTCCGGCGAGGCCACGCGGGCGCTGCCCCGGCTGGCCCGGCTCGGCCAGATCCAGCCGCACACGCAGATCTCGCTAAGCCGGTTGCTGGCCGAGCAGCGTCGGAAGGCGCCCGGCGGCGAGTGCTTCCTCTTCGACAATCGCGTGCACACCTACGAGGCGGTCAACCAGCGGATCGACAACGTGGTCCGCGGTCTGATCCAGGCCGGTGTCCGTCCCGCCGCTCACGTCGGCGTCGTGATGCAGACGCGCCCGAGCGCGCTCGCCGCCATCGTCGCGCTGTCCCGTCTCGGTGCCGTCGCGGTCTTGCTGCCCCCGGGGCGGGAAGTTCACACCGCCCTCCGCATCGACGGTGTCGAGCGCATCGTCACCGACCCGGAGAATCTGGACGCCGCGATCGCGACCGGCATGCAGGTCCTCGTGCTCGGCGGCGGCGCCCAGCGCGATCTCGACGTGGATCCGTCGGCGAACGTCGTCGATCTCGAGAAGATCGACCCCGACGCGGTGACGTTGCCGGGCTGGTACCGGCCCGATCCCGGCCTGGCCCGCGAGTTGGCGTTCATCATCTGCAGTGAGTCCAACGGGCACTGGGAGACCAAGCAGATCACGAACTACCGGTGGGCGCTGTCGGCGTTCGGCACGGCCTCGGCCGCCGATCTCGACCGCGGCGATACCGTGTATTGCCTTGCGCCTCTGCATCATTCGTCGAGCCTGCTCGCCGCGATCGGTGGCGCCGTGGCCGGGGGATCCCGGATCGCGCTCTCGCGCGGACTCGACCCCGAGCGGTTCACCGAGGAGGTCCACCGCTACGGCGTGACGGTGGTCAGCTACACGTGGACGATGATGCGCGAGATCCTCGACGCCGAGAACCTCGCGCTCGACGGAAGTCATCCCGTCCGGCTCTTCATCGGATCCGGGATGCCGCAGGGGTTGTGGCGCCGCACGACGGAACGGTTCGCACCGGCGAAGGTCCTCGAGTTCTACGCGTCCACGGAGGGTGACGTGGTTCTCGCGAACGTCGCAGGCGCGAAGGTCGGGGCGAAGGGGCGGCCCTTGCCGGGCAGCGCCGAGGTGCGGCTCGCGGCCTACGACCCGATCGCCGGCCGGTTGCTGGAGGACGAGCAGGGATTCATCCGCGAATGCGAGGACGACGAGGTCGGTCTGCTCCTCGGCAAGGCGGGCGTACACGCCGAGATGTCCGGCGGCGCGATGCGCGGAATCTTCGCCGCGGGCGACGCGTGGATTCCGACGGAGAACCTCTTCCGCCGCGATGCCGACGGCGACTACTGGCTCGTCGACCACAGGAAGACCGTGATCGCGACTCCCCGGGGCGCGGTGTTCACCCAGCCGATCGTCGACGCGCTCGGGTCCGTCGATCATGTCGATCTCGCGGTGGCCTACGGGGTGGAGGTCGGCGGCCGCACGCTGGCCGTTGCCGCGTTGACCCTGCGCGACGGGCGGCCGCCGAGGCTGGCGGAGATCTCCGACGCGCTCGATGCGCTCGCTCCCGCGCTGCGGCCCGACGTCATCCAGGTGGTGGAGGACATCCCGCTGGGGTCCTCGTACCGCCCGAATGCCGATGCCCTGAGCGCTGCCGGCCTGCCCAAGCCGGGAACCCGTGTGTGGTATGCCGATCCGGAATCGCACCAGTACCGGCGGCTGACCAAGGCGGTGGCCGCCGAGTTCCAGGACGGCTCGGCCGGGGTGCCCGCCGGCGCGCGGTAGCCTGACACTGCTCACCCGAACGGTTGGAGAGGACTTCCGTGGTTATTGATCCGACGTTGCTCGGCATTCTCGCGTGCCCACAGGACAAGGGTCCTCTGCTGTTGGTCGGAGACGAGTTGCTCTACAACCCTCGCCTTCGGCGCGCGTATCCCATCGAGAACGGGATCCCCGTCCTGCTGATCGACGAGGCCCGGGACGTCGACGCGGAGGAGCACGAGACGCTGCTCGCCCGGGCGTCCGGCGAGGCCTGATCACACCGGCAGATCGCCGGTGAGGTAGCGCTGCAACGTCGGTGCGACGATCGCGACCAGGTCGTCGACGGGCAGCGACGCGAGTGGCTCGAATTCGAGGACGTACCGCGTCACCAGGACACCGGCCATCTGCGATGCCACCAGTTGCATGCGCAGCATCCCGGTTCCGGGTGGTTCGTCGACGCGCGGTCCGAGGTCCCGGAGCACGACCTCGAGGAGGAACGTGCGGATGAGAGTCGGTTCGTTCCCCGCCATCGCGGACCGGAACGCCGCGACCACGGCGGGCTTGTGCGGCGATTCCCAGACGGAGAACACGGCCCGGGCGAGGCGGCTGCCGATCTCGTCCGGCGGGGTGTCGAGCACCGGCGCGATGACCTTCGTCGGATCCACCGGAATGTCCACCGACGCGAGGAACAGTTGTCGCTTGGTTCCGAAGTAGTGGTGGACCAGGGCGGAGTCGACGCCTGCTCCGGTGGCGACGGAACGGACGCTGGTCTTGTCGAAACCGTTCTGTGCAAACAGTTTTCGGGCGGCGTTCAGGATTCGCGACCGGGTGTCCGGGTTGCCCGGGCGTCGTCCGGTCCGCAGCCCGGGGGCGCCGTCCGTGCGTGTCGCGGGGTCGGTCATGGTGTGCGTCGTCTCAGTGTTGCGGCGCCCAGCGATAGTGCGAGCAGGGCGAACGCCGCGACCACCGCGAGGTCGCGCCACGTGAGGCCCGTCGCCCCGGGGTGGGTGGCGACCTGCTGCAACGCTTCGACGGCGTAGCTCAGCGGGAGGACGTTGCTGATCCACTCCAGCCAGGTGGGGAGCTGATCCCGCGGAACGAGGAGACCGCACAGGAAGAGCTGGGGAACCACGACCACCGGCATGAACTGCACCGCCTGGAATTCGGTGCGCGCGAACGCGCTGCACAGCAGACCGAGGGCAACGCCGAGGATAGCGTTCAGCACGGCGATCAGCAGCACCCACGTCACGCTGCCCTCGGTGGTGAGGCCGAGGAATCCGAATGCCACCGCACACGCCAGCGCTGCCTGCGCCGCAGCGGCCGTGGAGAACGCCGCCGCGTAGCCGCCGAGCAGGTCGAGCTTGCCCATCGGTGTCGTGAGCAGGCGTTCGAGGGTGCCGGACGTCCGTTCGCGTTGCATCGCGATCGACGTGACGAGGAACATCACCACGAACGGCAGGATGCCCAGCATCGTGATCGCGACGCGCTCGAACAGCGATTGCTGACCGGGCGGTGCCGGAACGTTCTGATACAGGAAGTACAGCAGCACCATCAGCAGGCTGGGCACCACCAGAATCATGGCGACGGTGCGGTGATCCGTCCGCAGTTGCGCGAGGATCCGGCCCGCCGTGGCCGCGAAGATCGTGACGTTCATCAGTTCTCACTCCCGACATGTGATGAGCGGATGAGGTTCAGGAAGGCGTCTTCGAGGCTCGTCTCGCCGGTCTGTTCCCGGAGCCCGCCGGGGGAGACCTGCGCGAGAACGTAGCCGTCCCGCATGAGCAGGAGCGACGCGCAGTGTTCGGCCTCGTCCATCACGTGGCTCGACACCAGCAGGGTGGTTCCGGCGGCGGCGAGTTCCTCGAACCGCTCCCAGAGTTCGACGCGCAGGAGTGGGTCCAGACCGACTGTGGGTTCGTCGAGGACGAGGATCTCGGGGCGCGCTACGAGTGCGCAGGCGAGGCTGACCCGGCCCAGCTGTCCGCCCGACAGATCGGCCGCCTTCTGGGTGGCGAAGCGGGTCAGCCCCACCGCGTCGACGGCTTCGGTGACCGCGCTCGGCGGCTGACCGTAGAGCGCGGCGAAGTAGGCGACGTTCTTCTTGACCGTGAGGTCGGCGTACACGCTGGGGGACTGGGTGACGTATCCGACCCGGCTTCGCAACGAGACCGAGCCTGCGGGGGATCCCAGCACGGTGACCGTCCCGGATTCCACGATTTGAGTGCCGACCACGCACCGCATCAGCGTGGTCTTTCCGCATCCGGAGGGTCCGAGGAGGCCGGTGATGGATCCGCTCGGCACCTGGACGTCGATGCCGTGCAGCACTTCGTTCCTGCCTCTGCGCACGTGCAGATCACGGATGTCGATCGCTGCGCTGCCGGTCATGGCGGGCCTCAATTCATCACTGGGTGAATTCACTGTGTGATGAATTATGTGACCGTCGGCGTGGTGCCGTCAACGGTTGTGGAGAATCGGGACGTGACCATCGATCGACTCGACCGGGCAGAACCAGTGGACGCCGCGCGCATCGTCCTCGGATCCACGCTGATCGTCGGCGACGTCCGCATCCGCATCGTCGAGGTGGAGGCGTACGGCGGGGAGAAGGACGGGCCCTGGCCCGACCCGGCTTCGCACTCGTACCGGGGGAGGACCCCGCGCAACGAGGTGATGTTCGGCCCGGCCGGGCACCTGTACGTCTACCGCAGTTACGGGATGCACTTCTGCATGAACGTGTCCTACGGCCCGGTCGGCACCGCGGGCGGGGTGCTGCTGCGTGCCGGCGAAGTGCTCGACGGGTCCGCGACGGTCCAGGCCCGCAGGTCCCGCGTCGCGAGACCGGCTGACTGGGCGCGCGGTCCCGGCAACCTGGGGTCCGCCACCGGCGTCACCCTCGCCGAGAACGGTGCGGCACTGTTCGACGCCGAGTCGCCCGTTCGGTTGGAGGTCGCGGAGTCGGAGGGCTGGGTGAGCGGTCCCCGGGTCGGGGTCAGCACGGCCGCCGACCGCCCGTGGCGCTTCTGGATTCCGGAGTCGCCGGCCGTGTCCGCGTACCGGAGAAGCCCGCGTGCGATGCCCGCCGACGAGCGGATGGGATGATCGGAACCGTGACTGAGAACATCATCGATGAACTGACCTGGCGCGGGCTCATTGCCCAATCAACCGATCTGGACGCACTGCGTCGTGATCTCGACGCCGGACCGGTCACCCTCTATGCCGGTTTCGATCCGACCGGACCGAGTTTGCACGCCGGCCACCTCGTGCCCCTGCTCGCGCTGAAGCGATTCCAGCGCGCGGGCAACCGGCCCATCGTGCTGGCCGGTGGCGCCACCGGGCTGATCGGCGACCCTCGTGACGTCGGCGAACGCACGATGAACTCCGCGGACACCGTGGCGGAGTGGGCCGATCGGATCCGCGGGCAGCTCGAACGGTTCGTCGAGTTCGACGACTCGCCGAGCGGCGCCGTCATCGAGAACAACATGAACTGGACCGGCAAGCTGTCGGCCATCGACTTCCTCCGCGACGTGGGCAAGCACTTCTCCGTCAACGTCATGCTCGCGCGAGACACCGTGAAGCGCCGCCTCGAAACCGACGGCATGTCCTATACCGAATTCAGCTACATGCTGCTCCAGGCCAACGACTACCTGCACCTGCGACGCAGCCACGGCTGCTCGCTGCAGGTCGGCGGATCCGATCAGTGGGGCAACATCATCGCCGGCGTCGAGCTGAACCGGCGCGTCGACGCCGAACCGGTGCACGGTCTGACCGTCCCGCTGGTCACGTCGGCGGACGGCAAGAAGTTCGGAAAGTCGACCGGAGGCGGAAGCCTGTGGCTCGACCCGGAGATGACGAGCCCCTACGCGTGGTACCAGTACTTCGTGAACACCGGCGACGCCGACGTGATCAAGTACCTGCGGTGGTTCACGTTCCTCACCGCCGAGGAGCTGGCGGAACTGGAGACGGCGACCGCCGAGCGGCCGCATGCCCGCGAGGCCCAGCGCCGGCTCGCCGCCGAGATGACGACACTCGTGCACGGCGCAGCCAACACCAGTGCCGTGGAGCTCGCGAGCCAGGCACTGTTCGGCCGGGCGGAACTGCAGGACCTGGACGAGCCGACGCTCGGCGCTGCCCTTCGGGAGGCGTCCGTCGCAGAACTCGCGCCGGGCGAGCCCTCCAGCATCGTCGACCTTCTCGTTCTCAGCGGCTTGTGCGAGAGCAAGGGTGCGGCCCGTCGCGCCGTGAAGGAAGGCGGCGCCTCCGTCAACAACCAGAAGATCGCCAGTGAGGACTGGACTCCCGAATCGAGTGATCTGCTGCACGGGACGTGGCTCGTGGTTCGGCGCGGAAAGCGCAACTTCGCCGGCGTCAAAGTGCTGTCGAACTAGCGTGCGGCGGGTCACAGCGGCGTAATTCGGACCGACTCCGTCCGGTGACCCGCGCGCGGCGCGGGTCACCAGCGGATTTCACATACTGGATGCCTGTGACCAGGGGATTTGACGCTCCGTTTTCATTCGCGTAACTTATTCCAGGTCAGAGCGACACGGACACCAACCCCGACCGAGAGGCCGGGGGCACGAGGTTGGACGCAGGCGCCTGATCTTCCCGAGAATACCGAACTTGGTTCGATGCTTTCGAGATGTCCTGATCGCCCCGGTTTGCGCCGGGACGTGACAGGAGATAAGTTGGAACGGTTGCCCCGGAGCGGCTGGCGAGTGAGTCAGTGGTGATGGTGTGCGCGTGTTCTTTGAGAACTCAACAGTGTGTCGATGAATGTCAGTGCCAAATGTTTTTGGTACTCCGCATCACGAATGTTCAA